>DATKEH010000187.1:0-9501 GCA_035546355.1 Thermoanaerobaculia bacterium
TGGGTGGATTTCCGGGGGATCCAGGACGACTTCATGAGCCGGCGCGGCATCGACTACTTCGAGAACTCGCGACGGGCGACGCTGGCCCAGCGCGCCTGGGCGATCGACAACCCGCGCGGCTGGCTGGGCCTCGGGGCGGACGTCTGGGGGATCACCGCCAGCGACGGCCCGGCCGACCTCGAGCTGCCCTTCCGCGGTGAGACCCGGCAGTTCTTCACCTACGCGGGGCGGGGAGTGGGGGCCGACTTCATCCGCGACGACGGCACCATCGCGCCGACCGCGGCCGGCGGCTCGGTCCCCTTCGCCCCGGAGGTCGCCATCCCGGCGCTGGTCGCCATGCGCCAGCGCTGGGGCGAGCATCTCTGGGGACAGTACGGCTTTCTCGACGCCTTCAATCCGAGCTTCGACTTCGACGTGCCGGTGCGCCACGGCAAGGTGGTGCCGGGCGAGGGCTGGTTCGACACGGACTACCTGGGCATCGACCAGGGCACCATCCTGGCGATGGTCGAGAACCACCGCTCGGGGCTGATCTGGCGCGTGATGCGCCGCGACCCCGACCTGCGCCGCGGCCTCGAGCGGGCGGGCTTCAGCGGCGGGTGGCTGGAGGAGTGAGCGGGCGCGCCCCGGCGCTCCTCGCCGGGTGGGTGGTCGGCTGCCTCGTCCTCGCCGCCGCGCCGGGCTGTGGCGGAGCCCGCGGCGACGAAGAGACGGTCGTCCGCTTCTGGGGCTTCGGGCGCGAGGGCGAAGTGGTCCGGCAGATGGTCCCCGAGTTCGAGCGCCGCCACCCGGGGATCCGGGTCGAGGTGCAGCAGATCCCGTGGACCGCCGCACACGAGAAGCTGCTGACCGCCTTCGTCGGCCAGGCGACGCCCGACGCCGCCCAGCTCGGCAACACCTGGGTGCCGGAGCTGGTGGCGCTGGGCGCGCTCGCCCCCCTCGACGAGCCGATCGCGGCCTCGTCGGAGGTCGACCCGGGCGACTACTTCGCCGGCGTCTGGGACACCAACGTCCTCGACGGCACGGTGTGGGGCCTCCCCTGGTACGTCGACACCCGGGTGCTCTTCTTCCGCACCGATCTGGTCGCCGGCGGCCCCTGGCCGCCGCGGAGCTGGAGCGAGTGGCGCCGGGCGATGGAGCGCATCCGCGACGCCGGCGGGCCGGGCCGCCACGCCATCCTGCTGCCGATCGACGAGTGGCCGCAGCCGGTGATCCTCGCCCTGCAGCAGGGGGCGCCGCTGCTCGCCGAGGGCGGCCGGCGCGCTGCCTTCGAGGAGCCCCGCTTCCGGCGGGCGATGGACTTCTACACCGGCCTCTTCGCCGACGGGCTCGCCGCCCCCCTCGACCAGTCGACCGTCGCCAACCTCTACCAGGAGTTCGCCGCCGGCACCTTCGCGATGATGATCACCGGGCCCTGGAACCTGGGCGAGCTCGAGCGGCGGCTGCCCGCCGAGATGCAGCACCTGTGGGCGACCGCGCCGCTGCCGCCGCCCGAGGCGGGCATGGCGTATCCCGGGGCGTCGCTCGCCGGCGGCTCCAGTCTCGTGGTCTTCCGCCGGGCGCGCTCCCCGGCGGCGACGTGGCTCTGGCTCGAGTACCTGTCGCAGCCGGAGCAGCAGGCGCGATTCCTCGAGCTGTCCGGGAACCTGCCGGCGCGGCGCTCGGTGTGGGAGGCCGGCGGGCTCGCCGAGGACCCCCGGACGGCGGCCTTCATGGCCCAGCTCGAACACGCGGTGCCGACCCCCAAGGTACCCGAGTGGGAGCGCATCGCCACCCGCATCGCCCAGGCGGGCGAGCAGGTGGCGCGGGGCGCCCGCAGCCTCGACGTGGCGCTGGCCGGGCTCAACGCCGACGTCGATCGGATGCTCGAGAAGCGGCGCTGGATGCTCGACCGCGAGGCGGAAGCGGCCGCCGATCGCGCGGCCGTGCGGTCGGGCGGGGCCGAGCGGTCAGATGGGGCCGTGCGGTCGGACGGGGCCGAGCGATGACCGCCGTTCCGGCCGCCGCCGGCCGCGAGCGCTCGGAGGCGCGGGCCGCCTGGGGTTTCCTCGCCCCGGCACTAGCGGCGATCGGCCTCTTCTTCGCCATCCCGCTCGCCGGCGCCCTGCTGCTGTCGCTGACCGACTTCGACATCTACGCCGTGGCCGACCTCGGCAACGCCCGCTTCGTCGGGCTGCGCAACTACCTGCGCCTGGTCGCCGACCCGCTCTTCTGGACGGTGCTGCGCAACACCCTGGTGTTCGTCGTCCTCGGGGTGCCGCTGACCCTGATTGCGGCCCTCGGCGGCGCACTGATGGTCCACTCGAGCCTGGCGCGCCTCCCCGGGCTCTACCGCACAATCTTCTTCGCCCCGGTGGTCACCACCCTGGTCGCCGTGGCCGTCGTCTGGCGCTACCTCTACCATTCCCGCTTCGGGCTGATCAACCACGGCCTCGGGCTGGTCGGCATCGGGCCGATCGACTGGCTGGGCGAGCCCGGGTGGGCGATGGTGGCGATCACGCTCCTCGCCGTCTGGCGGACCTTCGGCTACGGCCTGGTGATCTTCGTCGTCGGCCTCGAGACGGTCCCCGAGTCGCTCTACGAGGCGGCCTCGCTCGACGGCGCGGGCCGCTGGCAGAAGCTGCGCGACATCACCCTGCCGCAGCTCAAGCCGACGGCGCTCTTCGTCGCCGTCCTGGTGACGGTGCAGGTCTTCCAGATCTTCGCCGAGCCCTACGTGATGACCCGCGGCGGGCCGCTCCACGCCACCACCTCGATCACGCTGCTGATGTACGAGCAGGGCTTCCGCTGGTGGAACATGGGCCAGGCGGCGGCGATCGCCTTCGTGCTCTTCGCCCTCATCCTGGTGACGACGGGTCTGCAGGTGGCACTGCGCCGGCGGGGGAGCGGCAGGTGAGACGGCGGCAGCCGAGACGGAGCTGCGCGTGAGGCGGACGGCGCCCGTCCTCGCCCTGAACGCCGTCCTGGCGTTCTTCGCCCTGCTCACCGTGGCACCGATCCTGTGGATGGTCTCGGCCTCGTTGATGGCCAGCGGCGAGGCGGCGTCGCTGCCGTTGCGGCTGCTGCCGGCGGCACCGAGCTTCGAGCACTACCGGGTGCTCTTCGCCCGCCTCGACTTCGCCCGCGCCCTCGGCAACTCGCTCTTCCTCGCCGTCGCCATCACCGGCGTCTCGCTGCTCGCGAACTCGATGGCCGGCTACGCCTTCGCCAAGCTGCGCTTCCGCGGCCGCGACCGGCTCTTCGCACTGCTCGTCGCCACCCTGATCGTGCCGCCCCAGGTCACCGTGCTGCCGCTCTTCCTCGAGCTGCGCGTCCTCGGCCTGGTCAACACTTTCACCGGAGTGATCGTGGCCGGGATCGCCACCGTGTTCGGCATCTTCCTGGTGCGGCAGTTCGCCCTCGGCATCCCGGACGACCTCCTCGACGCGGCGCGCATCGACGGCGCCTCGGAGCTGCGGATCTACTGGACGATCGTGCTGCCGCTGCTGCGCCCGATCCTGCTCACCCTCGGGGTGTTCACCTTCCTCACCGCCTGGAACGACTTCATGTGGCCCTTGATCGTGCTGACCGACGAGAGCAAGTACACCCTGCCGGTGGCGGTCGCCAACCTCTCGGGCGAGCACGTGCAGGACACCGAGCTGATGATGGCCGCGGCGGTGGTCACCGTGGCGCCGGCGCTGCTGCTGTTCCTGGCGCTCCAGCGCTACTACGTGCGGGGGATCCTGATGGGCGGGGTGAAGGGGTGAAGGGGTGAGGCGCGTGGGCAGGGGCCGACCGGGCAGGGTTCAGTCGCCGATCGCCGCGCCGTGCGAGCGGATGACCTCGGCGTAGAAGCGGGCGCTCGCCTTGGGGGTGCGCTCCTGGGTCGCGAAGTCGACGTGGACGATCCCGAAGCGCTTCGAGGTGCCGTGGGCCCACTCGAAGTTGTCGAGGAGCGACCAGGCGAAGTAGCCGCGGACGTCGGCGCCGGCGGCGATGGCGCCGGCCAGGGCGCGCAGGTGGTCGCGAAGGTAGGCGACGCGCAGGGGGTCGTCGACCCCGCCCGGCGGCGCCGTCTCGGGGTCGGCGAAGGCGGCGCCGTTCTCGGTGACGTAGAGAGGAACGGAAGGGTAGTCGCCGGCCACCCGGCGCAGCGTCTCCTCCAGCCCCGGCGGATAGACCTCCCAGTCGAGCTCGGTGTGGAGCCGGCCCGCCTGGGGGACCCGCGCCGCCCCGGCCCAGGCGGTCGGATCGTGGCGCACCACCGAGCGGGTGTAGTAGTTGATCCCCAGCCAGTCGATCGGCGCCGCCAGCCCCGGCGCCTCCTCGCCGAAGTCGGGGCTCCAGGCCTCGCCGTAGATCCCGGCGAGCTCCTCCGGGTAGCTGCCGAGCAGGAGCGGCTCGAGGAAGTGGCGGTTCATGTAGGCGTCGGCGCGCGTCGCGGCGTCGCGGTCGGCCGGCCGGTCGCTCGCCGGGTGCTTGGGCTCGATGTTGACCACCACGCCGATGCCACCGCCCGCGGCTGCCGCCGCCGGCGCCGTCGCGCGGTACGCCTCGACCCCGAAGGCGTGTGCCCGCAGCAGGTTGTGGGCGGCGCGGGCCGCCTCGGCGGCCGATGCGTGGCCCGGGGCATGGACGCCGTGGAGGTAGCCGCCGTCGGTGACCACCCAGGGCTCGTTGAGGGTCGCCCACAGCGGGACGTCGGGGAGTGCCCGGAAGCAGATCTCGGCGTAGTCGGCGAAGCGGCCGGCGCTGTCCGGGTCGACCCAGCCGCCGCGGTCGTCGAGGGCCGCCGGCAGGTCCCAGTGGTAGAGGGTGGCGGCCGGCGCGATCCCGGCCTCGAGCAGCGCTTCGACCAGCCGCCGGTAGAAATCGAGCCCGGCCTGGTTCGCCCGACCGCTGCCCTCCGGCTGCACCCGGCCCCAGGAGATCGAGAAACGGTAGGCGGTGAGGCCGAGCCGGCGCATCAGGGCGACGTCGTGCGGCCAGCGGCGGTACTGGTCGCAGGCGACGTCGCCGGTGGCGCCGTCGGCGATCCGCCCCGGTTGGTGGCTGAAGCGGTGCCAGATGCTGGCGCCCGCTCCGTCGGCGAGCGGCGAGCCCTCGACCTGGTAGGCGGAGGTGGCGGCGCCCCAGAGGAAACCGGGCGGGAAGCCGGAGCCCGTCCTCCCGGGCGCCGGCGGGCTCACGCCGGCGTCCGGCCATCGTCGAGCCTCGCCTGGCTGGCGGCGTCGAACAGGTGCAGGGCCTCGGGGTCGAGCGTGAGCTCGATCGAGGAGCCGAGCTCGGGGACGCTCTCCGGCCCGAGCTTGGCGATCACCGTCTGCTTCCCGTGGCGGGCGTGGACCACCACCTCCGAGCCGAGCGGCTCGGCGAGCTCGACCTCGGCCCTCAGTCGGGCGCCCCACGAGGAGCCGCTCGCGGCCTCCGCCAACCCCTCCGGCCGGATGCCGGCGACCAGCTCGCGGCCGTCCTGGCCGCCCAGGGCCTGGCGCGCGGCCCGCGGCACCGGCAGCTCGAAGCCGGCGCCGGTGAGCAGCGTGCCGTCGCCGCCGACCCGCACCGCCAGCAGGTTCATCGGCGGGCTGCCGACGAAGCCGGCGACGAACAGGTTGGCCGGCCGCCGGTAGACCTCGAGCGGCGTCCCCACCTGCTGCAGCCGGCCGTCCCGCATCACCGCGATCCGCTGGCCCATGGTCATCGCCTCGACCTGGTCGTGGGTGACGTAGAGGGCGGTCGTCGCCAGGCGCTTCTGGATCTGCGCGATCTCGGCGCGCATCTGCATCCGGAACTTGGCGTCGAGGTTCGACAGCGGCTCGTCGAAGAGGAACACCTGGGGCTTCCTGACGATCGCCCGGCCGACGGCCACCCGCTGGCGCTGGCCGCCCGAGAGCTCCTTGGGCTTGCGGTCGAGCAACGCGCCGAGGTCGAGGATCTCCGCCGCCTCGGCGACCAGGCGGGCACGCTCGGGGCGCCCCACCCGGCGCATCCGCAGGCCGTACTCGAGGTTCTCCCGCACCGACATGTGGGGGTAGAGGGCATAGCTCTGGAACACCATCGCGATGTCACGGTCCTTCGGCGGCAGGTCGTTGACCACCCGGCCGCCGATCGCGACGGTGCCCGCGCTCGCCGCCTCGAGCCCGGCGACCATCCGCAACACCGTCGACTTGCCGCACCCCGAGGGCCCGACCAGGACCATCAGCTCGCGGTCCTCGACGGTCAGGTCGATCGCGTCGACGACGGTCGTGTTCCCGAAGCGCTTGGTCAGCCCGGAGAGAACGACGTCGGCCATGGTTCGCTATTCTCCCACCTTCCGGAGCCGGCGCCGAGGCCATGGAGAAGGTCTTCGCCGGCGACCTGGAGAACCGGGCCTCCGCGCTCGCCCCCACCTGATCGAGGCGGGAGCGGCCGCCGATCGCGAGAAGACCGTCCGCTATCTCGCGCTGGCGAGGCGTCAGGCGGTGACCGCCGCCGCTTCGAGGAGGCGCTCTCGCTGGGGAACGAGGCGGAGGTCGAACCAACGCGTTTGGTAAGGTGACTCCAGGGTGGCCGGGGGTTTGCGTCAATGTCGCCGGAAGACGATGGGTGACCGTTGCGAGTGACTCGTGCGAGTGACCCCTTGACGACCATGCAAATGCGTGTCGGCTACGAGCTGATCTTCGATCTTCCGCAACAGACGCCGATGGCGCTGATGCTGAACATCCACCACACGCGCGCCGCCGACATCGTGGCGCCTGACCTCATGAAGCCGGAGCCGTACGTCCCCATGAGGTCCTACAGGGACGGTTTCGGCAACTGGTGCACCCGCATCGTTGCGCCGCCGGGTCGGCTGCGACTGTCAGCCAGCGCGGTGATAAACGATACGGGCGAGCCTGATCCGGTCGCCCTGTGGGAACCCCAGCATGCGGTGGAAGATCTTCCCGACGAGTCGCTCGTCTTCCTCCTCGGCAGCCGATACTGCGAGACGGATCGCCTGTCCGGCATCGCGTGGGACCTGTTCGGCGGCTCTCCCCCGGGGGGCCAACGGGTGCAGGCCATCTGCGACTATGTCCATCGCCACATCACCTTCAACTACCAGGACGCGAGGCCGACGAGAACGGCGTGGGACGCTCTCCAGGAGGGCATAGGCGTGTGCCGCGACTTCGCGCATCTCGCGATCGCGTTCTGCCGCTGCATGAACATTCCGGCGCGGTACTGTACGGGGTACCTCAGCGACATCGGCGTCCCGCCGCCGCACGGCGTAATGGATTTCGCGGCCTGGCTCGAGGCCTATCTAGGCGGGCGCTGGCACACGTTCGATCCGCGGAACAACAAACCGATGATCGGTCGCGTGCTCATCGCCCGTGGGCGCGACGCAACGGACGTCGCGATCAGCAACACGTTCGGTCCCAACATCCTCGCAGGCTTCACGGTCTGGGCGGACGAGATCGCGAGCCCCGAGACCGCATGCGGCTCCTGACCGTACGGCACATCACCACCTACCGCTATTCGGAGCCGGTGAGGTTCGGCGAGCACCGGATGATGTTCCGGCCGCGCGAAAGTCACGATCTCCGTCTGGTCTCGACGAACCTGGAGATCCTGCCGCGCCCAGCGGACCTCCGCTGGCTTCACGACGTCTTCGACAACTCGGTGGCGATCGCGACCTTCGACGTAGCCGCGTCGGAGCTTCGCTTCGACAGCACGGTCACCCTCGAGCACCTCGAGACGCCGCTACCCGACTATGCGCTCGAGCTCGAGGCGTACACCTATCCCTTCGACTATTCGGATGACGAACGGCCTGATCTCAGGAGCGCCCTGGCGCGCCACTACCCCGGCGACGACCTCGGACCGTGGACCGAGCGGTTCCTGACCTCTTCCGGATCGACCACCACGATGACTCTCCTCCACTCGATGGCGCGTGGTATCAAGGAAGAGCTGGTGTATCTGCGC
This sequence comes from Thermoanaerobaculia bacterium, assembly GCA_035546355.1. Classification (GTDB taxonomy): domain Bacteria; phylum Acidobacteriota; class Thermoanaerobaculia; order Multivoradales; family JAIOJS01; genus DATKEH01. The sequence goes on from DATKEH010000187.1 coordinate 7,906, forward strand.
CGCAGTGAGAAGGGCGTGCAGAGCCCGGGCGAGACGCTGCGGCGCGGCAGCGGCAGTTGCCGGGACTTCGCGGTGCTCATGATGGAAGCCGCTCGGTCGCTCGGCATCGCCGCCCGCTTCGTCAGTGGCTACATCGTGCTCCCCGAGATGTACGACAGCGCCGACAGTGGGGGAAACACTCACGCCTGGATGCAGGCCTACCTGCCGGGAGCCGGATGGGTCGACTTCGATCCCACCAACAGCATCGTGGGCAATCGCAACCTGATTCGGGTGGCCATGGCGTGGAACCACGAGAACGCGTTGCCGTTGTGGGGCACGTTCATCGGTCCGAGCTGGTCGTTCCTTGGCATGGAGGTCGCCGTGCGCGTCATCGAAGAGTCAGCCGAAGTACATCGACGTTGACGCGCAGCGTGTGTTTTCCCCCGCCGAGGATCACGCCGTGGATCGGGCTGACATCGCCGTAGTCGCGCCCCCACGCGACCGTGAGGTGCCGGCACGAGGGCAGCACGTTGTTGGTAGGGTCGACGTCGATCCAACCGGTCCCGGGACAGTAGACCGCCAGCCACGCGTGTGACGCGTCGGCGCCGAGCAGACGCGGGCGACTCGGGGGCGGAACCGTCTCGAGATACCCGCTGACGTACCGGGCCGGCAGCCCGAGCGACCGCAGGCACGCTATCTCCAGCCGCGCGAAGTCCTGACACACGCCGCGCCGCGACTCGAAGACGTCCGCGAGTGGCGTCCTGACGGTGGTCGCCTTTGGATCGAACGTGAAGTCCTCGTAGATGCGGCCGGTCAGATCGAGGACAGCCTCGAGCAGTGGCCTACCGGCCGGAAAGGAAGCGCGCACGTAGTCGGCGGGTTCAGTTATCGCCGGACCCGGTCCGGAGGCGAACACGAACTCGAGCGTGTCGAGCGGCAGAGCGCCGCGATCGGCGACAGCCTCCCAGGGTGGCGTGTCCGCCGGCGACGGCAGGCTCGGCGCCTCGAGCGTCAACTGACTTCGGGCGCGGACGGTGAGCCGCCGGTGCGGTCCCTCCATCCCGAAGAACGTCACTGCGTTGCCGAAGTAGTCGGTGTGCGTCGAGAGGGCGGCGGGCTGAGGCTCGATCTCGAGCTCGTGGTGCAGGACCTGCTGGCGCGGCAGGGCACGAGGCGTGAGGCAAGCCAGGTGATGGGACACCGCCACCGGTTGGCTGTAGTCGTACTCGGTGGTGTGTACGACCTCGTACTCGATCGCCTGGACGTCAGCTGACACGGAGCTCCGCATGACTGAAGTAGAAGTAGGTGATCGTCTCCGAGATAGCTCGCAGGTCGTCCCCGATCGAGCCGAGCAGCTCCATCACCCGACGCGCGCCCTCGACGCCTTCGCGATGAAGCGAGTCGGGATCGAGCTGCTGGAGCGTCGTTGAGGCCTTTTCGATCAATCGTTCCTCCCGCGTGGGCGTTGGAGCCTGAGGATCGCGGGGCAGGCTCCGAACGTGATCCGACACGGCGGCCAGTTGGAACGCCAAGGCGCGGGTATTGGTGTCGTCGAGGAGCAAGAGGTCCAGGACGGGCGCGAGCTGCGGCCGCGCGAAGTAGCGGCGGCGGTAGGTC
>DATKEH010000188.1:0-4710 GCA_035546355.1 Thermoanaerobaculia bacterium
GTGTCCTTCGGCCCGGAGGTCCAGCGCCAGCCGGCCGCCAGCCGCTCGGCGACGAAGCGCTCGTGCTCGGCACGCGCCAGCAGCTCCACCTCCTCGGCCGTGAGCTCCTCGGGGGCCGCTCCCCAGTCGCGCGTGGGCACCGGCTCCCGCCCGATCCAGCGCAGCTTCGCACCGAGGTGGTCGGCGTGCTGGAGGCTGGACTCGCGATAGGAGGCGTCGAGGTCGTCCCACGGCGCCAGGCTGGGGTTGGCGGTGGGGGTTTCTCCCTGCGCCTCGCGCAGCCGGCGGTAGGCGGCGTGGGCGGCGCGCGCCAGCGCCTCGCGCAGGCCGGCCAACAGCAGCTCCGGGCGGCACGCCTCGTCGAGCAGGGGAAAGCCGTGCAGGTGGGGGAACGCCCGGCGCCAGCCGCCCGCCAGCAGGCGGGCGAAGCCGCCCTCCTCGGCCAGGCGCACCACCACCGGCAGCGCGAAGGGTGCCAGCCGCGCGCGCAGCGAGAGCGCCGCGGTCACCGCGAGGGGCTCGTCGCCGAGGCAGACGTAGGCGATGCTCACCCGCGTTCGAGAATCGTCCAGGCCGAGGAAGTCGCCGCGCTCGAACTGCGGCGAGCGAGTGTCGGCGTCGACCGTGGCGACGCCGCAGGCCTCGGCGAGCCGAGGGTAGCGCTGAGTGAGCAGCGCCATCCGCTCGCCGGCGACGCGATCGACGACGGTGACGCGCAACCGCCCCTCGCCGCGGCGTTCGCGCCACCAGGCACGGGCCGCCTGCACCAGCAGCGTCTCGCCGAGGCGGCCGACCCCCACCAGCAGCACGTGGGGCGGCCGCTCCGCCGTCGCCCCCGCCGGTCGCGGGAACGGCGGATGGCGGGCGAGCAGCACGCGCGCCGCGCCGTCCAGCACGTTGCACAGCTGCAGGCGGAACAGCTCGTCACCGCCGGTCGTCTCCTGCTGCCGCAGCAGCTCCCACAGCTCGGGATCGAAGAGGTGCACGACGCAGCGCAGCGGCCCCCCCTCGCGCCGCCCGGGCTGCTCGTGCAGCCAGTCGCTTGCCTGCATGGCGATCTCGGCGTTGGTGCCGTCGTCGCACAGCGCCACCAGGAAGTCAGCGCGCGCCAGCCCGGCGCGCTCGAGGGTGCGCGGATCGGTGGCGTCCCCCTCCACCACCACCGCGCCGCTCTCCCGGCAGGCGGTGATCGCCGGGTTGCCGGGGTGGCGCTCGATCGCCACCACGTGGCGCGGCGTGCCCCTGCCGTCGGCCGGGCGCGCCAGGCCGAGCCTGGCGAGGAGGCGGCGCCACGCCCACCACCGTCGCGGGCGGCGCTCGGCGAGCAGCCGCGTCAGGCGCTCCCCCTTCCGTCCCAGCCCGCACACCACGACGTGGCCGCGCCAGGTGCGCACCCGCGCCCGCTCGAGCTGGCCGCGGAAGATCACCGCCAGGGCCTTGCTGGCGGTGTAGACGGCCACCATCGGCGCGAGAAACCGCGCCACCTGCAGCGGCCACGGCACCGGCGGCGGCACGTCTCCCGACTCGAGGACGAAGAGCTGCAGCGAGCGGTAGGTCACCTCAGGCAGGCGAGGGTCGCCGCCGCCGCGCGCCGCCCACAGCCAGAACCCCCAGGCGCCGAGGACGAGCGTCAGGAAGGCGATCACCCACACCACCGGCCACTCGTAGTCGCGGAGGGCAGCGCGGCGGCCGCGGCGGCGACGGCTCTTCGGCGGTGCCGGCGGCGGCGCGGCGGCGCTCATGGCGCCGGCAGGGGCTCGGTCCCGGCCGTCGCGCCGGCCTCGGTCTCGGCGGCCGTAGGCACCTCTTGCCGCGGCACCAACCGGTACCCCCTCTCCCACAGCGCCCCGGGGATGCGCTGCGCGATCACCTCGTCCAGCCGGCGGTCTTCCGCCGGCAGCGCGTCGAACGGCACCACGTCGCGGTGCAGCTGCAGTCGGTCGTCGCTGCTGGCGCTCCACTCGTAGCCCTGCAGCAGCCGGTCGCGCAGCCAGATGTCGTGCTCGATGCGCGCCAGCCGCTCGACCTCGGCGGGGGTGAGCTCGCGGCGCCCACCGCGGCCGTCGCGCCGCGGCGCCACCGCCAGCCCCACCGAGTGGAGCTTGGCGTGGGTGAGCCGGGCGGTGAGGCGGTTACCCTCCTTGCCGGCCTCGTCGAGCTCGCCGTAGGGGCGCAGCAGCGGATGGGTGGGCGGCGTCGCCCGGTCGTCGCGCCGCGGCCCCCAGACGTAGCCGCCGGCTCGCCGCTCGCTGCACCAGGCGTCGTGGCAGGCGCCCGCCAGCACCTCGACGATCGGCTCCTCGAGCTGGCCGGCGCGGACCTCGGCGAGGAAGTCGTCGCTGACGTGCAGGCGCAGCAGGTCCGGGGCGGGGAGCGCGGCGACGCCGAAGAAGTCGGCGTCGGCGAGCGCGCTCATCTGCACGATCATCTCCAGCGAGCGGGCGCCGTGCAGATAGTCGCGGGCGCGCAGGAAGCCGCGCACCACGCTCGCCGCCACCGCCGCGCGGCGCGAGCGCGGGTCGACCAGGTGCGGCCAGGCGCGCTCGAGGAGCGAGCGCAGCAGCAGCGCGCGGCGGATCAGGTGGGCCGGGTCGCGGGCGGCGCGCTCCGCCCACGGCCGCGGCGCCTCCGGGCCCTCGGCGAGGGCCGGGTTGGGCCCCTTGACGTTGACGAAGCCGCGCAGGCGACTGACGAAGTCCGGCCCCTTGACCTCGGCGAAGGCGTCGCGCACCGCCGCGTCAGGGTGGCGAGAGCGGTCGAAGCTCGCGAAGTCCGGCTTGGTGCCGCCGGCGAACACGAAGATCGCCTTGCCGAAGGGGTGGGCGAGGCTGCCGGCGCGGAACTCGGCGTCCTGCATCGGCGCCAGGAACTCCTTGAGCCACACCAGCCCGGCGCTGTCGAACTCGTCCCAGAACACCAGCGGCAGGCGGCCGTGCACGGCGGCGTCGCGCACCTGGTGGAAGGCGGCGTGCAGCGCCGCAGTGTCGCCGGCGCGGAACTGCGAGAGGTTGAGATCCAGCACGTCCCGCTTGCCCTCGAAGATCTCGCCGGCGAGCTGCTGGATGGCGAACGACTTGCCCGAGCCGGGGGGGCCGAACACCGCGATCGACAGCGGCCGCCGGTCGCGCGGGTCGGCCCGGTAGGCGAGGATCAGGCCGCGCAGGGCGTTGATCCGCTCGATCTCCTCGCGGTCCACCGTCAGGTAGGCGCCGTAGCGGGCCTTGGGAGCGGGGCCGAGCGCAGCGTCGGCGCCGCGCAGCACCACCTCGACCGCCTTGGCGGCGACGTACTCGAGCCCCTCGCCGGTCAGGTCGGTGAGCAGGTCCGAGCGGGTGGCGGGGCGCGCCGCCATCGACGGGCCGGCCAGCAGGTCGTGGGGGAAGGCGGCGCAGTAGCGGCTCCTCCCCGGCGGCTCGCGGCGGCCGTCGAGCAGCGCGCCGAGGCGCTTCATCGGTGGGCCGGTGAAGGCCGCGGCGGTGCCCTTGGTGCCGGCACCGGCTCCCTCCTCGTGCGCCAGCCGCGCCCCCTCGAGCCCCCGCCGCAGGGCGCCGACCAGCGGATAGGAGGCGGCATCGAGCTCGTGCCGGGCCACCGCTGCGGCGAGCAGCGATCCATGGCCGAAGGTGCGCCCGGTGCGTTGGGCGCGCCACATCCCCTCGAGCTCGTCGGGGACGTAGAGGAACCGCTCGAGGCGCAGCGCCTCGCCGAGCACACGGCGGGGCTCGTCGCCGTCCCGCCCGGTCTCCACGCGCTCGCGGGCGAAGCTCGCCGCGCCCGCCTCGCCGAAGCTCACCACCACCCGCCGGCAGCGGCCCAGGTCCTCGGCCGACAGCCCCTCCAGCAGCTCGCGGGCGGTGTCCTCGATGGTGGCGTCCCAGGAGAGGGCGCGGGAGATCGGAGCGCGGCGGGCGCGCAGGGCGAAGGCGGGGAGGACCACGGTCAGCCGGTCCGCGTGGTTGGCGAGGAGGCGCTCCCACAGCGGCCCCTCGGCGAGCGGCGCCCCGGTCTTGAGGACGATGCGGCCGGGGCGGCCGCCGTCGGCCAGCGCCGGCGGCCACAGCTGCGGTGTCGAGCGGAAGCCGAGGATCAGGTCGTCGATCAGCAGCAGGTCGGGATCGCGAGATTCGAGCTCGGCGGCCTCGGCCCCGGGCCGGGCGGCGGGCTGGCACCCGAGGAAGCGCTCGACGCGCCACACCTGCTCCTGAGGCCGCTCCTGGTGGCGCGGGAAGAGCGACCACAGCGTGTAGGCGCGGCCGGCAGCACGCGTCCGCCGCAGCGCCCGCACGTCGACGTCGCGGTCGGCGCAGGCGAGCGCCACGAGGTCGGCGAGGAACCACGCCCCACCGGCACGCCGGCGCAGGATCGTGCGCGGCGGCGCGCCGTGGTGCCCGTCCTGGGAGACCGGGTGGCTCACCAGGTCGTGGTCCCAGAGCAGGTCACCGACGACCAGCACCGTCTGCATCGCTCGCACGGGGCCTCCTGTGAGATCAGTCTACAACCGTTCGTAGCGCACGACCGGCCGGCGGTCGCGCGGCGGCGTGGCAGGCCGCGGAGAGCGCTGGGCCGCCAGCACCCAGGCGAGGGGCTTGCCCAGCGCCCGCGCCCGCGCCACCACCGCCGCGGTGCCCCCGCGCTCACCGGGGCCGCCGTCCCACACCGCCAGCAGCGCGTCGGCGCGGCGCAGCAGCTCCTCACCCAGGGCCTCGTAGA
>DATKEH010000189.1:0-7166 GCA_035546355.1 Thermoanaerobaculia bacterium
CTAGGTGAAGCCGCCGCCGGGGTTGCCCAGGGCGCTTCGCCCTGGCTGAAAGCGGCCGCCGACGAAGGTCCCTGTCACCAGCTCTTCGTCGCCGCCGCTGATCAGGGCCTCCGGCAGCTCGTCGCGGTCGCAGCCGGCGAGGGGGGGTGCCTTCAGGTCGATCGCCACCAGATCCGCCCAGTAGCCGACGTCGATCTGGCCACAGAGCACGCCCAGCGCCCGCCCGCCGCCGAGCGTGGCCGCGCGCAGCAGCACGGTGGCGACCGATCCCCCCTCTTCGCGCAGCGCGCCGCGGCTCCCGCTCTTGAGCCGCTGCCCGTACTCGAGCCACCGCATCTCCTCGAGCATGGAGATGCGAGCGTTGGAATCGGTGCCCAGACAGAGCCGGTCGAGGATCTGCGGCGCGGCGGCGAGCGACGGGATCCCGTCGCCGAGGTTCGCCTCGGTGAGCGGGCAGATGCAGGCGCGGCCGCCCATCTCCGCCAGCTGCACCAGATGCGCCGCGCGGGTGTGGGTGCAGTGCACGGCGGTGAACCCCTCGAGACCTCCGGCCTGCTGCAGCAGGAGCTCCATCGGCCGCTTGCCATAGGCGGCGCGGCACTCCTCGATCTCCTGTCGCTGCTCTTCGACGTGCATGTGGAAGGGCAGCGCCTGCCGCCGGGCCTCCGCGTAGAGCCCCCGCAGCTCGGGCAGCGGCACGGCGCGGATGCTGTGGGCCACCACGCCGAGGCTCTGCGTGCGGGTGTCGAGCAGCCCCGCGAGGTGCTCCATCTGCTTCCAGTACTCGGGGAGCGTGGGCGTCTCGAAGCGCAGCTGGGCGTCCTGGAGGGCGCCGCCGATGCTGCCGGTGCGGTAGTACGCCTGCAGCAGCACGATGCGGATGCCGATCTCCCTCGCCGCCGAGAGCACGGCTTCGTCGCCCAGGTAATCCCCGGCGCCGGGGTGATGGAGGTAGTGGAACTCGCCGACGCAGGTGATGCCGGCGCGCCGCATCTCCAGGAATGCCTGCCGACTGACGTCGAACAGCCGGTCCGGGGTCAGGCCCTCGACCAGGCCGTACATCGCCTCACGCCAGCTCCAGAAGGACCCGGCCCCCTGCGGGAACCGCTCGCCGCGGCCGCGCAGGCCGCGCTGGAAGGCGTGGGAATGGGCGTTGACGAAGCCCGGGAGGAGCGCGACGTCGGGCAGGCGTCGCACCCGGGCGTCGGCGCCGTTGGCCTCGGCCAGCGCCCGCACCTGGGCGATGCGTCCGCCGTCGTCGACCCACACCCCCAGGCCGGGGATGAAGGTGGCGCCGGACCAGACGAGATCGGGGGCGAGGATCTCCACCTCAGCCCTCCACCCGCAGGGGGTGCGTCTCGCTCTGGCACCACTCCGCGACCAGCCGCCCGAGCACCGTCGCCGCCGCCTCGAGGTGGGCCAGGGGGACGTGCTCGTCGGGCCGGTGGGCCACCCGGATCGACCCAGGGCCGAAGAGCACGCACTCCATGTCCATGCGCTGCAGCCATCCACCGTCGCTGGCGAAGGGGACCGAGCCGGCCTGCCGGCAGCCCGCCAGCCGGCAGAGCTCGGTGACGAGGCGGCCGTCCGCCGGTGCCTCCATCGGTGGGCTCAGCGACAGCAGCTCCCAGGTGTGCGCGTGGCCGGCGAGGGCTCGCCCTGCGGTCTCCTCGACCCTCGCCGCCAGCGCCTCGGGGTTCATTCCCGGCAGCAGCCGGACGCCGACGTCGACCACGCATCGGTCGGGCACGATGTTGATCGCCGTGCCGCCGCGCACCCGCGCCACGTTGAGCGAGGCGTGAGGCACCTCGGGGAACGCCTGGGAGCTGGGGAAGCGCTCCTGCTCGAGCTCGCGGCGCAGCGAGGACAGAGCGGTGAGGAGCGGCCCCGCGGGCTCGATGGCGTTGCGACCCAGGTGCGGGTAGGCGCTGTGGGCGCTCTCGCCGAGGATCGTCACCCGCGCCTTGAGGTGCCCCTTGTGCAGCCGAACCACCTGCAGCTCGGTCGGCTCGCCGATGAGGGCGTGGCGAGGAAGGGGCCGCTCGGCCGGCCAGGCGTCGTGGAAGTGGCGGGCGCCGAGGGTGCCCAGCTCCTCGTCGTAGGTGAGCAACAGGACCAGCGGACGCCGCAGGGTCGCCGGGTCGAGCCGGGATGCGAGCTCGACGGCGACCGCCAGGAACCCCTTCATGTCGGCGGCCCCACGGCCGAAGACGGCGCCGTCTCGCTCCGCCGCGGTGAAGGGGTCGGAGCGCCACCCGGGCTCCTCGGCGGGGACCACGTCGGTGTGCCCCGACAGCACCAGGCCGGCGCGCTCGACGGGGTCGCACTCGGGCCCCAGCTCGACCACCAGGTTCGCCTTCGGCTCGGCGGCCGCCTCCTGGCGGTGGATCCGCACGCCCGGCCGCGCCAGGTAGTCGCACAGGAAGTCGACCAGCGGCAGATTGCTCTTGCTGCTCGTGGTGTCGCAGGCGATCAGGCGTCCCAGCAGCTCGGTGACGGCGAGGCGAGTCATCGTTGCCGGCGCATTGTACCGGGGTCGGCAGGCGGCGGGCACGCTCCGCCGCCCGGATACAATGATTGAGTGAACGACCTCGAGCCCGATCCCGTCGTCCGCCTCACCCCCGGCAAGCGCGTCCTGTTCCTGACCAAGGATCCCGAGCCGATCCGCCGCCAGCTCGCCGGCGAGCTCGACCTGAAGGTGTGGGAGCTGGACGCCCCCGGGGACCTGCTCGACGATATCAACACCGACGCCATGACTCCGGCCTGGGTGTGCTTCAACCATCGCCCCGAGGACATCGCTCGCGACGCCTACGCCGGCCTGATCGTCGACGGCGAGCGGCTGTTCCCGCGCGACGCCCTGCGCGACGGCAACTTCGAGGTGATCGTCTCGGGGGTGCGCAAGGGGGTGGGCAGCTCGCGCGAGACGGCGGTGCAGGCCGAGAAGTGGAGCGGCATCCGCATCGCTGTCGCCGCCTCGTTCGCACCGATCCACGCCGGCAACAACATCAACCAGGGCGTGCTGATGGCCGGGTACGACGTGCTCGCGCGACTGCAGCGCGGCGAGGGCGTGCCGCTGGCCGAGCTCTACCGCGACTACGACCCGATCACCCAGCTGATCGTCCAGCGCGGCGGCCTGTTCCCGTTCGCCAAGGCGCTGGCGCGGGGCGAGGTCGCCATCCCCACCCCCGACACCGGGCCGCGGCCGATGACGATGGCGGAGAAGATCCTCGCCCGCCACGCGCTGGGGGAGGGGGTGGAGTACCTGAAGCCGGGCGACGCGGTGCTGGCCAGCGTCGACGGCGGCTACACCCACGAGTTCACCACCGCCCAGGTGCACTACTTCCTCGAGCAGGAGTACGGCCCCGGCTACCGCATCCAGAACCCCGAGCGCTTCGCGGTCTTCGAAGACCACCTCGTCTACGCCGACGAGGTGCAGAAGATGCGCCCCTTCATCGACAAGATCGAGACGCTGCGGGAGCTGCAGCGCGAGCTGCAGAGCCACACCGGGGTGCGCAACTTCGCCGCCGAGGAGGGGCGCTCGCCGGGCATCTGCCACGAGGTGGCGCGCGAGCAGATGATCGCGCCGGGGGAGCTGATCCAGGCCACCGACAGCCACACCTGCATGGGCGGGGTCAACAACGCGCTCGCCTGGGGCGTCGGCGCCACCGAGTACGCCAACCTCGCCTACAACGGCTTCACCCAGGTGGAGGTGCCCGAGTCGATCCGCTTCGAGCTGGTGGGCGAGCTGCCGGATGGCGTCACCGCCAAGGACGTGATGCTCCACATCCTGCTCGAGCACGCCAAGCCGCAGCAGACGCTGAACCGGGTGATGGAGTTCACCGGCCCGGGACTCGCCAGCCTGTCGCCCGACGAGCGCGCGACGCTGACCAACATGGCCACCGAGTGCTCGGCCCGCACCGGCATCTGCGCCGCCGACGACGTGGTGCTCGAGTGGATCGCGGCGCGGCGGCCGGGAGTCGACGTCGAGACCCTGCGGCGGCGCGCGGTCGAGCCCGATGCCGACGCCGAGTACGCTGGCGGCATCCACGTCATCGACCTGGCGCGGATGCGGCCGATGGTGGCCCACCCCGGCGACCCCGATCGCGGCATCCCGTCCGACCCGACCAACGGCGCCTTCGTCGACGAGATCGGCGAGGTGGTGATCGACATCGCCTACGCCGGCAGCTGCACGGCCGGCAAGATCGACGACTTCGTCTTCTACCACCGGGTCTGCAAGGAGGCGGTCGACGCCGGTCTGCGCGTGCACCCGGGGGTGCAGTTCCTCATCCAGTTCGGCTCGCAGGAGGTGGAGGAGTACGCGCACGATCACGGCTTCGTCGACACCTTCCAGCGCGCCGGAGTGCGCCTCATCCACCCCGGCTGCGGCGCCTGCATCGGCTGCGGGCCCGGGGTGTCGGAGACCCCCGATCAGGTGACGGTGTCGGCGATCAACCGCAACTACAAGGGGCGCTCGGGCCCGGGCAAGCTGTACCTCGCCTCGCCGCTGACCGTCGCCGCCTCGGCCTTCACCGGCAGGATCACCGCCTACCGGCCGGGGATGTTCGCGCGCCAGCTGGTACCCGCGTAGCGGGCGGCGCAGGCTCCCCACTCTACCCCAGCACCTCGCGCTCGAGCTCCTGGCGGCGATCCTCGTCGATGCGCAGGGCGAGCGCCAGGGTCTCCAGCCACTCCCGCTCCTGATAGCTCACCTGCTGGTCGGCCGCGATCACCAGGGCGGCGAAGCGATACAGCAGCTCGCGGCCCTCGGCGTCGTGCACCGACGCCGCCAGCTCCTCGACTCCCGGCGGCAGCACCAGGTCCTGATGCACCTGCCGCACCTGCTCCTCGCCGAGCTCGCCGCTCGCCAGGTGGCCGAGGATCGCCTGCTGCTCGCGGGGGTCGAGGTGGCCGTCGGCCAGCGCCGCGGCGACCATCGCCCGCACCACCGGGAGCAGCAGGCCGGCGGGCAGTGACGGCTCGCTCTCGGCCAGATCGCCGGCGGATGCCGAGGGTCCGGGAGCGCCGGGCAGGGGAGGCGCTCCCGCCGCTGCGGTCTCGGGGAGCGGTGGCAGTGGCGGGGGCGGTGGGGGAGGCTGCCTTGCCGCCGCCGCCGGCCAGCAGCAGCTTGCTGCCGCCGGCGCGGCGCACCAGCTGCCGCACCATCCTCGGGTTGGCGCCGGTGGACTTGCCGATCAGGTCGGCGGCGAGGCGGTCGAGCAGACCCATGGCGGTACCTCCCTGCGGCCATTGTAGTGGGCGTGGCGGGGGCTCCAGGGAGGGGATTCGGAGCCCTCGTCGCGTCTCTTCGCGACGGCTGGGGAAGGCGCCGGAGTCCCGCCGCCGCGCGCCGTGCGACAATTGGGCCATGGACGCCGCCCGCTGCATGCCGCGCGACCGCCTCGGGCGCCCGCTCACCGACCTGCGGCTGTCGGTCACCGACCGCTGCAACTTCCGCTGCTCGTTCTGCATGCCCGCGGAGCATGAGCACCACTTCCTCCCCCGGGCCGAGGTGCTCGATTACGAGGAGATCGCGCGGCTGGTAGGGGTCTTCACCCGCCTCGGCGTGCGCAAGGTGCGCATCACCGGCGGCGAGCCGCTGCTGCGCCGCGACCTCGAACGGCTGGTGGCCCTGCTCGCGGCGCAGCCCGAGATCGACGATCTGGCGCTGACCACCAACGGCCACCTGCTGGCCCAGAAGGCGCCGGCGCTGGCCGCGGCGGGCCTGCGGCGAGTGACGGTCAGCCTGCACAGCCTCGACCAGCAGACCTTCGGCAGCCTGACCGGAGGCAAGGGCTCGGTGGCGCGGGTGCTGGAGGGGATCGACGCCGCCCTTGCCGCCGGGCTGACGCCGGTCAAGGTGAACGCGGTGGTGGTGCGCGGGGTGAACGACCACGAGGTGGTGCCGCTGGCGCGGCGGTTCAAGAGGCCCGGGGTGGTCCTGCGGTTCATCGAGTACATGGACGTAGGCACCGTCAACGACTGGGACCCCGCGGCGGTGGTGCCGGCGCGGGAGATCCTCGATCGCCTGAGCGCCGAGCTGCCCGTCGAGGCGGTCGGCCGCCGCCGCGCGGAGGAGCCGGCGAGCCGCTACCGCTACCGCGACGGCGAGGGTGAGATCGGAGTGATCGCCTCGGTCTCGGATCCCTTCTGCGGCGACTGCTCGCGGGCCAGACTCACCGCCGAGGGGCGCCTCTACACTTGCCTGTTCGCCGCCCTCGGCCACGACCTCAAGGCCCCGCTCCGCGCCGGCGCCAGCGACGACGAGCTGGAGGCGCGGATCGCCGCCATCTGGGGGCGGCGGCAGGACCGCTACTCCGAGGAGCGCGCCCGGCTGCTGGCGGCGGGGGAGTCGCCCCGGCCCACCGGGCGGGTGGAGATGTATCGCATCGGAGGTTGATCCCTGGCACTACCCCCGGGGACCGCAGCCGTGCTGGCAGCGCGAGAGCCCAAACTGGGGACAGGTTATGTGACAGCCGAAAGATCCAGCGTTTTGGATCGCAGTGCGCCGGTAAACATCGATTCAGATTCTCGGATCCCGCTGGCTGTCACATAACCTGTCCCCATGAGAGTCGGCATCCTCTCCGACACCCACGGCCTGCTGCGGCCGGAGGTGCTCGAGCTGCTCGCCGGCAGCGACCGCATCCTGCACGCCGGGGACGTGGGCAAGCCCGAGGTCCTGGCGCGGCTGCGCCAGCTGGCCCCCGTGGAGGCGGTGCGCGGCAACGTCGACACCGAGCCGGAGCTGGTACGCCTGCCGGGGACGCTGGCGGGCCATCTCGGCGAGGTGCCCTTCCGCCTCGTCCACAGCCGCGAGGAGGTGGCGGAGGGGTGGCTGCGCGCTGCGCGCCTGGTCGTCTACGGGCACTCCCACCGCCCCGAGATCTCCTGGCACGGCGGTTGCCTCCTGCTCAACCCGGGGGCGTGCGGCCCCCGCCGCTTCCAGCTCCCCTTGACCGTGGCCCGGGTGACCGTGGCAGAAGGGGGGCGGCTGGTTCCGGAGGTGCTGGCGGTGGAGTAGGGGCGCGCGTCGTTGCCGCCGCGAAAGCGCTACTGCTAGACTCTGACAGCCGTGCACGAGGCCGACACATGATCGTCGAGAAGCGCCGGGTCGAGGATTGCACCCTGCTCAACGTCGAAGGGGTGATCAAGCTGGGGGAGAGCGCCCA
>DATKEH010000190.1:0-16886 GCA_035546355.1 Thermoanaerobaculia bacterium
AACGGTGCCGCACCCACCGGAGATCCCATGGGCAAGAAGATCCTCCTCGCCGACGACAGCGTGACCATCCAGAAGGTGGTCGAGCTCACCTTCATGGACGAAGACCACGAGGTGGTCGCGGTGAGCAACGGCGACGAGGCGCTGCACCGCCTCCACGACGTGCGCCCCGACCTGGTGATCGCGGACGTACACATGCCGGGAATCGGCGGCTACGAGGTCTGCCGCCGCGCCAAGGAGGAGGTTCCGGGGTTGCCGGTGCTGCTGCTGGTGGGCACCTTCGAGCCCTTCCGGGAGGACGAGGCGCGAGCCTGTGGCGCCGACGGCTTCCTCAAGAAGCCGTTCGACTCGCAGGAGCTGCTGCGACGGGTCGACGAGCTGCTCGCCGCCGCTCCCGAGGCGGCACCCGAGGGAGCGGTAGACGAAGGGGCGCCGGTGGCCGACGAGCCCGCCACGGAGGAAGACGAGGAGGATCCCTGGGGCGGCGGGCGGATCGCGGCGCTGCCCGACGAGCCCGTGCCGCTGTCGCCCGAGGATCTGGCCGGTTACAGCCTCGAGCCGGTGGAGGAGGGCGAAGAAGAGGCCGCGGCGCCGCTCGAGATCGCCGCCGAGGAGCTGGAGATCGAGCGCTCCCCCTGGGCCGAGGCGGAGGAGATGCCAGAGCCGCTGCCCGTGGCCGAGGCGCCACCCGTCCGGCCGCAGGTGGAGCCGCCCCCCTCTGCCGAGGAGGCACCAGAGCCGCCAGCGGCGGTGGAAGTACCCGCCTCGCCGGCCCCGGGCGGCGGCGCGGAGGCAGCGGCGACGGGCGGCATGGCGGCCGCCACCGGCGCCGGGGCCCTCTCCGACGAGGACGTCGAGCGCGTCGCCCGCCGGGTAGTGGAGCTGATGGGAGACCGGCTGCTCCGGGAGGTGGCGTGGGAGGTCGTGCCCGACCTCGCCGAGCTGGCGATCAAGGAGCGGATCCGCGAGCTCGAGCGCCAGCTGGAGTAGTGGACAAGGTCTTCGACCCCGGCAGCTACGAGCCGCGGTGGCAGGCGTTCTGGCGGGAGCGCGGCTACTTCGTGGCCCAGGCGCCCAGCGAACGGCGCCCGTTCTGCATCATGATCCCGCCCCCGAACGTGACGGGGAAGCTGCACCTGGGGCACGCCCTGCAGTCGACCCTGCAGGACCTGCTCACCCGCTGGCGTCGGATGCAGGGGTACGAGGCCCTCTGGCTGCCCGGCACCGACCACGCGGGCATCGCCACCCAGCTGATGGTCGAACGGGCGCTCGCCGAGGAGGGCACCAGCCGCCAGGAGCTGGGGCGCGAGCGCTTCGTGGAGCGGATGTGGGAGTGGAAGGAGCGTTACCAGGACAACATCCGGCGCCAGCTCGAGCGTCTCGGGGCCTCCTGCGACTGGTCGCGCGAGCGTTTCACCCTCGACGAGGGACTGTCGCGCGCGGTGCGCGTCGCCTTCGTCCGCCTCTACCGCGAGGGGCTGGTGCGTCGCGGCGAGTACATGGTGAACTGGTCGCCGCTGCTCGACACTGCCATCTCCGACCTCGAGGTGGAGATGAAGGAGGTGCGGGGCCAGCTCTACCACCTCGCCTACCAGGTGGAGGGGAGCGACGAGAGGATCGTCGTGGCCACCACCCGTCCCGAGACCATGCTCGGGGACACGGCGGTGGCGATGCACCCGGAGGACGAGAGGTACCGGCACCTGCTGGGCAAGGCAGCCCTGCTCCCGCTGGTGGGACGGCGGTTGCCGTTCGTCGCCGATCCGGCGGTAGACCCGGAGCTCGGCACCGGCCTGGTCAAGGTCACCCCCTTCCACGACCCGACCGACTTCGAGATCGGCCGCCGCCACGGACTGCCGGCGCTGCAGGTGATCGGCCGCCGGGGCGTGATGACCGTCGAGGCAGGGCCCGATTTCGCCGGCCTCGACCGCTTCGCCGCTCGCACCGAGGTGATCGAGCGACTGCGCGCCGGCGGCTTCCTGCTGAAGAGCGAGGACCACGTCCACAATGTCGGCCACTCGCAGCGCAGTGGCGAGCCCGTCGAGCCGCTGGTCTCGACGCAGTGGTTCTGCGACATGCAGCGCATGGCGGAGCGCGCCCTCGCCGCGGTGCGCGAGGGGCGGCTCGAGCTGGTGCCGGACATGTGGGTGAAGACGTGGGAGCACTGGCTGGAGAACATCAAGCCCTGGTGCATCTCGCGGCAGCTGTGGTGGGGCCACCAGATCCCCGCCTGGTACACCGGCGACGGCCGCACGGTGGTGGCGCACGACCTCGCGGAGGCGGTGCGTCTCGCCGGCACCGACGAGCTGCAGCAGGACGAGGACGTGCTCGACACCTGGTTCTCCTCCGCGCTGTGGCCGTTCTCCACCCTCGGCTGGCCCGAGGACACCACCGATCTGCGCACCTTCTATCCCACCGACATGCTGGTCACCGGGCACGACATCCTCTTCTTCTGGGTGGCGCGGATGGTGATGATGGGGGTGCATCTCACCGCCAAGGAGCCCTTCCACACCGTCCACCTGACCGGCCTGGTGCGCGACGCCGAAGGGCACAAGATGTCCAAGACCCGGGGCAACGTGCTCGACCCCGAGGAGCTGATCGGCGAGTTCGGGGCCGACGCGCTGCGTTTCACCCTGGCGACGCTGGACAGCCCGGGCCGCGACATCCCCCTCGATCCGCAGCGGATGGCGGGCTACCGCGCTTTCGGCAACAAGATCTGGAACGCCACCCGCTTCGTGCTCTCGCGGGTGGGCGAGGCGCGGGTGCAGGGGGAGCTGTCGCCAGCGGGGCTGGCGCCCGCGGAGCGCTGGGTCCTGTCGCGCCTGTCGCGCACCGCCGACGAGGTCGGGCGGCAGCTCGAGGCCTTCCGTTTCGACGAGGCCTGCGGCCGCCTCTACCACTTCTTCTGGGGCGATCTGTGCGACTGGTACATCGAGCTGTGCAAGCCGGCGCTGTCGGGTGAGGCGCCGCGACCGCGGGTGGGGGAGGTGCTGCTGACGGTCCTCGAACGCAGCCTGCGCCTGCTCCATCCGGTGATGCCGCACTTGACCGAGGAGCTGTGGCACCGCCTGCCCGGGCACGAGGTGGGGCACGCAGAGACCCTGGCGCTGGCGCCGTACCCACAGCGGCTGCCGGAGTGGGAGGACGCCGCCGCCGAGGCGCAGCTCGGGGTGCTCGTCGCCCTGGTCTCGCAGGTGCGCTCGATGCGCACGGACCTCGGGCTGCCGCCGAGGACGCCGTTGACCCTGTACCTCGAGCCGTCGGACGAGGCCGCCGCCGGGCTGGACGAGCAGCTGCCGCTGCTGCGCTTCCTGCTGCGGCTCGAGGACGTGCGGCTGGCCGCGCCGCCCGAGCAGGCGGCGCAGGACCTGGTGGCGGGCGTCCGCTTCGGTCTGGAAGCGGGGGCGGTGCCGCTGGACGAGCAGGAGCGGCAGCGCCTGACGGGCGAGCTCGACAAGCTGGCGGAGCAGATCGCCAACGCCGAGGCACGGGTGGCGAACGCGGGCTTCCTGTCCAAGGCTCCCGCCGAGGTGGTGGCGCAGCAGCGGCAGCGGCTCGCCGAGATGAGGCAGCGCCGGGAGCAGATCCTCCAGAGGCTGGCGGCTGCGGAGTGAGCGATTTTCCGGACTTCGTCGCCGAGCTGCGCCGGCACCTTCCGGTGGGTCCGCCCAACCTGGTGGTCGTCGAGACGGTGGACTCCACCAACCGTTTGGCGCGCAGCATCGCCGAGCTGTACCGTCAGGACGAGCTGGAGACGCCGCCGGTGGCGCTGGTGGCCTGGGAGCAGTCTGCCGGCCGCGGTCGCCGGGGGAAGACGTGGCACAGCCCGGCAGGCAGAGGCGTGTGGGCGTCGCTGCTGCTCCCCGGGGTGACGGCCGCGGACCTGTCGGTGCTGCCGCTGGCGGCTGCCGTGGCGTTGTGCGAGGCCCTCGACGCGCACTTGCCATCGCCGTGCGGCCTCAAGTGGCCCAACGACTTGATGACCCCGGGAGGCAAACTGGGCGGGCTGCTCGTCGAATGCGGGATGGGTGCGGCCCAGGTGGGAGACGC
The DNA here is from genome assembly GCA_035546355.1 of Thermoanaerobaculia bacterium. GTDB lineage: Bacteria > Acidobacteriota > Thermoanaerobaculia > Multivoradales > JAIOJS01 > DATKEH01. The sequence goes on from DATKEH010000190.1 coordinate 4,045, forward strand.
GATCTTCGGCTTCGGCGTCAACCGCGACCTGGAGGCGGACGAGCTGCCGACCCCCGGAGCGACCTCGCTGGCCCGCGAGGGCGAGGCGCCGGCACTGGCGGCTCTGGCCGCCGAAGTGATCGATCACCTGTGGGCGGTGCTGGCATCCCGCCAGGGACGGCAGACGGCGGCCCGCCGCTACGCTCGGCGGTCCATCCACCGACTGGGGGAGGAGCTGCGCTGTCAGCTGGCCTCCGGTACCGTCACGGGCACCTTCGCCGGGTTCACCGACGAGGGCTTTCTCCGTTTGCGGGTCGGGGGACGGGAGGAAGTGGTGCCTGCCGGCGAGGTGATCGAGGGGTGAGCCGCCGCGCCGCGGAGCAGCTGCTGGCGGTGGTCGACGCGGGGAACAGCAACACCGTCTTCGGCGTCTTTCGCGGCGTCGAGCTGGTGGAGAGCTTCCGACTGTCCAGCGACCAGGGCCGCACCGCCGACGAGTACGCGGCTCTGCTCCTCCCCCTGTTCGCGCGAGCAGGCATCGAGGCCAGCGCGGTCGGGTCGGTGGTGATCGCCTCGGTGGTGCCGCCGCTCCAGGGGATGCTGGAGGAGCTCTCGCGCCGGCTGTTCGGGCGGCGGCCGCTGTTCGTCGAGCCGGGGGTCAAGACCGGCCTGCCGATCGGCCTCGACAACCCGGTGGAGGTAGGCGCCGACCGCATCGTCAACGCCGTCGCCGCGCGCCACCTGTTCGGCGCGCCGGTAGTGGTGGTGGACTTCGGCACCGCCACCACCTTCGACGTGGTCGACGCCGCCGGCGCCTACGCCGGGGGACTGATCGCGCCCGGTATCGGCATCGCCGCCGAGGCGCTGTTCGCCCACGCCTCGCGGCTCTGTCGGGTGGACGTGCGACGGCCGCCGCGGCTGGTGGGCCGCAACACCGCGGGTGCCATCCAGTCGGGCATCTACTACGGCTACGTGGGACTGGTCGACGGCATCCTGCGCCGCCTGCAACGCGAGCTCCCGGGCCTGCAGGCGGTGGTGGCCACCGGCGGCCAGGCGGAGATGATCGCCGAGGGCTCGGAGCTGATCACCCGCGTCGAGCCCCTGCTGACCCTGCGCGGCCTGCAGCTGATCCATGAGCGGAACCGCTGACGCCGGCGACGGCGACGGCGACGGGCGGCAGGACGGCGATCACGCCTACTTCCGTGCCATCGAGGAGGTGTTCATCCGCCTGCGGGGCGCGCCCCTGCTGCTGTCGCCCGAGGACTGGCGGGTGGCGAGCCGCTGGCATCGTGACGGCGTCCCCCTGGCGCTGGTCGAGGCGACGCTCGAGGAGGTGTTCCGCAAGCGGCGCGAGCGGGGGAAGAAGGGCCGCATCAACAGCCTGCGCTACTGCGCCCCGGCGGTGGAGGCGGCGTGGGCCGAGCTGCGCGAGATCCAGGGGCCCGGGCGCGGCGCGGCGCCGCTCGAGGTCCCGGTGGCGGAGCGATTGGCGGCGCTGGCGGGGGCGTTGCCGGCGGGGCTGGCCGCGCGCGCTACGTGGGAGCAGCGAATCCTCGGTCTGTCCGGCCCGGCGGCGGAAGTCGAGGAGCGGCTGAGGGCGCTCGACGGCGAGCTGCTGGAGGCTGCGGCCGACGCCCTCGGCGAGACGGCGCGGCGGCGGATCGACGACGCGCTGGACGAGGCCGTCTCGCGCCTGCGCGGGACCCACCCGGACGACGAGCTCGAGGCCCTGCGCCGCCAGCTCTGGCGGCGCCGGTTGCGCGAGGAGCTGGACCTGCCGTTCTTGACCCTCTTCTGACGAGCCTGGGGCGACGAGCCCGACCGCGGCCGCAGATCTGGCGCGCGACCCGCGTGGTTCTGCCGCGCAGGCTAGTGGAAGGCTAACGGCGCTGTCATCCGCACGGCTCCGTTTCCGTCTCTGACGGGTGTGGACTCTGCGCGCGGATCTCCGGGAATCGCCGTGCGGGCGCCGCTCGCCCTGGATGCGGCCGCCTGTGCCGCCGGCATCGCCCTCGGCGGCGTGGCAGCCGCCCCGCCGGTGCCGCTGCTGGTCTGCCTGGGCGGGCTCGGCGTCGCCCTCGGCGGACGGCGCGGGCGGCTGCTGGCCTGGATCGCCGTCGGGCTGCTGATGGTGACGCTGCGCGGCCCCGTCTCGCCCGGGGCGGCGGGAATCGATGCGCGTCTTCCGGTCGCCGTCGAAGGGGCGGTGGCGGGTTGCTGGTCGGCCCCGCGGGGACAGGCACGCGCCTGGCTGCAGGTGGACACCCTGGTGCAGCGGGGGCGGCCTCGAGTCGGCCGCTGGGACGTCCGGCTGCAGCTTCCCGACGCCGCGGCGATGCCCTTCTGCGGCGGCCGCCTGCGCGCCCGCGGCTACCTCAAACCGCCGCGGCGGTATCACAACCTGCCGCCGAGCCAGGTGGGGGAGTGGAGCCTCTACGTCAAGAGCCCGTTGCTGGCCGAGGTGACGGCGCCGCCAGGGGCGCTTGCCGTCGCGGTGAGCTGGGTGCGCCGGCGGGTCCTCTCGTCCGCCGCCGGCGACGAGACAGGGGATCCATGGCTCGCGCTCGAGGGGTCTGTCGCAGGTGCGGGCGAGCCCCCGGCTCCCGTGGAGGCCAGGCCGGGCGAGCGGTTGGCTCTCGCCCTGCTGCTCGGCGAGGCGACGGCGCTGCCGCCGGAATGGCGCGAGGGGATGCGCCGCGCCGGGCTGTCGCACCTGCTGGCGGTCTCCGGGCTGCACGTGGGGATGCTGGCGGCGCTGGTGGCGCTGGTGCTGCTGCCGGCGCCCAGGGGGTGGCGGATCGCCGGCGCCGCCCTCGCCGCGCTCGCCTACGCCCTGCTCGTCGGGCCGCGCCCCTCGGTGCTGCGAGCCGCGGCGATGGCCGCGGCGGCGGCGGCCGCGCTCGGGCTGCGCCGGCCGCCCCAGGCGCTCAACGCGTTGGGCCTCGCGGCGCTGGCCCTGCTCCTCACCGACCCGGCGCGGCTCGGCCACCTGGGGTTCCAGCTCAGCTTCGCCGCCACCACCGGGATCCTCCTCCTCGCTCCCCGTCTCGCCCGCGCGCTGAGCTGGCTTCCGCGCCCCCTCGCCCTGTCCCTGGCGGTGACGTTGGCCGCACAGCTCGCCACCCTGCCCTGGTCGCTCGCCGCCTTCCACCGCGTCGCGCCGCTGGCGCCGCTGGCCAACCTCCTGGCCGTGCCCTGGGCGGGTGTGGTCCTCGCGGCGGCCGCCGGCTGGGCGGCGACCCGGGTGCTGGCGCCGCCGCTGGCCTCCTGGATGCTACCGGTGCTCGACGGGCTCGCCGCACCCGTCGCCTGGCTGGCGGAGATCCCCGCCAACCCCTGGTGGTCGTTGCCGGTGGCTGCGCCGTGGCCGGCGGCGCTGCTGGCGACAGGACTGATGGCCTGGTCCGTGGTCGCGCCGGTCCGCTGGTGGTCGCTCTCGGCCCGGATGCTGCTGGCCTTCGCGCTCGCGGCCGGCTGGCGGCATCCCGGTTCGCGCGGTGTCGAGGTGGTGGTGGTCGACGTCGGCCAGGGGGACGCGGTGCTGCTGCGGGACGGGCGCGAGGCCGTCCTGGTCGACGGCGGCGGCTGGGGGAGGGCGGGCTTCGGCGGCAGGGTGGTGCTCCCCGTCCTGGCGGCCCTGGGTCAGCGTCGCCTGGCGGCGCTGGTGGTCACCCACCCGGATGCCGACCACTGCGGCGGCATCGCCGACCTCGCCCGCGAGGTACCGGCGGCGGCGTTGTGGACCGCCGAGGGTTGGGGGGAGAGCTCCTGCGCCCGTCGCCTCTCCGGGCTCCCGTTGCCCCACCGCGAGCTGGCCCCGGGGGACGAGCTCGCCGTCGGGCGCTGGCGGTTGCGGGTGCTCGGCCCGCTTCCCGAATCGGGGCCCGACGCGAACGCCCGCTCGCTGGTGCTCCTCGCCGCAGCCCTGGGGCGGCGGGTGCTGTTGACCGGAGACGTGGACGCGGCCGGAGAGCGTCTGCTGGAGCGGCACTGGGGCGGCGCAGCTCTCGCCGCCGACCTGCTCAAGGTCGCCCACCATGGCAGCCGGACGTCTACCAGCCCCTCGCTGCTCGCCGCCGTGCGCCCGCGGCTGGCGGTGATCTCTGCCGGCCGCCGCAACCCCTACGGGCACCCCTCTGCGGTGGTACTGGCGACCCTCGACCGCCACCGGGTACGCGTGCTGCGAACGGACGTCCACGGCATGGTGCGGGTCGCCTGGGAGGGGCCGGAGAGGTGGCGGATCGCGGTCACCGCGCCGTGAGCCGGCGGCGGCGCGAGACGCAGGCCCCTCGCTGGCGATCCCGCCCGTCTCCCCTTCGCTCCTTCGGCGGCCGACGGTGGCTAGACTCGGCGCCATGTCCGCCGTCCTCGCCATCGTCGGCCCCACCGCCAGCGGCAAGAGCGACCTCGCGATGCGCCTCGCCGAGGACCTCGGCGGTGAGATCGTCAACGCAGACGCGCTGCAGGTCTACCGGGGGTTCGACGTCGGCACGGCCAAGCCGACGCTCGCCGAGCGGACCCGCGTGCCGCACCACCTCGTCGACATCCTCGATCCCCACCAGCCCTACTCGGCGGGAGAGTTCGCGCGCCGGGCGCGGCAGGCGATCGCCGAGATCCGCGCGCGGCACCGCCTGCCGATCGTGGTCGGCGGCAGCGGCCTCTACCTGCGGGCGCTGCTGGCGGGTATCAGCTCCCTGCCGGCGGTCGACCCGCGGCTGCGCCGCGGCTTGCGTTCGATGCACAGGCGCCGCGGCTTGGTGCCGCTGCGACGGATGCTCGAGCTGCTCGATCCCGAGGTCGCCTCGCGGCTGGCGGCCAGCGACCCGCAGCGCACCTCGCGGGCCCTCGAAGTGGCCCTGGGCACCGGTCGGCCGCTGTCCTGGTGGATCGCCCGCGAGCCCTTCGGGGACAAGGGGATGGAGGCGGCCCAGGTCGGATTGACGCTGGCTCGACCCCTCCTGTACGATCGCATCGCGGGCAGAGTGTCTCGGATGCTCGCCATGGGTTGGGTGGGGGAGGTAGAGGCCTTGTTGGCGGCCGGCGTGGACCCCAGTATGCCGGCGTTTCAAGCGATCGGTTACCGTCAGCTCGCCCGGCACGTGATGGGGGAGGGGAGCCTCGAGGAGGCTGTCGCGGACACCGTTCGAGCGACCCGCCGTTTCGCCAAACGCCAGCAGACCTGGTTCCGCAGCGAGCCCGACGTCACCTGGTTTCCGGCCGACGACGTCGCGACGCAGATGCCCAGAATTCTTCATTTCCTGGCTATCACCGGCATCGGGAGGGAGCATGGCCAAGCACGCGATTAACATCCAGGACGGATTTCTCTTCCAGAGCCTCAAGGAGGCTCGCGAGATGAGGGTGGAGCTGACGACGGGCCAGACGCTGGGCGGTCGTCTCAAGCGGTTCGACCGCTTCGCCATCGTCCTCGAGGCGGGAGGGCACGAGGTCCTCATCTACAAGCATGCGATCGCTACCATCGCCGCGGCGCCGCCGCCACAGGAGTGAGGTCCACCGTGCCATCGGCCGCGCCATTCTCCTGCTGGCGGCGCTGACCGTGGCCGGCTGCGCCGGGGCGCGCGTCGAGCCCGCCCCGGCACCGGCCATCCCGGCCGAAGACCTCCCCTTCCTGCTCCCTCCCTCCACGGGGTTTCCGCATTCGCTGGACCCGGAGTGGCAGCAGGAGTTGGCCAGTGGCCATCGGCTCCTCCTCTCCGGGCGGCTGGAGGCGGCGGAGCGGCTGGCCGAGGAGATGCTGGCGATCGAGCCGCAACTGGCCCCGGCGCAGGTGCTGGCGGCGCAGGCAACCCTGGCTCAGGGGGACCCGGGAGAGGCCCGGCGGCAGGTCGAGCCGGTGCTCGGCCGATACCCCGACTACACCGCCGCCCAGCTGGTCGCGGCACGGGCGGCGGATCGACTCGGCGAGCTGCCCGCGGCGTTCGAAGGGTATCTCGCTGCGAGCGAGGCGTCGGCCGCCGCCGCCGAGCGGGCCGCGGTGCTGCGCGACCGGGCGGTGCAGGTAGTGGCCCATCGCGCTCGCGACGCGCTGCGCCGCGGCCATTTCGAGGAGGCGGCGCGCGACGCCCGGAAGCTGGAGGCGTGGGATCCGCTGTCGCGGCACACCCTGGAGACGACGGCGGAGGTAGCGCGCGCCGCCGGGGACTCCCGTCGCGAGCTGCAGGCGGTCCGAGGTCTGCTGACCCTGGAGGTCGACGACCGGGCGTTGCTCGAGAGGCGGGCGGAGCTCGAGCTGGCGGTGGGGGAGGCGGCGGTCGCGGTGGACATCCTGCAACGCCTCCGCGACCGCTACCCTCGGGAGCCGGAGCTGGCAGAGCGCCTCGAGAGGGCCAAGTTCCGCTGGCGGCTGCAGACCCTGCCGGCGGAGGTGCAGCGGCGGGCGGCGCGCCAGCAGCTGACCCGCGCCGACCATGCCACCCTGCTCTACTGGCTCGCCCCCGGCGTGCGCGCCGGAGTGGCCCAGTCGGCGCGCATCGCCACCGACATCCTCGACCACCCGCAGCGCCAGGAGATCATGCGGGTGGTCAACCTCCACCTCATGGACGTCGACCCGACGCTGCGGCGCTTCGAGCCGGAAGCCACGGTGACACGCCTCGCCGCGCTGCGCAGCCTCCTGCGGGTGCTGCTGCGGGCGGCCCCGTCACCTCTCTGTCTCGCGCCGCTGCAGGGAAGCCCCGCACCCTCTCGAGAGGCGGTCTGCGAGGCCGCCGTCGCCTGCGGCTTCGTGCCGTCTACGGGCGACTGCCTCGCCGCCGCCGGGGTCTCCGGTGACGAGGCGCTGGAGTGGATCCGGCGGACCCTGGCGCTGCAGGGCGCCCCATGAACCTCACCCTCCCCAATCTCCTCTCTCTGCTGCGCATGGGGTTGACGCCGATCTTCGTCATCGCGGTGGTCGACGGCAAGCCGCTCAGGGCGCTGCTCATCTTCGGGGTGGCCGGCATCACCGACGCCCTCGACGGCTTCATCGCCCGCACCCTGGGGCAGAAGTCGCTGCTCGGCGCCTATCTCGACCCGATCGCCGACAAGCTCCTGTTGATGTCGGCCTACGTGACCCTGGCCATCCCCGGCCTGCATCCCGGGGTGCTCATCCCGCTGTGGGTGACGATCCTGGTGATCGCCCGCGACGTGGTCATCGTGGTGGTGGCGCTGATCCTCTACCTGGCGGTGGGCGTCAGCCGTTTCCCGCCGACGCCGCTGAGCAAGGTCAACACGGCGGTGCAGGTGGGGGCCGCGGTGGTGGTGCTGGCTACGGGGTTCCTGCCGGTCTTCGACGAGCTGGCGGTGCGGGCGATCCACGCGGTGGCGGCCCTCACCATCCTCTCGGGCGTGAGCTACATCCTGGTGGCCAACCGGCTCGGTGCGGCGGCCAGGCCGGCGGGCTGATCGCCACACCGCCCTGCTATCCTCGCCGCATGGCGGAGTTCGCCCACCTCCATCTCCACAGCCAGTACAGCCTGCTCGACGGCGCCAACCGCCTCGACGACGTGCTCGCCGCCGCCCGCGCCGGCGGCATGCCGGCCATGGCGCTCACCGACCACGGCAACCTCTTCGGTGCCATCGAGTTCTACAAGAAGGCGAGGAAGGCGGGAGTCAAGCCGATCCTCGGCATCGAGGCCTACGTCGCCCAGGGGAGCCGGCTCGACCGCGACAGCGAGCGCCGGAGCAGCAACCACCTGGTGCTGTTGGCCAAGAACGCCGTCGGCTACCGCAACCTGATCAAGCTCACCACCAGCTCGTTCCTCGAAGGGCACTACTACAAGCCGCGGATCGACCGCGAGATCCTGCGCCGGCACGGCGAAGGGCTCATCTGCCTGTCGGCGTGCCTGAACGGCGAGATCAACGAGCGGATCCTGGCGCGCCAGGAGCGCGAGGCCGAGCGGGTCGCCCGCGAATACCTGGAGATCTTCGGCGAGGGCAACTTCTACCTCGAGCTGCAGGACCACGGCCTCGCCGAGCAGCGGCTGGTCAACGACGTGCTGCGGCGGCTGGCGAAGAAGCTCGGCGTGCCCAAGGTGGTGACCAACGACGCCCACTACCTCGCCCGCGAGGACGCGTTCGCTCACGACGTGCTGCTCTGTATCGGCACCCAGAGGATGCTCTCCGACCCCGACCGGCTCAAGTACGCCAGCGACGAGTTCTACCTCAAGAGCGGCGACGAGCTGTACGCGCTCTTCCCCGACGACGCCGACGCCCTCGAGAACACCCTGGCGATCGCCGAGGCCTGCGACCTGGAGATCCCCTTCGGAGACTTCCACCTGCCGCGCTTTCCGGTGCCCGATGGGGAGACCCTGGACAGCTTCCTCGGGCGGGTGGCGAGCGAGGGGCTCGACCGGCGTCTGGCCGAGCTGCGCCGCCGCGCCGCCCAGGGTCGGCTGGCGAAGGTGCTGCCGGAGGAGGTCTACCGCCAGCGCCTCGCCCTCGAGCTGGGGGTGATCCACACCATGGGCTTCCCCGGGTACTTCCTGGTGGTCTGGGACTTCGTCCGCCACGCCCGCGACAACGGCATCCCGGTCGGTCCCGGGCGCGGCTCCGCCGCCGGCTCGCTGGTCTCCTGGGCGCTGCGCATCACCGACATCGACCCGCTGCAGTACGACCTGCTGTTCGAGCGCTTCCTCAACCCCGAGCGCATCAGCATGCCCGACATCGACATCGACTTCTGCATGCGGCGCCGTGGGGAGGTGATCCAGTACGTCGGCGACAAGTACGGCCGCGACCGGGTGGCGCAGATCATCACCTTCGGGACGCTGGCGGCGCGGGCGGTGATCCGCGACGTGGGGCGGGTGATGGGGCTGCCCTACGGCAAGGTCGACCGCATCGCCAAGCTGGTGCCGGAGATGACCCGTTCGTTGACCGAGGCGGCGAAGGAGAACGAGGGCCTGTCCCAGGAGATGCGCCAGGACGCCGAGGTGCGCCAGATCGTCGAGGTCGGCACCCGGCTCGAGGGTCTCACCCGCCACGCCGGCATGCACGCCGCCGGGGTGGTCATCACCCCCGACCCGATCGACGAGCTGGTGCCGCTGTGCAGGACCAGCAAGGACGAAGTCATCACCCAGTGGGACAAGGACGTCATCGAGGAGCTGGGGCTGCTCAAGATGGACTTCCTCGGCCTGCGCACCCTCACCGTCATCGACGACACGCTGCAGCTGCTGAGGCTACAGGGGGTCGAGGTCGACCTCGACGACATCCCTCTCGACGACCCCGCCGTCTATCGGCTGTTCGCCGACGGGCGCACCAGCGGCATCTTCCAGTTCGAGTCCTCGGGGATGCGCGACATGCTGCGCCGTGCCGAGCCCACGCGCTTCGAGGAGCTGGCGGCGTTCAACGCCCTCTACCGGCCCGGGGCGCTGTCGGTGGGGATGGTGGACGAGTTCATCGACCGCAAGCGCGGCCGCAAGAAGGTCACGTACGTGCTGCCCGAGACCCGCCCGATCCTGGAGGAGACCTACGGGGTCATCGCCTACCAGGAGCAGGTGATGCGCATCGCCGTCGACGTCGCCGGCTTCACCATGGGCGAGGCCGACGTGCTGCGCAAGGCGATGGGCAAGAAGAAGCCCGAGGTGATGGCCGAGCAGAAGCAGAAGTTCCTCGCCGGCGCCGCAGCCCGCGGCAAGGACGTGCGCAAGGCCGAGGCGCTGTGGGACTACATCGAGCCCTTCGCCGGCTACGGCTTCAACAAGAGCCACAGCGTGGCCTACGCCATGCTCGCCTACCAGACCGCGTACCTGAAGGCCCACTTCCCGGTGGCCTTCATGGCCGCGATGCTGACCTCCGAGATGGCTTCCAAGGACAACGTGGCCAAGTACATGGCCGAGTGCCGGGAGATGGGCATCGCCGTGCTCCCCCCCGATGTCAACGAGAGCAACTGGAGCTTCACGGTGGTCGGCGACACCATCCGCTTCGGCCTCGGTGCGGTGAAGGGGATCGGCGAGGGAGCGGTGGAGGCGATCCTGGCGGCGCGCCACCGCGCCGCGCGCTTCCGCAGCCTCGCCCACTTCGCCACCGAGGTGGACGTCAAGGCGCTCAACCACAAGGTGTTCGAGTGCCTGGTCAAGGCCGGCGCATTCGACTCCTTCGGCGTCACCCGCGCGGCGCTATGGGAGGTGCTCGACGCCACCCTCGACTTCGCGCAGCGCCGTCGCAGCGAGCAGGAGGCGGGGCAGGGGCGCCTGTTCTCCGCCGCCGCGTTGGGGGAGGAGCCCGCTCCCGCCGCCGCTGTCGCCGAGTGGCCCGAGGACGAGCGGCTGCGATACGAGAAGGAGGCGCTCGGCCTGTACCTGACCGGCAATCCGCTGTCGGCGTTCCAGGGGTTGCTCGCCGGCCGCACCACGCACACCACCGCCGATCTCAAGGAGGGGAGCGAGGAGGGCACGGTGGCGATCGCCGGAGTGGTGTCGCGACTCAAGCGGATCAAGATCAAGAGCGGCTCGAACGCCGGCCGCATGCGGGCGATCTTCACCCTCGAGGACCCCTACGGCTCGATTCCGGTGAGCTGTTTCGCCGACACCCTGCAGAGGTACGACGGGCTGCTGGTGGAGGATGCGGTGCTGCTGGTCAAGGGGACGGCGCGCATGCGCTCGGAGCTCGAGGTCACCGCCCAGGAGATCTCGCCCATCGGCGCCCTCGACGGCGACCGCTGGGCCCGTCTCGACCTGCGCATCGACCCGCTGCGGCTCTCGGGGGGGCTCGAGCCGACGCTGCTGGCGCTGCGCGACCTGCTGGCCGAACGGGCGGGCGACCTGCCGGTGGGTCTCGAGGTGGTTCTGCCCGGCGGTGGCCAGGCGCACGTCGCCCCGGCCGAGCGGTTCAAGGTGCGCTTCGCCGACGACCTGCCGGCGGCGGTCGAGTCCCTGCTCGGCTCGGGCTCGGTGCTGCCCGTGCCCCTGCCGTCGCCGGCAGTCGCCGAGGGGGGCGAGGAAGGCGACGAGGGAGCGGGGCCGGATCCGGCCGCCGGCGGCGCCGACCAGCCCGAACCGCTGGCGGTGTATCCAGCGTAACTCGCCGGGGGCGGTCGCCAGCGACCGGCACCTGCGCCGCCATCGGGACCCGGCCGCCTAGAATGGGCGGGGAGCACCGCCAGTGGAGCTGATCACCACTCACGTCAGCGCCGACTTCGACGCCCTGGCCTCGGTGCTGGTGGCGCGAAGGCTCCACCCCGGAGCGGCGATCTTCTTCCCCGGCTCGCGGGAGGAGTCGGTGCGGCGGATGCTGGAGACGCGGGGCGTGGCGATCGAAGAGTTGCGCCAGCGCGACGTCGATCCCGCGGCGCTCTCCAGGATCATCCTGTGCGACGTCCGCCAACGCGACCGGCTGGGAGTCGTTCCCGAGTGGCTCGCCGCCAACCCCGAAGTCGAGGTCCTCGCCTACGACCACCACCCCGACACCGACAGCGACGTGGCGGTGCGCGGCGGCGTCGTCGACGCCGCCGTGGGAGCGACCTCGACCCTCCTCGCCGAGCAGCTGCGTGAGCGTGGCATGACACCGTCCGCCGAAGAAGCCACGCTCCTGCTGATGGGCATCTACGAGGACACCGGCTCGCTCACCTATCCGACCACCAGCCCCCGAGACCTGACCGCCGCCGCCTGGCTGTTGGCGCAGGGAGGCGACATGGCGGTGGTGCGCCGCCACGCCGTGCACTCCCTCGACGCCGTGCATCTCGAGGTGCTCTACCGGATGACGCAGGAGCTGCAGGTGACAGGGGTGCACGGCTATCGGGTGGGGGTGGTGACGCTGGATCTGGACGGCTTCATCGACGAGCTCGCCCCCCTGGTCAGCCGCTGCCTGGAGCTCTTCGAGCTCGACCTGCTCTTCGCCCTGTTCGGCGAGGGCGACCGGCTCACCATCATCGCCCGCGGCGACGTCCCCGGGGTGCATCTCGGGAGGGTCCTCGAGGAGGTGGCGGGCGGCGGCGGCCACGAGACGGCCGCCGCGGGTAGCCGCAAGGGGGTGACGGTGCTCGAGGCGCGGGAGGAGCTGCTGGCCCGCCTGGGCGACGTGGTGCCGCCGCGGACGCGGGCGCGGGACCTGATGATCGCCCCGTTCGTCTCGGTGCCGCTCGGCGCCACGGTAGCAGAGACCAAAGCTCTGCTGGTGCGCCACGCCATCAACGCCGCGCCGGTGGTCGAGGGCGATCGGGCGGTGGGCGCCGTCAGCCGCCAGCTGCTCGACGGCGCCCTGCAGCACGGCATGGAAACGCGGCCGGTGAGCAGCATCATGCGCCGGGAGCTGGAGTGGGTGGACCCCCAGGCCCCCGCCGAGGTCCTCGCCGAGCGGATGGCGGGGCAGCATCCGCGTTTCATCCTGGTCGGAGATCGGGACACGGCGCGGGCGCAGGGGGTGGTGACGCGGATGGACGTGCTGCGTCACCTGCACGGTCGGCTCGCCGAGGTGGCCGAGCCGATCGAGCGGCGGTCGCGGGAGCTGAAAGCCCGCCGCCAGCGGATCGGGGGTCTGCTGCGCGACCGCGTGCCGGCCGCGCTGCTGGCGAAGATCGAGACGGCCGCCGCCGTCGCCCGTCGCACCGGCGCTCGCGTCTACCTGGTCGGCGGTCTGGTGCGCGACCTGCTGCTCGGCCAGGAGAACCGCGACCTCGACCTGGTGGTGGAGGGGGACGGGCTGGCCTTCGCCGGGGAGCTGGCGCAGGCCCTCGGCGGGAGGCTGCGGGTGCACGAGGCCTTCCTCACCGCGGTCGTGGTGCTGCCCGACGGCGACACCGTCGACATCGCGACGGCGCGCAGCGAGTTCTACCGCGCCCCGGCGGCGCTCCCGGAGGTGCGCACCTCGGCGCTGCGCCAGGACCTCTACCGGCGCGATTTCACCATCAACACCCTCGCCATCCACCTCGGCCCCGA
>DATKEH010000191.1:0-5000 GCA_035546355.1 Thermoanaerobaculia bacterium
CGGGTGCGGGCGTAGATGCACTTGCGGCACATGAAGTCAGCCGGCGCCTCCTCGACGCCGTAGACCCAGCGCCGCAGGCGCGCCAGCTCGTCGCCGGCGAGCACCTCGGCCACCGTGCTCACCGCGAGATCGCCCACCACGTACTTCTCGTAGTAGTCCTCGCAGCACAGCACGCACTTGGCGTACGGCGTGATGTGCAAGTGCTGCAGCGGCCGCGACCCCACGTTCTCGCAGCCACGGAGCTTCTTATGCGGGCTCGGCGGCCGTGCCCCGATCTGCAGCAGCCCGGCGCGATCCATGACCCCGTGGCGCTTGACCGCGAAGCGGCTGCCGGCGAAACGCTCGCGGATGGCCTCGTAGTCGCCGCGATGGGTGGTGTCGCCGGTGCCCAGCACGACGATCTCCATCTGCGGCGCCAGCGGCAGGTCGCGGGCGTAGTCGAGGTGGCGCAGCACCACCTCCAGGTGGTCGCCGCCGCGCTCGCCGCTGTAGCGCTGGCGATCGAGCGTCGAGAGGTTGATCGACAGGAAGCTCAACCCGCCCATCTCCAGCAGCGCGTCGACCCGCTGCGGCGTCAGGCCCGAGCCGTTGGTCAGCACCGCCGGCGGCAGCCCGGCCTGGCGGATGGTGCGCACCTGCTCCAGGAAGCGCTTGTCCAGGGTGGGCTCGTTGTAGTTGATCAGCGCGACGCCTTCGATGGTCGCGGCGAAGGCGGCGAGCTGGCCGACGATCGACTCGAACTGCTCGGTGGGCATGAAGTGCGGCTCGCGGGGCGCGACCGAGACGGGGCAGAAGTAGCAGGACTGGTTGCACACCGTGTGCAGCTCGAGCGACACGTACTTGAGCAGGAAGCGGCGCGCCTCGTCGAGCCCCGACGGCACCAGCCATCCGCCGCGCTCGAGCTCCGCCGCCGACCCCGCCGGCAGCGTCTCGGGACCCAGCTCCCCGGCGAGCACCTGGCGCAGCTCGCCGTAGCCGGCGTCGCCCTCCCGCAGCAGACGGTCGGTCAGCGGGTTGTAGACGCGGTCGCGGCCGAGGTGCAGGAAGACCGAGGGGACCAGCGCCTGGGCCGCCGCCGCGGGCGGCGCGAGCACCGGCAGAGGCGAGTCCCTCATCCCCTGGCCCCGGCCGCCGCCACCGCCCCGGCGGGGAGCTCCCCCGCGTCTGGCTCCAGGGCCCATTCGTGAGCCGGCGCGACGATGCCGAAGACGTACTCCTCGCTGGCCACCCGGAACAAGCGGTCGAGCACCTGCCGGTCGTACACGTGCAGGCCCTCTCCGTCGACCAGGAAGACGTACAGCGTGTACTCGCCCTTGATCATCGGCAGCTGCGGCAGCCGCAGCCGCAGGGCGTGCCGGTGGCGGTCGACGCTCGCCGGCAGGCCGCTGCGGAAGGTGGTGAACGAGCAGACCTCGATGCCGTCGCTGCGGTTGACGCCGACGCCGACGTGGAAGGGGAGGCGGGGGTCCCGCGTCTCCCATTCGATCGTCACCGCCCACGGCTCGCCATGGCGGTACACCGCCGGCGACGCCACCTCCTGCCCCGCCGCCTCGTCCCACAGCGCCACCCGCCGCAACCGCGCCGGCGCCTCGCCGCGTGCCGGCGCCTCGTCCGCCCCCTGCTGCCCCTTGCGCAGCAGGAAGTCCTCGTACGCCGCCACCACCTCGAGGGCCGGGCCGAAGCCGGCCACCTGCCCGTCGCGCAGCCACAGCGCCTGCTGGCAGAGCGAGGTGACGTAGTACATCGCGTGCGAGCAGAACAGCACGGTGCCGCCCTCGCGGATGATCTCCAGGAGGCGGTCGACGCACTTCTTCTGGAAGTAACCGTCCCCCACCGACAGCGCCTCGTCGATGATCAGCACGTCGGGGTCGACCTGGGTGGCGATGGAGAACGCCAGCCGCATCGCCATGCCCGTCGAGTAGGTCTTCACCGGCCGATCGATGAACGGGCCCAGCTCGCTGAAGGCGAGGATGCGGGGCAGCTTCTCGACCACTTCCTGCTCGTCGAGCCCGAGCATCGCCGCGTTGAGCACGATGTTCTGCCGCCCGGTGAGCTCGGAGTGGAAGCCCGCGCCGAGCTCGAGGATCGCGGCCACCTTGCCGGCGACACGGAAGCTGCCGGCGGAGGGGGTGGTGATGCCGGCGAGGATCTCGAGCAGGGTGCTCTTGCCGGCGCCGTTCTCCCCCACGATCCCCAGGCTCTGGCCGCGCGGCAGGGTGAACGAGACGTCGTCGAGCGCCAGGTGCTCGCGGTGCAGGGGCCGCCGCGCCAGCAGCTCCAGCAGGCGATGCGACGGCCGGTCGTACATCCGGTACGCCTTGCGCAGCCCCTCCGCGGCGACGATGGAATCGCTCATTACCGCCTCATTCTAACGCGCCGCCGGAGGGCGTCCGGCCGGACCCGGTCAGCCAGGGCTGCTCGGCGTCGACGCGCACCACCTCGAACAGGGTCGCCACCAGCTTTCCCCGCTCGCCGGCGCGGTGCGGGCTCGCCATCTCCCAGACCACCTCTCCCGCGGGCGTCACCTCCAACGCCCGGCCGTTCTCCGACTCGGTGACCAGGGTGTTGCCGTTGGCCAGCCGCTGGCAGGAACCGAGGGTCTTGGAGAACAGCTCCTCGGGCGAGCCGGGGGCGGGGAAGACCCAGCCGACCTGCTCGCTCAGCGGATCCCACTCGAACACCCGCGAGCGATCCCCGAGCCCCAGGTTGTCGAACAGCAGCAGGCGCCCTTCGGGGAGGAGCAGGGGTTGGTGCTGCCGCCGCCAGGGCCCGCGCCGCGCCCACACCACCGTCTCCCGCCGCGGATCGAGCACGGCGACGGTGTCGAGCTTGAGCACCGAGAGCAGCAGGTTTCCGGCAGCGAAGGCCGGCAGCCGTTCGGCCAGCGGCGTGGCCGGCAGGGGCTCCAGCGTGTTGGTGTGCAGCGCGTCGCCCTGCCGCTCCATGTCCGCCAGCAGGGCGGCGAAAGGCGAGCGCTCGAAGGCCTCGAGCACCGAGAGTTGCCGCCGCACCCGGCCGCTCTCGAGGTCGAGCACCGTCACCAGGTCTTCGAGGAGGTCCGCGTCGGGATTGATGCGCGGCAGGCGCACCCGGCGCCGGTCGAGGAGCCACAGCTCCCCCCCCGCGGTGACGAAGAGGTCGTGATGGGCGCCGCCGCGGTAGGCCCACACCAGCCGCGAGCGCCGGTCCAGGCGCACCGCGCCGAGCCCCTCGTAGATCGCCACCAGGGCGCCGTCGGGGAGCAGCAGAGCGCGCCGCCAGTAGTCCGTCGCGGCGATGGCGCCGGTGGAGTCGGCGGCGTACAGCGCCGGCCACACGTCGCCGAGGTCGCGGCGCCAACGGTGCAGCACCCTCCCCTCGAGATCGACGAGGAAGGCCTCCGCGGCGTGCCCCGAGACGTAGAGGTTGAGGCCGGGCTGGGCTCGCTCGGGGTCGAAGCGCGGAATCACCGGCCCCCGCTCGCCGGCGGCGCGATACCCGCGCAGGTAGGGGGTCGCCAGCAGCAGGTCGCGCGCCTCGTCGCCGGCCTCTGCGCTCGCCGCCGCGGCGGGGGTCCGCGCGGTGCGCCACTTCCCCCGGCGCGGCGCGGGCCCTGCGTCGGCGGCCGCCGCCGGGGCGTCGGCCGCTGCCGCGGCGGCGGCCCCTTCCCCCTGCCGATCGGCCGGCCTTCCGCACCCCGGGATCAGGGCGGCGATCGCCACCGTCCAGGCGAGCTGCGCCAGCGCGGAGAAGGCCGGCATCGGCAGGGGAGAGCCCCGGCGCCACCGGGCGCCGGGGGTAGGCAATCGCGTCCGGCTCAGCGCGTCTGGCCGGCGACGTAGGTGATGTCGTTGTTGTGGTTGTGCACCACCTGAGCGGCACCGATCAGCTGACCGGAGACGACCTCGAGATGCACCGTAAAGGCTCCGGAGAACCCCAGCGGCAGCTTCAGCTGCCCCGGCCCCACCTGCCGCGCGCCGTTGGCGTGCACGGGGTACCCATCCTCCCGCCCCATCACCGAGCCGTCGAGGCGCCGGTAGACGAGGTTGACGGTGGCCGGCGTCGACGACGGGTTGAACAGCCACAGGGTGGTGCGGTAGAGCGCGTCCTGGCGCACCCCGGCCAGCACCTGGCGCTTGCCGGCGCCGGCGCGGTTGCTGTCGTAGCGCGGCGCCAGGGCCTCTCCGTAACGCAGGAAGGGGCCCTTCTCGTCGTAGATCTCGGCCTGGGCGACGGGGAATTGCCCGCCGGCGCCGACGCTGTCGACGACGAGCACTCCCGCGTGATCGGCCAGCCCCCACTGGCTGCGCAGCACGTGCGGCAGCCGGCGTACCTCCTTGGGCCCCAGCGTCAGGCCGAGGGTATCGGTCGGCTCGCTGTTGGGGCCGACGGGGAGGAAGGTGAGCTCGACCGGCAGGTCGTGCACGCCCGACGGGTTGTACAGCACCGCGTCCGCCTCGAAGGTGCTGCCCGCCAGCGCATCCTTGGTCAGGACCCCGACCAGGTACTGGCGCGAGCGGGTGGTGTCTCCCGCCATCAGGAACGCCGGGTCGTCGGTCCCCAGACGCACGTTGGCGGCGTACGGCGACACCGGGCCGCCTCCCGCCACCTCGATCTCGATGCGGAAGTCGTCGACGCCGAGCACGCCCAGCTTGGCCTCCATCTCCTCGCGCTGGAACTGGCGCTGCCCGTAGGGCGCCAGGGTCTCCTCACCGGACTGGCCCAACAGCACTCCGTTGGCGTCGTAGGCGCGGGCCTTGAAGGTGCTCATCACGGCAGCGGCGTTGGTCACGCCGAAGTAGGCCAGGCGGTCGGCGTCGTTGCTCAGCCCCACCAGGTCCTGGCGCGTCGGGGGATCGCCCCCCGACAGCTCGAGGATGCGGCTGCTGGTGATCGCCGGGATCGACTGCCCGAACTGGTTCTGCGGGTCGAGCCCGGTGCGGTTGAAGGAGGTCACCACCGGCAGCGACTGGTTGGTGCTGGTCCTCACGATCCGCAGGTCGCCGCCCATGAACGCGTCG
>DATKEH010000192.1:0-6303 GCA_035546355.1 Thermoanaerobaculia bacterium
GTTCGAGCGGGTGGCGGCGCAGGATCCCGGCAACCTGATGGTCGCCGTCCGGCTGGCGGTGAGCCACTCGCTGCTCGGCCGGGACGAGGAGGCGCTGCGCTGGTTCCGCCGCGCCGAGGGGATCGACGGCGAGTCGCTGGACCTGCGCCACTACCTGGGGCAGCACCACCTGCGGGCCGGCCGCTTCGAGCAGGCCGCACCGCTGCTCGAGGCGGTGGTGGCGGCCGCTCCGCAGCGGCTGCCGGCGCTCGAGGGGCTGGCGCGGGTGCGCGAGCGCCAGGGGCGGCTCGACGAGGCGGCGGCGCTGGTCGAGCGGCTGGTGGCGCTCGACCGGGCGCCGGCGGCCGAGCTGCTGCGGCTGGGCGAGCTGCGCATGGCCGCCGGCCGCACCGCCCAGGCCATAGCCGCCTTCGAGCGCGCCCGGGCGCTGCAGGGGGAGGCGTTCAACCGCCACCTCGAGCTCGGGGTGCTCTACCTCGCCGACCGCCGCCTGGCCGAGGCGGCGGTGGCGCTCGACCGGGTGCCGCCGGGGCATCCGGGATACCCGATGGCGCTGTTCAAGCGCGCCCAGGTCAGCGTGCTGCTCGGCGAGCCCGACCGCGGCGAGCGGGTGCGCCGCGCGACTGCCCATGCCGACGCCACCACGGCGCCGTTGATCGCGCGCGAGACGCTCTTCGCCGACCGGCGCTGAACGCGGCGGGTGCCCTAGAACTCCAGCCGCACGCCGAGCCGCAGCCGGCGCGGGGCGTAGTAGGAGCGCGGCTCGCCGAACGTGGACGAGCTCACGAAGGGGTTGATGTTGTAGCCCGTCTGGTTGTCGGTCAAGTTGAACAGGTCGACCACCAGCTGGGCGTTGTAGCGCTCCCCGAACGGGAAGCTCTGCGTGTAGTTGAGGTCGATCTGGTAATGGTCGTCCGAGGTGCGCGAGCCGGCCGACTCGGCGAACCGGCCGGTGCTGCTGGTGCTGGTGCTGCCGATCTGGTTGAGCAGGCCGCGGTAGTGCTCGACGTCCCACGCCTCCCAGGGTTCGCCCGACTGGTAGACGGCGAAGGCGCCGGTGGTGGCGTTCCAGGGAAGGCGGTAGTAGCCGTAGACCTTCACCAGGTGGCGCCGATCGCCCCTGAGGTCGCCGTACTTGTTGTCCCACACCTGCCGCCCGGCGCTGTCGGCGATGAACGACGAGCCGATGAAGATGTTGTCGTCGTTGTCGGTGGTGGTGTTGTCCTGGTCGAAGTTGCCGTAGTAGTGGCTCCAGGTGTAGGAGCCGCGCACGAACAGGTCGCCTGCCCGCCGCTCTCCCTCGAGGGTCGCCTCCCAGAACTTGGTGAAGGCGCCGTCGAGCTCGGCGATGACGTAGGAGCCGCTACCCACCAGGTTGTTGGTCGGGATGTACAGCTCCTGCGGCACGCCGGCCGGCGGGTCGAACAGCAGCCGCGCGTTGTTGTTGGTGTCCTCCCAGAAGCTCGACGCGTAGCGGTAGCGGGCGTAGGCGCGCCCCGTCCAGCGGGCGTTGAAGCGCCGCGCCGTCCCCAGCAGGAACTCCTCGACGAAGCGCGGGTCGAGGTCGTCGGCGAACAGCTTGCCCGACGAGCCCGCCACCTGCGAGGTGCCGATGAAGTCGCCGTCGGCGTCGAAGAACACGTCCACCGTGCGCAGGAAGAAGTTGCGGTCCCAGGCGGCGGCGCGCGGCAGCGAGCTGGCCGAGGGGTTGTAGCGGGCGTAGCTGCCGTAGAGGGTGTCCTGGCCGTTGTAGGCCCAGGTGGCGCCCAGCCGCGGCTGGATCATCTCGTCCCAGTCGACCTTGTACATCTCGTAGCGGTTGCCCGGCGCCGGCTCGAAGCCGGAGGTGGTCGCCGAGGTCTCGCGCAACCCCTGCCCGTACAGCGTGTCCTGGCTGAGCAGCACGCCGACGTTGAAGGTCCAGTTGTTCCAGCGGATGGTGTCGTTGACCTCGACGTTGTGCGACTCGTACTCGGTGCTGAGGTCGCCGATGGGAATGGCGCCGGCCGCCCCGGCCAGCAGGCGCGCCTGGTAGAAGATCGGCTGCCCCTGGAAGCTGGTCCTGCCTCCGGGGACGCTGATGATCCCCCAGCCGTTGGAGGTGCGCGCCAGCTGCTCCTCGTCGCTGAACCACTGGTAGCCCACGTGCAGCTCGTGCGACACCGCCTCGCCGAAGAGGTAGTCGTAGCCCACCTGGAAGCTCTGGCGGAAGAAGTCCTGGTCGTTCAGCAGGTCGTGCACGCCGACGTCGCCGCCGCCGATCCGCATCCCGTTCTCCAGGTAGCCGTAGCGGCCGATGATCGGGGCGATGAACGCGTTGTGGGCGTCGTTGCCGGCGATCGGCGAGGGGACGAGCAGGTGGCCGATCTGATCGAGGTTGGCGATGTCCAGCGACACGCTGCCGTCGAGCGCCACCGGCACGTTGACGATCCTGTCCGGACGGCCCAGGTTCTCGTTGGCGAAATCGGTCGCCTTGAGGGTCACGAAGTTGCGGTCGTTGATGATCCACGACCCCTCGAGGATGCCGATCTCCAGCGTCGCCTCGTTGCCCACCGAGGTCGAGGCGGCGGAGGTGCTGCCCACGCTGTCGTGGCTGTCCTCGCGCTCCGAGTCGCGGTAACTGCCGGAGAGCAGCACCGAGCTGCTGGGCGTCCAGGTGAGCTTGCCGAACAGCTCGTCCCGGGTGCTCTCGAAGTCCGGCACCGGGCCGTAGACGTTGGCGACGTTGTCGCGGTCGACCGTCGGCCGGAAGTAGGAGGCGTAGAAGTAGAGGTTGTCCTGCACCACCGGGCCGCCGACACCGACGGTGGCCCAGTCGCGGTCCTCGTCGAAGTCGAGCGTCGGATCCTCCCGGTCCTCGGTCATCCCCGCCGTCTGCAGCTGGTAGCTCGCCTCGCCGCGGAAGCGGTTGGTGCCCGACTTGCTGACGGTGTCGATGGTGAAGCCGCCGGCGCGGTGGAAGTCGACGGCGCGGGAGCCCCCCTTGACGATCGACACCTGCTCGACGTCGTGCTTGGACGGCTCGGAGGAGAGGTTGCCGAACAGCGGCAGGTTCACGCTGACGCCGTCGAACAGGTAGACGTTGTCCTGCCCGCTGCCGCCGGCGGAGGGCCCGCGGACCGAGTTCTCGCTGTACTGCACGCCGGGGATCAGCTTCTGCAGGTCGCGGTAGTCCTGGCCCACCGGCACCTGATCGAGCACCACCTCGGAGATCTCGGACTTGACCTCGGCCGAGGCGAGGCTGAGCAGCGAGCCCTCGGAAACGACCTCGATCGACTCCTCGATGGTCTCCGCCAACATCACCTGCACCGAGGTCTGTTGGTCGAGCAGCACCTCGACGTCGCGGTCCACCCGGGCCAGGCCCTCGAGCCGGAAGCTCAGCGCGTAGACCCCCGGCGGCAGCTGCGGCAGCAGGAAGTCGCCGTTGTCGAGCGTCGTGGTGGCGCGCGGGCGCGGCAGCACGTCGCTGCGCGCCTCCACCACCACTCCCGGCAAGCCGGCCCCGTCGGTGCTCGTCACCCGCCCGGCGATCGAACCGGTCTGCTGCGCCCATGCCGCCGGCGCCAGCAGCAACGCCACGAACAGGAGTCCCAGGCTCTTCCTCATCGCAAGTCCTCCTCGAATGTCCCGGCGGCGGCAGGGCGTCCGCGCCGCCAGGGGTGGGAGAGGGAGCCGGGCGGAGGGCAAACCTGGCGAGGGTCCCTCGGGCAGCGACGCTGCCGCGAGCCGCCACGGCGGCTGCGGAATCGGTACGGCCCGGAGACTTCCCACGTGGCGTGTATCCGCATCGGCTCTGATCACCTGCAACGTAGCACACGCCGTACGGAGGCACAATCGCCGCCGTCGAGCGACGAGCGTACGGCGCCAGCGATAGGATCGCCGCTCCGTGACCGTCGGCGCCATCGACCTCGCCATCCTCCTCGCCTACCTCGCGGGCGTGGTCGCCCTCGGGCTGTGGATCGGCCGCGGCGCCCGCACCGTCGCCGCCTACGTGGTGGGCGACCGCGATCTGCCCTGGTGGGCGCTGCTGGGCTCGATCGTCGCCACCGAGACCAGCACCATCACCTTCCTCTCCATCCCCGGCTTCGCCTACGGCGCCGACTTCACCTGGCTGCAGATCGCCTTCGGCTTCCTGCTCGGGCGCCTGGCGGTGGCGGCGCTGCTGCTGCCGCAGTACTTCGCCGGCTCCTACTTCACCGCCTACGAGGTGCTGCACCGCTACTTCGGCGGCGCCGTCAAGCAGGTGGCGGCGCTGCTCTTCGTCGCCACCCGCACCGGCGCCGACGGGCTGCGGCTGTTCCTCTCGGCCATCGTGCTGCAGGAGATGACCGGCATCCCCATGGCCTGGGCGGTGGTGGCGCTGGGGCTGACCACCATCGTCTACACCTACCTCGGCGGCATGCGGGCGGTGGTGTGGACCGACGTCGTGCAGCTGGTCGTCTACCTCGGCGGCGCCGGGGTGGCCCTGGGGCTGATCCTCGAGGCGCTGCCCGGCGGCTGGGGGCAGCTGATGGCCATGGGCCAGGCGGCCGGCAAGCTGCGCCTCTTCGACCTCACCCTCGACCCGGCGCAGCCCTACGGCCTGTGGGCCGGCCTGGTGGGGGGGATCTTCATCACCCTCGGCTCGCACGGCGTCGACCAGCTGATGGTGCAGCGCTACCTGAGCGCCCGCAGCCTCGCCGACGCCCGCCGCGCCCTGACGCTGTCCGGCGTCGTGATCGTCGCCCAGTTCGCCCTCTTCCTGCTCATCGGCGTCGCCCTGTGGGCCTTCTACCAGCTGGCGCCGCCGGCCGTTCCCTTCGACCGCCCCGACCGGGTGTTCGTCCGCTTCATCCTCGAACAGATGCCGGTGGGGGTGCTGGGGCTGCTGCTCGGCGCCGTCTTCGCCGCCGCCATGTCCACCCTGTCGAGCTCGCTCAACTCCTGCGCCTCCACCGCCGCCAACGACCTGTGGCTGCCGCTGGCGCGCTCGCGGCCGACGCCCGAGCGCCAGCTGCGGGTGGTCCGCGTGCTGACCGCCGTCTTCGGTCTTGCGCAGATCGGCGTCGGCATCGGCGGCCAGTGGCTCACCGCCTCGGTGATCAACAGCGTGCTCGGGTTCGTGGCGTTCACCACCGGCATCGTGCTCGGGGTGTTCTTCCTCGGCATGTACACCCGCCGGGTCGGCCAGCGCGCGGCGCTGACCGGCATGGTCCTCGGCCTGGCGGCTATGGCCTGGGTGTTCTTCGCCACCCCGCTCGCCTGGCCCTGGTTCGCCCTGGTCGGCTCGGCGCTGACCTTCGTCCTCGGCTGGGCGGCGAGCCTGGTGTGGCCGCGGCGGCCGCTACGCCAGCGTTGACGGCGGGCTCGCGGCCGTGATAGGAAATCCCGGCTCCCCAAAACCTGGCCGCCCTGCCGGCCTGGCTCTAACAGAAACGTTGCGACCCCGAGTCGCGGGAGGATCCATGCGTCACCTCGTCCTTGCCTCGTGCTTCCTCGGACTTCTGGCGGTCGGCTCGTGGGCGGCCGCCGAGACGATGCCGGCAGCCACGCCCACTCCCGGCGAGCCGGACCTCGACGCGGTGCGCGCGGCCGCCGAGCGGTTCCGCGACATCGAGGTCGCCCTGGCGGAGGGGTACGTGCGCGACCCGATGGACATCTGCGAAGTCGCCGCGCTGATGGGGCAGCCGGCGGAGCTGGGGGCGATGGGGATCCACTACTTCCGCCCCGACCTGCTCGGCATCACCGCCACCGCGCCGCGGGTCGACGGCAACGGCACCCACATCGACTTCCTGCAGCCGTCCATCCTGATCTACGAGCCGCAAGCGGACGGCGGCCTGGAGCTGGTGGCGGTCGAGAACCTGGTGTTCCAGGAGTCATGGCATGCGGCGGGCCACGACGGCCCTCCGGCGTTCCACGGCGTGCCCTACGAGACGATGATCGACGACCCGGAGACCGAGATCGACGAGGCCCACATGTTCGAGGCGCACTACGACCGCCACGTGTGGGTCTTCCGCGACAACCCCAGCGGCGTCTTCGCCCAGTTCAACCCGGCGGTCAGCTGCGAGCACCATGGCAAGCAGGCGAGCCACGCGATGGAGGCGACGAGCGGCGAAGCGACAGACCGCTGATCCGCTAGCCGCGCAGGCCGCTAGCCCTCGACGAACCGCTGCAGGCGGCCCAGCGCCGCGTCCCACTGCCGCGAGATGCCGTCGAGGTAGGCGTGGGCGGCGGCGAGCCGCGCCGGCTCGAGCTCGCAGATGCGCTCCCGCCCCTGGCGGCGGGTGCGCACCAGGCCGACCTCCGACAGCACCGTCACGTGCT
>DATKEH010000193.1:0-2930 GCA_035546355.1 Thermoanaerobaculia bacterium
GTGGAGAAGGCGATCGCGAAGTCCCCCGAGCCGTCGCTGACGTACGAGCCGGTGCGCCCCAGGGCGAGGGTCGCGCGGCGGGCCAGCCGCTCGAGGTTGCGGGACGACAGCGGCGCGTCGGTGGCCAGCACGATCATGCACGAGCCGCCGCCCGAGCCCGCCCCTTCGTCGCGGAAGGGGACGCGGCCGAGGGCCTCCCCGACCGGCACGCCGACGATGGAGAGCAGGCCGCCGTAGTTGCTCTGCACCAGCGCCCCCACCGTCCAGCCGCCGAGGCTCGCCGGCAGCCGCCGCGAGGCGGTGCCGATCCCCCCCTTCCAGCCGAAGGCGACGGTGCCGGTGCCGGCGCCGACGCTGCCCTCCTCCACCGGCCCTTCGCGCGCCGCGGAGAGCGCCGCCACCACCTCCTCGCGGCTCACTGCCAGGGCGCGGATGTCGTTGAGGAAGCCGTCGTTGGTCTCGCCGACGACGGCGTTGACCGAACCCACCTCCTCGTTGCCGGGCTGCGCCAGGCTCCAGCGCACGACGGCGTCGACGGCGGTGCCCACCGCCAGGGTGTTGGTGAGCACGATCGGGCTCTCGAGCTCCCCCAACTCCCGCACCTGCAGCAGGCCCGCCGCCTTGCCGAAGCCGTTGATCACCCACGCAGCCGCCGGCACCTTCTCCTGGACCAGGTTGCCGCCGTGCGGCAGGACCGCGGTCACGCCGGTACGGATCGAGTCGCCGCGCACCAGGGTGCGGTGGCCGACCCGCACTCCCGCCACGTCGGTGATGGCGTTGTGCGGACCCGGCGGCAGGACCCCCGGCGCGACGCCGAGGTCGCGCAGCCGCGGCCGCTCGGCGCCGTCCCCGCCGGCGGCGGGCGCGGCGACCAGGGCGGCGAGGAGGAGGGCGGCCGGCAGCCGAGGCATGCCAAGAGCCTACCGCGTCCGCGCCGCGGCAGAGGGATTGCAGGTCCGGGACCGCGGGGCGCCGCCGGACGGCGCGCGTCGGGCGGCGAGCCGGCGCGTTACACTGGCGCTCGTTGCGACGAGTGCTCTTCTGGGGATTGGTCGGCGGCGTGCTGCTGGCGCTCCTCAAGGTGGTCGAGTACCAGCACTTCGTGCGCGCCTATCCGAGCGCGGTGTACGGTGGGCTGGTGGCGGCGCTCTTCGCGGCGCTGGGGCTGTACCTGGGCAGGCGCTGGAACCGAGGCCGCAAGGTGCTGGTGGTCGAGCCGGTGCGCGCGCCGCGGCAGGAGCCGTTCGTCGCCAACGCGGAGGTCCTCGAGGCCCTGGGTATCACGCCGCGCGAGCACCAGGTCCTCGAGCTGATCGCCGAGGGGCTGAGCAACCGCGAGATCGGCGAGCGCGCCTTCATCTCCGAGAACACCGTCAAGACGCATTCCTCGCGGCTGTTCGACAAGCTGGGCGTGCGGCGGCGGGTGCAGGCGGTGCGCCGGGGGCGCGAGCTGGGATTGATTCCGTGAGCCCGGGTCAACGAAAGGGTGATCGTGCAGGCGCATGGCGCGGAATCACCCGAACGGGTGACGCGCTCCCCGGCCGCGGGCCGCTAGCGTGTGGGCAAGGAGGTACGCAATGACCAGGACCGTGCGTGTTCGGCCTCGCGTCCGGCGCCGTGCTGGCGGCGGTGACGGCGATCCTGCTCCCGCTGTGCATGAACGGGGTGATCGACTTCGCCTTCCAGGAGATCGTCGGCTACAGCGCCATGGTGCTGTCGTTCCTGCTGGTGTTCTTCGGCGTGCGCTCGTATCGCGACGGCGTCGCCGGTGGCAGCATCACCTTCGGCCGCGCGGTCGGTGTCGGCCTGCTCATCACGCTGATCAGCTGCGCCGTCTACGTCGTCTCCTGGGAGATCGTGTACTACGGTTTCTTCCCCGATTTCCTCGATCGCTACGCCGCCTACCAGATCGAGCGGCTGCGCGCCGACGGCGCCAGCGCCGCCGCGCTCGCCGCCAAGCAGGCCGAGATGGAGTACTTCGCGGAGCTCTACGCCAACCCCCTGGTCAACGTCGCCATCACCTTCATGGAGGTGTTCCCGGTGGGCCTCGTCGTGACCCTGGTCTCGGCCGGCATCCTGCGGCGGCGGACCGCGCTGCCGCCGGCCTCGGCGGAGCCGGCATGACGGGCGTCGGGCGTCGGGCGGCGCGGGGCCTGTCGCTCGTCGAGCGCGCAGGCGGTGGCGGGGCGTGGCGCGGGAGCGTGGCGGCGCTGGCGCTGGTGGCACTACGACTTCCAGGGGTGGGAGCGCTTCCCGCTGCTCGACCTGGGGCTCGAGGAGCTGTAGGCGGTCGGGTGTCGTTGCTGAGTAGAGCAGTGGCCCTGGCAGGGCGGTCCTGGCTTCGCGGGCTGGGTAGATGGAGACCATGGGGAGGGAACCTTCGTGGGTCGAAGCGTCGAGCTCGCCGGGCATACGCAAGAGCAAGGCCGACGAAAAAGATCCTGGTCACCGGCTCCAGCGGAACGATAGGAAGGATCGTTTGCGGCCGGCTGGAAGACTTCGAGGTGACCCGGTTCGACCTCCCAGAGCACGATGCTCGCGACTATGAAGATCTGGCGGGGCTATCGCGAGGCCATGATGTGCTCGTCCACCTGGCATGGGACACGGCAACGGAGAGCTGGAGGTCTGGCGACATCAGCCTGGACAACCAGCTCATGACCGTCAACGCGTACGAGGCGGCCCTCCGGACAGGGGTGCCCCGCGTGATCATGGCGAGCTCCGTTCATGCAGACGACTACTCGGGCTGGACGGGCGCCGAGCTCATGAAGGCCACCGCTGTACCCGCCCCCGATAGTCCCTACGGCGCCAGCAAGGTCTTCATGGAGGCCCTGGGGCGTTACTACGCCAAGCAGGGGCTCGAGGTGGTCTGCGTTCGTTTCATGGGTGTGACCCCCGACGGCAGGCCCTCTCCCCAGGACCCGGCAGGGAAG
>DATKEH010000194.1:0-8029 GCA_035546355.1 Thermoanaerobaculia bacterium
GGAAGGCCTACTCCTTGCCCAAACTCAGAGACTTCGTGATCGCGCGGGCGAAGTCTTCGAGCTGGTCGAGCTCCTCGGTGAGGATCTCGTGCAGGCGCCGATGATCGACCTCGAGGTAGAGGTGCACGAGGACGTTGCGCAGGGCGGCCCATCCCTCCATCTGCTGCGCGAGCCCCGGTGAGAGCACCCCCTCCTCGCTCAGGACCTGAAATGCCTCACGGTAGCTCACGGGCGGCCGCCAGCCGCGCTCGGCGATGAGCTGGGTGGCCAGGTGGATGGCGACCTCCCCGGCGAGCTGGAGCCAGCGCTCCGCCTTCGCCTGAGTGTCCCGGTCCCTCAGAAACGTCTCGCGGTCGATGCCCTGGAACCGCCGGAGGTCTCGGAGGAGCTGTTCCAGCTTGCCGAGGCGGCGGTCGAAGGTCTCACGGTCGACCAAACCGCCCCTCCCGCAGCCGCTCCTCCCGCGCCCGGCGGTGGATCTCCCGGTAGTGTCGCTCGTCCTCGGACATCGCGAACGTCTTGACGAAGTAGCGCACGTAGGCGACGCGGTCGCGGGCGCAGAGGAGCTCGCCTTGGAGGGCACGATGGCCGAGCAGGGGCGGGGCGTCGTTGAGCACCGTCACGTCGACCGGCGCGACCTCCTCGAGCTCGGCGATCAAACGCAGCCGCAGCTCGAAGCGCTCCCTCGCCGTGAGGGTGGGATCGAGGAACACGCCCAGGTCCCAGTCCGAGTCCGGCCGAACGCCCCGGCCCGATATTCGGGAACCGAAGAGCAGGGCGAAGAAAATCGCCGGGTGCTCGCCGAGACGGGCGACGAGGCGATCGCGGGCGCCCCGCGTCTTCTGTGCGGAGGTTGCCACGACCCGATTCTAGCCGCTCGACAGCCGAGCGATCCCCCTTGCCCCAGCGAGAGCCCCCCAGCGGGAGCCCCCACCCACTTTCGGGGTGCGCAGGTCCTCCGTGCCCACCATGACCCGCGTCGGACCGACCAGGTGCTGGCGTGGCAGACCGAGCGGCTGCTGGCGCTGGCCCTGGCGCGCGAGGGGGGCGTGGTGCACGTCCGCCCCGAGCTGGTGGTCGCGGGGGCCGCACGGCGAGACGCTGCAGCCGAGGGGTATGCTAGATTCCGTCCGGTTCGGGACACAGGAGATCCCCCATGGTCACGCCACAGCAACCCGTAGAGCCGAAGAAGAAGGGCCTCCATCCACTCGCCTGGGTCGCCATCGGCTGCGCCGCCCTGGTGGTGATCGGCGGCATCGTCACCGTCGTCGCCACCATGTTCGTGGGCAGCAAGGTCAAGGGCTTCGTCGAGCGCGCGGAGAAGAACCCCGAGCTGGTGGCGGTGGAGATGATGGCCGCGGCCAATCCCGAGGTGGAGATCGTCGCCAGCGACGAGGACGCCCGTACGGTGACCCTGCGCAACACCGCCACCGGAGAGGTGACGACCCTGGACTTCGCCGACGTGCGGGAGGGGAGGATCCGTTGGAGCGGCGAAGGGGAGGAGGAGGCGGAGCTCTCGATGGGGGGCGAAGAGGGGGTGTTCGAGGTCAGGTCCAAGGAGGGCACCTTCCGGCTCGGCGCCGGCGGCGAGATCCCCGCCTGGGTGCCGGCGTACCCCGGCGGCACCACCGAATCGGGGTTCCGCAGCGAGGACGCCCAGCAGGTGGCCGGCACCTTCATGATCGAGACCGGCGATCCGCTGGACCAGGCCTTCGAGTTCTACAATCGTCAGCTCGCGGCCCAGGGGTACGAGCTCTCCGAGACCCAGTTCTCTTCGCCGCAGGGGAGGGGCGCGATGCTCAACGGCAGCCAGGAGGGGCGGCAGCTGAACCTGACCTTCAGCGAAGAGGACGGCCGGACGAAGATCGCCGTCGGCTACTCCCTGCAGAAGCAGTAGGGCGGGCGGCGCTGCGATGCCGGTACCGCGGGGGCTCTGGCGGCGGGTCGCCGTGTTGGCCGTCCTGGCGGCGGTGCTGGCCACCCTCTGGGCGCAGTGGCACAGTCCGCAGCGCCGCATCCTGCGCCGCCTGGCGGCGCTCGAGGAGGCGCTGGAGAAGGACGGCCCGGAAGACCAGCTCGCCACTCTCGGGCGGGGGCGAGAGATCACGCGCTTCTTCGCGCCGGGGTTCCTGATCCTCGCCGCTCCCTACGAAGGGCGCATCTCCAGCCCGCAGGAGCTGGTCGGCGCGGTGCACCGGCTGCGCTCTGCCGGCACCACCGTGGCGGTCGACTTCCGCGACGTCGAGATCGAGGTGCGGCGGGCCAACGACACCGCCGACATGGGCCTGGAGGCGACGGTGGCCATCGACCTCGGGGACGGCGAGGGGCGCGAGAGCTACCGCGGCCGCCTGCAGTGGGTGGAGGAGGAAGGCCAGTGGCTCATCCAGCAGGTGGAGATCCTCGAGGTCCTGGAGGGCGGCAGGCGGCTCTTCTGAAGCGCCGGCGCCGGCGCCCCCTACCCCTCTGCCGGGCGCTCGGCGGCTCCTTCGGCGCGCAGCCCCAGCAGGTACTCCTGCATCCCCAGCTTCAGCAGATAGGCCCTCTCGACGCGGAAGGGGGCCATGGCCTGCTCGAGCGCCGCCTGGGTGTAGCGGGGAGAGGGTAGGGCACGGGGGTGGGCGGCGGGGATGTAGCGGATCCTGCTCTCACCGAGGATCTCCCAGCGCCCGGGCTCGCCCGGCAGCCGGCTCGCGCGCGACACCAGCGCGTAGAGCAGGCAGCCCTGGCGGCACCAGGGCAGCAGGCGCTCGGCGAGGACGCGAATCACCGGCGCGCCGACGAAATCGAGCAGATCCCAGGCGAAGATCGCGTCGAAGGCGGTACCGTCGGGGAAACGGAGCAGGTCGGGGAGGGCTGCCGCGCAGCCGGGATCGAAGGTGCCCGCGGAGCGGCAGGGAGCGAGGGTGCGCAGGGCATCCTCGACGGCGTAGCCGACCCCCCGGGAACCGAAGAAGGCGAGGTTGATGTTGTGTGCCGAGCCGAGGTCGAGCACCCGCGGATCTCGCCGCTCGGCGAGCCGTCGCAGCAGCACGCCCAGGGCGTGGGAATGGAAGTCCACCGGCGCGGGGGTGGCGGGCTCCTCGGGTGGCGAGGCGCGGCCGCGACGGCCGAAGGGCCACAGGGGCGTCACGGCATGGGCGTGCCGGCCGCCGGCGGCCGTTCCGCCGCCACCTCCGCCGGCAGCGCCGTTTGCGCCGGCCGCGCCGGTGGGCGCTCGACGCCGGCCGTCTCGGCGCCACCCATGTCGACCGAGCCGTGGAAGCGGCATCCCTCCTCCAGCACCGCCGACGGCGCCTTGATGTCGCCACGCATCCGCCCCGCCGCCCGCAGCACCGCGCGCTGCTCGGCGACCAGGTCCCCCTCGACCTCCCCCTCGACCACCACTTCGGCCGCCAGCAGCTGCCCCTCGACGCGGCCGCCGGAGGCGACCGTCAGCCGGCGCCCCGGGAGACGGACGGTGCCCTCGACCCGGCCTTCGACCACCAGGTCCTCCTCGCCCAATAGATCGCCCTTGAGGACGGTGGCCGCACCGATGACGGTGACGCCGCCGCCGGCCCGCGCCGGGCCCGCCGGTCGTGCCGGATTCCGTTGCCGTTCGTCGCTGGCGGTCGTCATCTCGTCGCCACCTCCATGGATGAGAGGGTAAGGAAGGGCGGGGGTGGCGTCAAGGTGCCGTCACCGGCCGGCCAGGCACTGGACGGCAGCGGGCAGCAGCCCCTCGGCGGCAGCGCACAGGAGCTCGACGCCGGGTGGGTGGCTACTCGCCGCGACCGGGTCGATGGCCAGCACCGGCGTGCGACGCCGCCAGGCGGCGCGCAGCAGCAGGTCGGTCACCCCCACCGAGAAGGAGGTGCCGACGAAGAGCAGCAGGGCGGCGGCGTCGGCCGCCGCCAGCACCCGCTCGATCTGGTAGTCGTCGTGCCCCTGGTAGTACTCGTCGAACCACAGCACGTGCGGCCGCAGCAGCGAGTCGCACCGCGGGCAGCGCGGCAGGTTCTCCGCCAGCGGCGCGGCGGCGAAGCGCTCCAGCCCGGCCTGGTCGCGCGCCAGCGAGCCGGCGGGCGCGCCGAGGGTGCAGCCGTCGCGGCAGCAGCGCACCCGATCCACCGAGCCGTGCACCTTCACCAGCCGCTGCGACCCGGCGGCCTCGTGCAGGGTGTCGATGTTCTGGCTGACCAGCAGCAGCTCGCCGCCACCGCCGGCGTGCCAGCGCTCCAGCGCGGCGAGCGCGTGGTGGGCGGGGTTCGGCCGCGCTCGCAGCACCTGCGAGAAGCGCTCGAGATACCAGCGCCAGGACCCCAGGGGGTCGCGCCGGAAGTACGCCAGGGTGCCGAGCTCGGTGACGTCCCGCGCCCACACCGCGCCGGGGTCGGTGCCGCGAAAGGTGGGGATGCCGCTGGCGAGGCTCACGCCGGCGCCGGTGATGACGACCACCCCCTGTGCGGCGGCGCTGTCGAGGGCGAGGGTGAGGCGGTCGAGCTCCGCGCCCATGGCGCGCCAGGATACAGGAGCGCTACGCTGGTATCATCGAAAACCGTGATGACCGATATTGCCGACCGCGGCTATGCCGATCCGGAGATCCTGGTGTCCACCGAATGGGTCGCCCAGCACCTCGACGACCCCGGAGTGCGGGTGGTGGAGAGTGACGAGGATCCTCTGCTCTACCCCTCGGGCCACGTCCCCGGCGCCGTCGAGGTCGACTGGGCGCGGGACCTGAACGACCCGTTGCGCCGCGACTACCTCGGCGCCGAGTCCTTCGCCGAGCTGATGAGCCGCCTGGGGATCACCCCCGAGACCACGGTGGTCTTCTACGGCGACAAGAACAACTGGTGGGCCTGCTACGCCTATTGGGTCTTCCAGCTCTTCGGCCACGCCAGGGCGAAGATCATGGATGGCGGGCGCCTGAAGTGGCAGCAGGAGGGGCGGCCGCTGGTGCGCGAGGTGCCGCAGTACGAGAGCACCGACTACCCGGTGCCGCAGCGCGACGACTCGCGAATCCGCGCCTTCCGCGACCAGGTGATGCGTCACGTCGAGACCGGGGGTCCGCTGATCGACGTGCGCAGCCCGGCCGAGTACACCGGCGAGCGGCTGCACATGGCCGAATACCCCAACGAGGGCGCGCTGCGCGGCGGCCACATTCCCGGGGCGGCGAACGTGCCCTGGGCGCGGGCAGTGGGGCCCGACGGCACCTTCCTGCCGGCCAGCGAGCTGCGGGCGATCTACGAGGGGGAGGCGGGGCTGTCGCCGGCGGACGACGTGGTCGTCTACTGCCGCATCGGCGAACGCAGCAGCCACACCTGGTTCGTGCTCACCCACCTGCTGGGCTACGACCGGGTGCGCAACTATGACGGCAGCTGGACGGAGTGGGGGAACCTGGTGGGCGCCCCCATCGAGCGCCCGTAGACCTCACCCCGCCCGGCGCGCCGCCAGCTCCCGGCGGGCGAAGGCGTGGCACATCTGGATCATCCCCAAGAGACCCAGGTTCTTGCCCATCGACAGCTCGCGCCCGAACACCTCGTAGATCAGGTCGCCCGGCACGCCCAGCACCGCCTCGGGGGGTTGGCCGCCGAGGCCGTCCTGCAGCATGGCGGCCAGCGCCCTGGCCGAGATCCCCTGCGGGTTGTCGACCGCGAAGTGGAAGTCGAGGGTGCCGTCGTCGCGCCGCTCGGCCCAAACGAAGGCCTCCGACTCGCACTGCGGTACGCGGTGCTCCTCGGGAAACGGTCGGGTCGCCACCCGCGGCGGCACCCCGCGGAAGCGGTCGGCGAGGTCGATCAGCAGCTGGATGCGGTCGGCCCGGTCGGGCATCAGCTCGAGCGTCTCGAGGTGGTGGCGCAGCTTCGGCGGCAGGGCTCCGGCATCCATGCCCGGCAGCTTAGTGCACGCGGCGCCGGCACTGCTATTCTCCCGCCGTGATCCTGCCAGCCATCGTCATCGCCATCGTGCTCGGCATCGCGGCGCAGGTGGTCGCCGAGCGCCTGCGGCTGCCGGCGATCCTGCCGCTGCTGCTGTTCGGCATGCTCGCCGGGCCCCAGGCGCTGGGCTGGTTCGACCCGCGGCACCTCGGGGAGGGGCTGGAGGTACTGGTCCACCTGGCGGTGGCGGTGATCCTGTTCGAGGGCGGGCTGTCGCTGAACATGAAGCAGCTCTCCCGCGTCGGCGGCGCGGTCCGCAACCTGCTGACGGTGGGAGCCCTGGTGACCACCATCGGCGCCGCCTGGCTGGCGCACCTGGCGGTGGGGCTGGACTGGCCCACCGCGGTGCTGTTCGGCGCCATCGTCATGGTGACGGGCCCGACGGTGATCGGGCCGCTGCTGCGCCACATGGTGGCGCCGCGCCGGCTGAAGACCATCCTCACCTCCGAGGGTTTGATCATCGACGCCATCGGCGCCACCGCCGCCTACCTGGCGCTGCAGTGGGTGGAGCGCGCCGGGATGCCGGTGGCGCTGCTGGTTACCGAGGTGGTCAAGGTCGCCCTGGTGGGGGTCGTCGTCGGCTTCGTCGCCGGCTCCTTCGCCCGCTTCGCCACCCGTTCGCGGATCTTCGGCGTCGAGATCCGCAACCTGGCGATCCTGTCGATCCTGCTTCTCGCCTACCTGGCGGCCGAAGGTCAGGCGCGGCAGTCGGGCATCCTGACCGCGGTGGTGATGGGGATCACGATGTCGGCGGCGCCGCTCCCCGACATCGGGCGCATCCGCATGTTCAAGGGGCAGCTGACGATCTTGCTGATCTCCTTCGTCTTCGTGCTGCTCGCCGCACGCCTCGACCTGCGGGCGATGGTGGGTCTCGGGGGGCGCGGGCTGGCGGTGGTGGCGGGGCTGATCTTCGTCGTGCGCCCGCTCTCGGTGTTCCTGTCGGTCACGCCGCGTCAGCTCCCGTTCAGGGAGCGGCTGGCGCTCGCCCTCACCGCTCCGCGCGGCATCGTGGCGGCGGCGGTGGCCTCGCTCTCGGCCCTGTCGCTGTCGGCGGCGGGGATGCCGGGAGCCTCCAGGCTGGAGGCGCTGGTCTACGTGGTGATCCTGGCGACGGGGGTGTGGGCGACGCTGATGGCTCTCGTCCTGCCGCGGCTCCTCGGTTACGTGGACGACCCCTCGCGGCGGCGCGCGGTGGTGATGGGCGCTCACGGCTTCACCCTGGCGTTGGCGCGGGTCCTGAAGCGCAGCGGCCGCAGCGTCGTGGCGCTGGATGCCGTGCCCTGGCGGCTGGAGCGCTTTCGCGACGCCGGGTTCTTCACCGTCGTCGGCGACGCCCGCGACGCGTCGTCGTACGAGGAAGCGGGGCTCGAGCGGGACAGCATCCTGGTGGCGGCCACTACCAACGACGAGCTCAACCTGCTGGTGGCCGAGCTGGCGCACACCGAGTTCGGGGTCGAACACCCGGTCGTCGCCCTGCAGGAACCCCCGGAGTCGTTCGGCACCCACTCCCGCGCCTGGGCCGAGCTGCTCGGTGGGCGGGGGATCGACGTCGGCGCCTGGACCCGGCGGCTCGAGGAGGATCAGGTCGAGCTCCTCGACGTGCCCCTGCGGGAGGACGAGCAGACGGTGCTGGCGCTGCGCGACGCCCATCGCCGCTGGCCGGACGGGGTCGTCCTGCTGTGCGGTTGGCGCGGCCAGGACATCGCCTTTCGCATCGATCCCGAAAGGCTGACGTCGTTCGACAGCGCCACCCTGCTGGTGACGCGAGGCGAGGTCCTCGACCTGCTCCGGAAGCATCTGGCGCCCCGCGACCGGGTGGGAACCCCGGCCGCGGCGGCCGAGGGCACCGGCGACGAGACGGCGGCGACGCCAGCCGAGGAGGAGGCGCTGCCGTGAGCGGCGAGTGGTCCCCCGACTCCTGGCAGCGGCGGCGGGCGCTGCAGCAGCCGCTGTATCCAGACCCCATGGCGGCCGACCGGGTGGTGGCCGAGCTCTCCTGTCTGCCGCCGCTGGTCACCTCCTGGGAGGTCGAGGGGCTCAAGGCGCAGCTCGCCGAGGCGGCGGCGGGCCGGAGCTTCCTGCTCCAGGGAGGCGATTGCGCCGAGAGCTTTCTC
>DATKEH010000195.1:0-5254 GCA_035546355.1 Thermoanaerobaculia bacterium
GTGGGCGCTGCCCGACGGCCAGGCGGTGCTGTGCAGCGCGGGGGACGGGTCGAGCTTCGACATCGCGGTCTTCGACCTCG
Organism: Thermoanaerobaculia bacterium; assembly: GCA_035546355.1. Taxonomy (GTDB): domain Bacteria; phylum Acidobacteriota; class Thermoanaerobaculia; order Multivoradales; family JAIOJS01; genus DATKEH01. The sequence goes on from DATKEH010000195.1 coordinate 81, forward strand.
CCACTCGGACGCTGAAGATCGTCGCCAAGAACGGGTTCACGCCGGTCTACGTCCGAACCGGCCACGTCCTGTACCAGCAGGGGGCTGAGGGGCCGCTGATGGCGCTACCGTTCGACGCGGAACGCCGAGTGGCCACCGGACCGGCCTTTCCGGTCGTCGCGGATCTCGGTAGCCGCGTCAGCTACCAGGTCCGGATGTTCGCCGTGGCCGACGACGGGACTCTGGCGTACATACCCCAGACCTCTCTCCTCGCCCGCGGCGCCTTGATCTGGGTCGACCAGGAGGGACAGACCCATCCCATCGTCGAGGTGCCGAGGGTCATCGACATTCCACGGCTCTCCCCGGACGGACGCCGCATCGCTTTTCGTGCACCGGCGCCCCAGTGCGACATCTGGGTGCACGACCTGGAGCGGGGCACCACGACGCGGGTGACGCGGGAGGGCGACAATCACGGAGTGACGTGGATGCCCGACGGAGAGCGCCTCGCCTTCGCCCGTCGGGCCGGAGACGGCTGGAGCCTGTGGGCGACGCGCGCCGACGGGGTCGGCGAGGTGCAGAAGCTGGCTCCGACGGAGATGGAGCCCATCTTCGTGGCTTCCGCCTCGCCCGACGCTCGGTATGTCCTCGTCGAGACGACGCGCGAGACGACCGCGCAGGACGTCGACCTCTTCGATCTCGAGGACGGGAGCGTCCGGCCGATCTTCCAATCTCGCTACAACGAGCGCTCTCCGGCCTTCTCCCCCGACGGACGCCACCTCGCCTACGTCTCGGACGAATCGGGCCGCTTCGAGGTGTACGTACGCCCCTTCCCTGGCCTCGACTCGCGAGAGCAGATCTCGACCGCCGGCGGGATGGATCCGGTCTGGGCGCCGGACGGCCGCGCCCTCTACTTCCGGTGGGGCCGGGAGCTGATGGTCGTGGACCTGCTCACGGAGCCTTCTCTTCGGGCCGGCCGCCCCCGTCCGCTCTTCGAGATCGACTCCCCGTCGAACCCTCACGGCCTCCCGAACTTCGACGTGAGCGCCGACGGCGAGCGGTTCGTGACGCTCCGCGAGCGCTCGGCGGAGAGCGGTGCGGAGATCCACGTCGTGCTCGGCTGGTTCGCGGAGCTGCGACGGGCGGCCCGGTAGTGGTGCTGGTGGTCGGCGCCGGGCTGGTGGCGCGCAGCTTCCTGGCGCTGCGCGGCGTCCGACCCGTCGCTCCCGACCGGGCCCGCCGCGTCGCGCGTGCCCCTTCAGCGGGCCCAGCGCGCGCTCAGCAGGGCGGCGAACGGGTGGCCGGGATAGCCGTAGGGCACCGGGTCGCCGGTGAGGTCCGGCAGCGCGTAGCCGACGACCAGCACCTCCTCGTCGAGCAGGTTGAGCAGGTCGAGACGCACCTCCCACGGCCCGGAGGCGCGGCGCAACCGCAGGTCGACGGTGGTGGCGTCGGGCATCGGGAAGCGGTGGGCGTCGTCGAGGTAGCGGCCAGCTACCCGCTGCGCCACCAGCCCCGCCTCGATGCCGGCGGGAAGCGGCACATGCGCCACCACCCGCGCCGCGTGCCGCGGCACGTTCTTGAGCTGGCGCCCGGCGTCGGGGCCTTCCCGCGGCGCGACCTCGCTAAACTCCCAGGCCGCGCGCAGACTGCCGCGACGCCCGCGTAGCAGCTCGCCTTCCGCCTCGACGCCGCGATGCAGGCTGGAGCCGATGTTGACGTAGCGGAAGGTGGCGGGATCGAAGTCGATCTCGTCCTCGACGGCGATGCGGTAGGCGACCAGCTGGAGGTGGCGAGGGCCAGCGGCGCGCCGCAACCCGCCCTCCACCGTTCGCGCCCTCTGCGGCGCCAGGTCGGCGCTCGCCAGGGTGAAGCTGCCACCCGCGCCGTCCGGGAAAGGCCGCGGGTCGAACAGCTGGTCGAGGGTCGGCGCCTTGAAGGCCTCCGATCCCTGGGCGAAGACCACCCAACCGCCGCCTCCCGGGCGCCAGGTCAGGCCCAGTCGGGGCGACCAGGCGGTGTGTTCGGCGCCCACGCCGAAGCGGTCGTCGAGCCCGTCCCAGCGGCCGCCCGCCGACAGCTGCAGGCCGGCCACCACCCGCCAATCCAGGGCGCCGAACGCTGCCTGGCGCCGCCGCTCGCCGGCGACGCCGGCCAGCCGCTCCCCCCGCGCGCCCCCCTCCTCCACCGCGAAGTGGTCACTGGTGAGCGCGTCCCGACTGGCCTCGGCGCCCAGCAGCCAGCCGATCCGCTCCCCCCCGAGACCGCCGCTGGCGGTCGCCGAGACCCCGGCGCCGTCGCTCTCCAGACGCCGCCGGGTGCGGTCGGCGAAGCCCGGCGCCAGCAGCAGCGTGCGCAGCCTCTCGCCGCGGCGGCTCTCGCCCCACGCCACCGCGTCGACGGCCACCCCGTCGTGGCGCCGCCAGCGCAGCGAGCCGCGCAGGCGCTGCTCGTCGTCGCGGTCGAAGCGGAACAGGGGGTCCGAGGCGAACCGCGTCACCGCCAGCTGGTCGAGAGGCAACGGCCCGGGCTCCTCCTCCTGGTGGCGCAGCCAACCCACGTCGAGGGACCAGGCGGCCACCGGGGCGGTGGCGGCCGGGCCCAGCCGCAGCCGGGCACCGCGGCGCTCGTCGCCGCCGTGCTCGCGGAAACCCTCGGTGCGCCTGCCGTCGAGATCGAAGGACCAGGCGAGCGGCCTCCCCGCCCGCGCCGCACGGGCCTGCAGCCATGCCGTGCCGAAGCTGCCGCCGCCGAAGTCGATCTCGCGGCGCGGCCCCTCTCCGGCACGGCGGGTGATCAGCTCGATCACGCCGCCGAGCGCGGTGTCGCCGTAGAGCGCCGAGCCGGGGCCGCGGGCCGCCTCGACCCGCGACACCGCCGCCGCCGCCACCGCCTGCCAGTCGACCGCCCCGGTCTCGGCGTCATCTACCGGCACCCCGTCGACCCGCAGCTGCACGTAGCCGGCCTCGCCGCCGCCGAAGAAGCCGCGGGCGCTCTCCATCGGGCGGCCACCGAACGGCTCGGCGAAGAGCACCCGGAAGCCGGGCAGCAGGTTCACCGCCTGCGCCGCCGACAGCACCGGCAGACGGTCGAGCGTGACGCCGTCGACGACGGAGACCGCGGCGGGGGTGCGCGACAGCTCCTGCGGGTGGCGAGCCGCCACCACCACCACCTCGTCGACGACGAGCAGCGGCGGCGGCACCGACAGCCAGGCCAGGAGCAGCGCCAGGTGGCTCAAGGCTCGCCGCGGCGGGGCTCGATCCGGAACACCTTGCCGGTCTTGGGGAGGATCCTGGCGGCGTCGGCGGTAACGTCGAAGACGCCGAAGTCGAGAACGTAGACCAGCCCGTCCGGCCCCACCGCCACGTCCACCGGCCGTTCCAGGGCCTCGGACGTGTCGAGCATCGAGGCGGGGCGCGGCGGGCCGTCGCCGCGGTTGCGCAGGAACGTGCGGCGCTCGCCCGTCGCCAGGTCGACGACCTCGACCTGGAACCCCGCCCGCACCTCCGGCTGATCGGGATCGGTCAGCGGGCGGAAGTCGCCCATCTCCGAGACCAGCAGCTGGCCCGACCAGGCGGCGAAGGGGCCCCCCGGGGGAACCACCGCCATCCCGCCCAGCGCGGCGTGCGGTTTCAGGACGGTCACCAGCAGCGCGGGGTCGGGGGCGCTCAGCCCGCTGGCCGCGAGATCGATCACCGGCCGCAGGGCGTCGTGCCCTTTCGCCAGATACTCCCGCGGCGGCTGGTGCCGCCGGTCGGTCACCGGCACCAGCCCCGCGGTGTAATCCGGCCACCCGTACCAGGCGCCCTGCCGCAAGCGGTAGATGGCGTCGGGATCGTCGCGCACCGGGCGGGTGCCGCGGATGTCGGCGCCGTGCATGCCGACCAGCACGTCGCCGTCGGGGGCGAGGGCGAGCGCCACCGGATTGCGGAAGCCCCAGGCCACCAGCTCGGGGCTGCCGGCGCCGGCGCGCAGGCGGTACAACGATCCGCTGCAGAGAGCCGCGCCCTCCACCCGCCTGGCCGCCGACTCGCCGTAGGCCTGGTAGGCGCCGGTGACGGCCTCGTCTGCGTCGTCGTCCGTCAGGGCGTTGGCGTCGCGAAAGGTCTGCCCGGTCAGCACCAGGTCGCGGCAGGGGATGTCGCGAACCTCGGGGCGCGTCTCGAGCCACTTCTGGTTGACCGGGTCCTGCGAGGAGACCACTCCCGAGTTGGTGGCGCTGCCGACGCCGAAGTAGAGGTCGCCGTGGTCGTCGAACAGCAGGTAGTTGATCCAGTGGTCGCCGAGGGGGGGCATGCCCCGCAGCACCGGCTCGACCCTGCCGCCGGCCGGGCGCACGCGGCTGATCGCCCAGCTGCCGTCCTCCTGCTCGTGCGAGAGGTACATCCACCCCTGGTGGAAGGTCAGGCCGACGGCGATCCCGCCGCTGGGCGCGTCGGGGCCCTCCATCGCCACCTCCTCGATGCCGCCGCCGATGCGCAAGATGCGCGGCGCGAACCCGGGGATCGGCACGCTGTGCGACTCGAGCACGTAGAGGCGGCCGGCGGCGTCCCAGGCCATGGCGCTCGGGTAGGTCAGACCCCTGGTCACCACGTAGGCGGCGAACCCCTCGGGCGCGGCGACCGCCGGCGCTTCGTCGTGGTCCCGCCCCAGGAAGTCCGCCTGGTCGATGGCGTCGAGCGCCAGCCGGCTGCAGGCGCCGGCGAGCAGCAGCACGGCGGCCAGGGCGGCGCCGGGGATCGGGCGCAGCGTTCCTCGGTCTCTCATCGGCTCCTCCTCGGCAGGTTCTCGCTTGCCCCCGGAGGTCGAGGACCTCGTCGAGCAACCCGGTGATCACCAGGTCGTCGGGATCGTACTCCGACCGCGGGCTGGCGGCGCCAGAGCAGAAATGCATTCGACATACGAGCCTCGAATCCGCCGCTGACGACGCCGCCGGCGCTGCTACTCTAGTCCTGCAGCTACCAGGAGGGTTGCGATCATGTCCACGGAGGAGAACCTGATCGAGAGCCAGGGCTCGACCCCGACCGATGCCGAGGAGCAGCCGGATGCCGCGGTGCACGGGTTCCGCTTCGCCGCCGCCGCCAGCGGCATGCGCTTCACCGGCCGCGACGACCTGGCGCTGATCGTCGCCGACAGACCGGCCGCCTGGGCCGGAGTGTTCACCACCAGCTCCGCGGCCGGGGCCCCGGTGCTGCTGG
>DATKEH010000196.1:0-3086 GCA_035546355.1 Thermoanaerobaculia bacterium
CGCGGCGGTGCAGGTCGAGCAGCTCGGCAGCAGCGAACGGCCGCTGACGCGACTGGTGATCACCACCCGTCAGCCCGCCGAGCACGAGCTCACCACCGAGGGATCCCGGCTGGTGCTGGCCCTGGTGCCCGTGGGCGAGGCCGGCCCGCAGGTGGCGTACGAGCCCTTCGCTGCGCCCGACGCCGAGAGCGTCCTCGAGCCCGAGCCGGAGCCTGGGCCTACGCCCGGGTCTGCGCCCGGCTCTGCGCCCGATGCCGAGCCCGCCACGGAGCCGGTGGCGGAGATGCCGACGATGCCGCCGGCAGCGGCACCGGCTCCGACCGGTACTCCCGACGAGCCCTACGTCGCACCACCCCCCAGCGGCGTGCTGGCTACCCGGCTGGAAGGTGTCGACGTCACCCGCGAGGACCAGCAGACCGTGGTCTGGGTGCGCGGCGACGGCGACTTCGACTATTCGACCTTTCAGCTGTCCGACCCGGCGCGGTTCGTGATCGACCTGCACGGGGTGGTCAACCTGAGCCCCCAGGGCACCGTCCCCGGCGGTCAGGAGGTGCTCGAGCGAGTGCGCGTGGCGCAGTTCCGCCCCCAGCCCGAGCCGGTATCCCGCGTCGTCCTCGACCTCACCGGGGATGCCGTGCCGCAGGTGAGCCGGACCTCGGCGGGGCTGCGCATCGCCCTCGGCCCGCCAGCGCCAGCGGCTCGCGTGGCCGAGGTGCCGCCGCCGCCGCCGGCGTACCCGCCGGCGCGCCCGCGGCCGGAACCCGAGGAAGAGGTGGTGGTGGTCCCCGAGCCGCCGCCGCTTCCCTCTCCCGCCTCGCCGCCGCCCCCTGCGGTCCCCCCCGCGGCGCGCCGGCCGGCCGCCACCCCTCCCCCCTCGGACGTCACCGCCTTCGAGGCCATGCGCGTGCAGGAGGTGATCATCACCGAGGACGAGACCGCGGTGGCCAGCCCGGCGTTCGAGTCGCGGGAGATCGGCGAGCTGTCGCGCCGCTACGTCGGCGAGCCCATCAGCTTCAGCCTCCGCGATGCCGACCTCAAGGAGGTGCTGCGGACGTTCGCCAAGATCAGCGGGCTCAACATGGTGATCCAGCCCGGCGTGCGCGGCACCGTGACCGTCGAGCTCGAACAGGTCCCGTGGGACCAGGCGCTGGAGCAGATCCTCAAGATCAACAACCTCGGCTACGAGCTCGAGGGCAACATCCTGCGGATCGCGCCGGCGGCGCAGCTGCAACGCGAGGCCCAGCAGGAGCTCGAGCGGCAGCGGGCGCAGGCGATGGCGGTGCCCCTGCGCACGGTGCTCAAGCGCATCAGCTACGCCAGCGCCGGGCAGGTAGCCGGCCTGCTGCGCCAGGGGGCGGCGAGCATCCTCAGCTCACGCGGCTCGGTGGTGGTCGACGCCCGCACCAACACGCTGATCATCAAGGAGCTGCCGGACTTCATGGACACCGTGCTGGCGATCATCGACCAGCTCGACGTCCCCGAGCCGCAGGTGGTGATCGAGGCGCGGATCGTGGAGACCACCAAGCGCTTCAATCGCAGTCTGGGCATCTCCTGGGACTTCGACGCGGTGGCCAGCGCCGCCACCGGCAACACCACCGGGCTGGTCTTCCCCAACAACGCCCGCGGCCGGGGCGGCGTGAACCTCGAGACGGGCGGGCGGAACGCCTTCCTCAACCTCACCCTCGGCAACGTGCTCAACACCTTCAACGTCGACATCGCCCTGCAGGCCGCGGAGAGCGAGGGGCTGATCAACATCCTGTCGGCGCCGAAGGTCGTCACCCTCAACAACGAGCGGGCGCAGATCCAGAGCGGCCTGCAGATCCCGATCCAGACGGTGAACAACAACACCGTCACGGTGCAGTTCGTCAATGCCACGCTGCGCCTGCAGGTGACGCCGCACGTCACCGCCGAGGGCACCGTGCTGCTGGACATCAACGTACAGAAGCGGGAGCCGCAGCTGGCCTTCGCCGTCGTCGGCGCCTCCAACGCCCCGATCTCGACCAAGGAGGCGCGGACGCGGGTCATCGTCCGCGACGGCGGCACCACCGTGATCGGCGGCATCTACCGGGTCTCCAGCGACCAGGGCCAGGACCGGGTACCCGGGCTGTCCAACATCCCGGTCCTCGGGCACCTGTTCAAGAACCGGCGCCGCAACAACGAGAACGAGGAGCTGCTGATATTCATCACCCCGAGGGTGATCAAACTATGACCGGTCGCGAGGTTTCAGCTATGAAGAAGGCCCTGACGTCCTGCCTGCTGGCCCTCGTGGCCCTAGCCGTCCTCGGCTGTGGGGACCAGGACCGGAGAGACACCGGCGGCATCGCCATCGTGGTCTCCAGCTTCAACGGCGTCCCGCTGGCGGTGTCGATGAACGCCACCATCGACCCGGTGTCGGGCATCGGCTTCGTGCAGATCGACCAGATCGACCTGCAGAGCGTGGTGCTCGCCGGCGGCGGCAGCTCGCTGCAGCAGGTGGAGCTGCAGGCCTACGAGGTGACCTACCGGCGCGTGGACGCGGGCACCCGGGTGCCGCCGCCGCTGGTGGAGAGCATCTTCGGCATCATCCCGGCCGGCGGCACGACCACCCTCGATAACCTGCCGGTGCTGGGCCCCGAGCAGCTGCTCGTCCCGCCGCTGTCGGACCTGCTGTTCGTCAACGGCGCCCTCGACACCGAGACCGGCAGCGACGTCATCACGCTCGAGCTGCGGGTCCGCTTCTTCGGCGAGACCCTGAACGGAACGGACGTGGCGTCGGAGCCGATCCGCTTCTCGATTCGATTCGTCCCGTAGCAACCTGTAGGGGTAGCCTTATGAAGACCACACGACGGATCCATCGCGCGATCGCCCTGCCGGTGGCGCTGCTGGCGATCGCCGCCGCCGGTTGCTCCGGCAAGGACAGCCCCACGGCGCCGCAGACCGGAGGCGGCGGCGTGCCGCCGGACGGCGCCGGCGCGCAGACCTGGTCCATCACCGTCACCGCCAGCCCCAGCCAGCTCGGCCTGCCTCCCGCCGGCAGCGGCGGCGAGGTGCCGACCAGCACCATCACCATCCAGGTGCGCAACGCGAGCACCGGCGCCCCGCCGGCC
>DATKEH010000197.1:0-9136 GCA_035546355.1 Thermoanaerobaculia bacterium
CCGGCCCTGGAGCTGCCCTCCCTGGATGCCAGCGACGAGCTGGTGCGGGGGCTCGTCGCTGCCCTCTCGGCTCGCCCGGAGCTGGGGCGCTGGCTGGTCGGCGAGGGGCTGGTGCGGCGCCTGGTGGCGGCGGTCGACAACGTGGCCGAGGGCACCCACCCCAGGAAACACCTGCCGCCCCTGCGCCCCGATGGCGCCTTCGCCGTCGCCGGCAGCGGGCCGGCGCCGGTGCCCGCGACGGCGGCGTACGGCCGCTACGACGGGTGGGTCGCACTGTTCACTTCCGTCGAGCCCGCAGGGACAGCGCGGCTGTACGCACAGCTGCGGCCGCTGATCGACGAGGCCTACCGCGACCTCGGCTATCCCGGCAAGCGGTTCGACGACACGCTCGTCCGCGCCTTCCGCAACCTCCTGGCGACGCCGGTGCCGGAGAGCCCGCCGCTGCTGACCCGCAAGGTGACGACCTGGGAGTACGCCGACCCGCGGCTCGAAGCGCTCTCCCCGGCGCAGAAGCAACTGCTGCGTCTGGGCCCCGACAACCAGCGCCGCGTTCAGGGGCACCTGCGGGCCCTCGCCAGCGCCCTCGGCATCCCGCAAGGCCGGCTGCCGCCTGCCGCCACCTACCGCCGATAGCAGCCCGCCGCAGGGCTGATATCATCCACTCGGTGACGCTCACCGGTGTGATGCCACGGCTGCTGGTCGCCCTCCAGCTACCCCTGCTGCTGCCGGGCGTCGTCGACCTGCATGCGCTGCTGCCGGGGCAGGCGCACGCGGCGGTCGAGGTCGCGGCCGCGTTCGACGAGATCCTGGTCGAGCCCTGCCAGCACGGCACGGCGCGCCACGTCGAGGCCGCGGTTCACGAGCGGCGCGTCCCCTGCCCCCTGTGCCGGCACCACGTGCCGCAGGTGGTGCGCTTCGGAGCCCTCGCCGCCGGCCGGCCGTTTGCCGTCGCCGCCCCGCCCGCCGTGCCTCTCGGCGAGACCGCGCCCTGCCCTCCCGCCGGGCTTCCCGGCTGCCGCGCGCCGCCGTCCTGCTGAGCCCCCCGCCAGTCGCTGCGTCGCATCCGTGACGCCCGGCGCGCCGCGCCGGGTGCCGGCGCCGCCCGAGAGAGGCGGCGCCACGGCCGAATGGACCGCTCAGGAGGATCGAACCATGACGAGCTTCGCTCGCGCCCCTTGGGGCAAAATAGCCATGCCGCTGATCGCCGCCCTGTGGATTCCGGCCGTCGCCGCCGCTCAGGGCGAGGGGGTCATCGCCGGTACCGTCACCACGCCGAGCGGCGACGCGGTGGCCGACGCGGTGGTCGAGGTGGTCGACGTCCACCGCCGGCTGCGCGCCGCCGACGGCAGCTTCCGATTCACCGGCCTGGCGCCCGGAGAGTACCTGCTGCGGGCGGACAGCCCCACCGCCGGCGGCGATCTGCGGCGGGTGGCGGTGCGCGCCGGCGAGACGACCGAGGTGCAGCTGGTGCTGCGCGTGGCAGTGCACCAGGAGGAGATCGTGGTCGCCGCCGGCGCCGACCTGCGCAGCCAGCTGGAGGTGGCGCAGCCGACCACCGTGCTGGCGGGGGAGGAGCTCGACCGGCGGGTGGCGATGACCCTGGGCGAGACGCTGGACGAGCAGCCGGGGGTCTCCTCCACCTACTTCGGACCGGGTGCCAGCCGGCCGGTGATCCGCGGCCTGGGCGGCGACCGCATCCGCACCCTCAACGACGGCCTCGGCACCGCCGACGCCTCGAGCACCAGCCCCGACCACGCGGTGGGCCTCGATCCCCTCGCCGCCGAGCGCATCGAGGTGGTGCGAGGCCCGGCGACGCTGCTCTACGGCAGCAGCGCGGTGGGGGGCGTGGTCAACGTGCTGGACGACCGCATCCCGGCCCATGCGCCCGATGCCGACCTCACCGGCAAGCTGCAGCTGTTCGCCGGTTCGGTGGCCGACGAGATCTCCGGCGGCCTCTCGCTGGGCGGTGGCCGGGGGAAGCTCGCCTGGCACCTCGACTACTCCAACCGGCAGACGGACGACCACCGTATCCCCGGTTTCGCCGAGACCGACGAGGAGCACGCGGAACATGACGAGGAGGAAGAGGACGGACACGACGAGGAGGAGCGCGTGCGCGGCGTCCTCCCCAACAGCTCGGTCGCCGCCGAGAGCGGCGCGGTGGGCGTTTCCTGGATCGACGACTGGGGGTTCGTCGGCGTATCGGTGAGCGGCTTCGAGACGAGGTACGGCGTCCCCGGGCACGGACATGCCGGCGAGGAGGAGGCCGACGGCGATCACGACGACGAAGAGGAGGCGGTCCACGTCGACCTCGAGCAGCGGCGTATCGACCTGCGCGGGGAGACCTACCGCGCCTTCGGACCCTTTCGCGGGGCCAAGGTGCGCCTCGGCCTCGCCGACTACGAGCACGTCGAGCTCGAGGGGCAGGAGGTGGGGACCCGCTTCACCAACGACGCCTGGGAGGGGCGGGTGGAGCTCGTCCAGCGCCGTCGCGGCCGGCTCAGCGGCTCCCTGGGGGCGCAGGCGTCCCGCAGCGACTTCGCCGCCATCGGCGAGGAGGCCTTCGTGCCGCCCTCGGTGACCGACTCGTGGGCCGTCTTCGCCTTCGAGCGGGTCGAGCTGGGCGCCGTACGCGTGGAGGCCGGCGGCCGCTACGAGCGCCAGGAGATCGACCCCGAGGGGGACCTGCCGCAGCGGTCCCGCGACGGCGTCAGCGGGTCGCTCGGCGTGGTCTGGCCCTTCCGCGAGGGCTACGCGCTGAGTGCGTCGCTGTCGCGCACCGAGAGGCTGCCCACCGCCAACGAGCTCTACGCCGCAGGCCCGCACGCCGCCACCGGCACCTTCGAGCTAGGGGACCCCGGGCTCGATGGCGAGGTGGCGGTGGGCCTCGACGTGGGGCTCAAGGCGGAGGGGGAACGGTTCCGCGGCGCCGTCGGCGCCTTCTTGAACCGCTACGACGGGTTCATCTTCGAGAGCTTCACCGGCGAGGAGGAGGACGGGCTCGAGGTGGTGGAGTTCCTGCAACGCGACGCCGAGCTCTACGGGCTCGAGGGCGATGCGCTCTATCAGCTGCTGCGCTTCGTCGACGGCGACCTCGACCTGCAGGTGCGCGGCGACCTGGTGCGCGCCGAGCTCAGGGCGACGGGGGAGCCGCTGCCGCGCATCCCGCCGGCGCGCTTCGGTCTCGGGCTGTTGTACCACCGGGGGCCGTGGAGCGCCAGCGTCGAGGCGCGTCACGCCTTCGAGCAGGAGCGGACAGCCGAGCACGAGACGAGCACCGACTCCTACACCCTGCTCAACGCCTCGTTCGGGTACCGGTTCTTCCTCGCGGACTCGATCCTCGACGTCACCCTGCGGGGCACCAACCTCGGCGACGAGGAGGCGCGCAATCACGTCTCCTTCCTCAAGGACCGGGCGCCGCTGCCGGGCCGCGACGTCGCGCTCCTGATCCGCTGGACGTTCTGAGGTAGGGTCTCCCGGGGGCGGCTCCCCCGGGGGACCTCGATGCGGGCTGCACTGCTCCTCGCCAACGCCATCGACCGCCTCACCGGCTGGGTGGGGAGGGCGGTGGCGTGGCTCGCCCTGGTGATGGTTCTGGTCGGAGCCTTCAACGCCCTGGCCCGCTACGGTGGGCGGTTCATCGGCGTCAACCTCTCCTCGAACCTCTATCTCGAGCTGCAGTGGTATCTGTTCAGCGTCCTGTTCCTGCTGGCGGCGCCCTGGGCGCTGCGCGAGGACGCGCACGTGCGGGTCGACGTGGTGTTCTCGCGCCTCTCGCCCCGGGCGCGGGCGTGGGTCGACGTTCTCGGCCTGCTACTGCTGCTGCTGCCCTTCTGCGCCTTCACCCTCTGGCTCTCGTGGCCATCGGTGCGCGCTTCCTGGGCCATCCGCGAGGGCTCGCCCGACCCGGGAGGGCTGCCGCGCTACCCCCTCAAGGCGGTGGTGCTGGTCTGTTTCGCCCTGCTCCTGGCGCAGGCCGCGGCCGAGCTGATCCGGCGGCTGGCGCGGCTGCGCGGGGATCTGCCCCTCGAGGGTCGGGAGCACCCCCGGGCTCGCGAGGGGGCGTGATGGACGCCTGGCTGCCGCCGGTGATGTTCCTGGCGGCGCTGCTGCTCATCTTCTCCGGGTTCCCGGTCGCCTTCGCCCTCGGCGGCACCGCGCTGCTCTTCGCCGGCGTCGGTGTGGCCTTCGGCTACTTCGAGTGGGAGCTGCTGTTGGCGATGCCGGAGCGCATCTTCGGCGTGATGTCCAACTACGTGCTGTTGGCGGTGCCGTTCTTCATCTTCATGGGCATGGTGTTGGAGCGTTCCCGGCTCGCGGAGGACCTGCTCACCACCATCGGCAAGCTGTTCGGGCCGCTGCGCGGCGGGCTGGGGCTGGGGGTGGTCTTCGTCGGCGCGCTGCTGGCAGCGGCGACCGGCGTGGTCGGCGCCTCGGTGGTGGCGATGGGCATCATCTCGCTGCCGGTGATGCTCCGCTACGGCTATTCGGCCGAGCTGGCGACAGGCGTCATCACCGCCTCCGGGACGCTCGGCCAGATCATTCCGCCGAGCATCGTGCTGGTGGTGCTGGCCGATCAGCTGGGCGTCTCGGTGGGCGATCTCTTCCTCGGCAGCCTGCTGCCCGGCCTGCTGCTGGCAACCCTGTACGCCCTGTACATGGTCGGCGTGGCAGTGGTGCGCCCCGCCGCGGCCCCGGCCCTGCCCCGGGAGGCCCGGGACGTGCGGGCGGCGATCCTCGCCCGCCAGGCCGTGCTGGTGATGTTGCCGCCGCTGTTGCTCATCCTCGTCGTTCTGGGGAGCATCTTCGCCGGCATCGCCACCCCTACCGAGGCGGGGGCTCTGGGGGCGGTCGGCGCCATGCTGTTGGCGGCGGCGCGGCGGCGGCTCTCGCTCGCGGTGGTGCGGGAGGCCTCTCGGGAGACCACCAAGCTCACCACCATGGTGGTCTTCCTGCTGATCGGTTCGACCGCTTTCGCGCTGGTCTTTCGCGGCATCGACGGCGATCTGTGGATCGAGGGCACGCTGACCGGCCTGCCGGGTGGCAGGTTGGGCCTGCTGGTGGTCGCCAACCTGGCGATCTTCCTGCTGGGCTTCTTTCTCGACTTCTTCGAGATCGCCTTCATCATCATCCCGCTGCTGGCGCCGGCGGCGGCGCTGGTGGGCATCGACCTGGTGTGGTTCGGAGTGATGGTGGCGATGAACTTGCAAACCTCGTTCCTGACGCCGCCCTTCGGCTTCGCTCTGTTCTACCTGCGGGGAGTGGCTCCGGCCGAGGTGCGGACGGCACAGATGTACCGCGGCGTGATCCCCTTCATCGCCATCCAGCTGCTGGGCCTGCTGGCGATCGTAGTGTGGCCCGAGCTGGTGACCGGGCTGCTGCGGTAGGGAAGTCAGTAGGCCGGGCGCGGCGGCGGGGCGTCGGTGGGCGGCGGTGGCGCGGCGCCCTGGCCCTCCTGATGCGCCCGCATCATCACCGCCGAGACCGCCTCGATGGCGTCGAGCCAGGCGCGCCGCAGGTCGTCGCTCCAGGCGTCTCCGAGCAGCTCGCCGAGGGCGTCGACGAGCGTATCGGTGAGGGCGTAGTAGTGCGAGGGGAACACCCCGTAACCGACGTGGCGCCGCCCCATCTCCAGCAGCGCACCCTCGACCAGGTCGGGGCGCCGCAGGTTGTCGATGAAGAACACCAGGGCGGTCAGCAGGTGGCGCTTCTGGCGCTTCATCTCGACGTGGGCGAACAACGGCTTGATGCTGGGATAGCGGGCGAAGAGCTCGGCGTAGAAGCGGTCGGTGAGCTCGTCCCCGCGGGCCGAGATCAGCGCGAAGGACGACTCCAGCTGCGCCACCACCTCGCGTCCGAGACTGTGCACGTCGACGAGGTTGCCGAGGGGGTTGTGGGACAGGTCCAGGTGGTGCAGCTGGGCGGTACCGGGCGCTGCCAGCAGCGCCGTGGCGCCGGCCATCCCGGCGCCGGTGTTCTCCAGCCGCAGCTCGCGCAGCGAGCTCCAGGCGGGCCCGCGCGAGAGCGCCTCGACCCCCTCGTCGCCGATCGGGTTGTGGGAGAGGTCGAGGCGCACCAGGTGCGGCGCGAGGGGGGAGGCGGCGAGGACCATGGCGCTCTCCCATCCCAGGCGGTCGTCGGCCAGCGACAGGCTCTCGAGGAGGGGGAGCGACGCACCGCCGCGGGCGAGGGAGGCCACTCCCGCGTCCTCCAGCTCGTCGCTGTCCAGGCGCAGCTCGCGCATCGCGCCGAGGGAGCCGCAGGCGGCGAGGGCCCGCGTCCCCGCGGGCCCGCAGCCGGTGTCGCTCAGGTCGAGGAGCCGCACCGCGGCGAGCTCCGCGGCCGAGGTCAGCTGGGCGACGCCTTCACCGCCGAGGGGGTTGCCCGCCAGGTCGAGCTCCTGCAGGCTGCCGCGCGCGCCGCGCAGCAGGGCCGCGGCGCCGGTCCCGGTGAGGCCGCAGCCGCGTGCCTGCAGCTGCTGCGCCCGCATCCGCTCCAGGGCGGTGCTCAGCGCCTCGGCGCCGTCCTGGCCCAGCTGGTTCCCCGACAGGTCGAGGGCGGCGAGCTGGGGGAGCGCGCCGGCCAGCAGCGCGGCGCCGCCGGCGGTGATGCCGTTGTGCGCCACGCGCAGCGCGGCGAGGCCGGCGAGCTGCGGCGCGCCGAGGAGCGCGGCGAGCCCGGGGTCGCCGAGCAGGTCGTCGGAGATGTCGAGGCGGCGCAGGCGGCGCGCCAGCGGCGCGGAGGCCAGCACCATGGCGCCGCCGGCGCCGATGCCGTTGCCGGCGAGGTCGAGCCCTTCGAGGTTCTCGAACCGCCGCGAGGCCACCAGCAGCTCCAGCCCTTCGCGCCCCAGGCCGTTGCGCGCCACTCCCAGGTAGCGCAGCGCTCCCAACTGATTGGAAACCGCCAGCGCGGCGGCGCCGCCCGGCCCGATACCCTCGTTGGCGAGCTCGAGGTGCTGTAGCTGCGCGAGGTGCGGCGACGCGGCGAGCGCCGCCGCGCCATCCGAGCCGATGCGGTTGCCCCCCAGCTCGAGGTGGATCAGGGTGCGCGCGAGCTGCGACTGGGCGAGGGCCTTGATGCCCGCCGTGCCGACCTCGCCGCCGGTGAGCCAGAGCTCCTCGAGCGCCCACCCCGATGCGGCGATGGCCTGGGCGCCGCGCGGCCCGACCCGCAGTCCGCCGAGGTCCAGGGAGCGCAGCTCGCGCAGGCCCCCCGCCGCCAGCGCCTCGATGCCTGCCGCCGTCGCCGGGTTGCCGCCGAGGCGCAACGATCGCAGCCCGGCGAGGTGGGCGGAGGCGGCGAGCGCCGCCAGCCCGTCGTTGCCGATGGTGTTGCCCGTCAGGTCGAGGCGGGTGATCCGCGCCAGAGCCGGGCTCTCGGCGAGCCGCAGCGCGTCGGCGTCGGTCAGCCCGCGACCGGCGAGGTCCAGCGTCCGCGCCAGTCCCCACAAGGGATGCGGTTCGCCGCGGCGCACCCTCTCCCACCACCCGCAACGGGCGCGGCGCAGCGTGTCGGGCCAGCCGGCGAGCAGGGGCTCGCTGGCCCGCAGCAGCGTCCCCTGCTCGTCGCCGTCACCTTGGGTCTCGAGATAGCGGCACAGCGCCCACCAGCCACCCTCGCTGGGCTCGGCGCAGATCACCGCCAGCAGCGCCAGCGAGGTAGAGGACGAGGATCCCGGGCTCAGCAGGTGGTCGAGCCGCGCCAGGTCCTCGCACACCTCGGCGGCGGAGGCCGGGCGGCGGTCGGGGTCGCTGGCCAGCAGCCGGCTGACGTACTCGTCGAGCGGCGCGAAGGCGGTCAGCTCGCCGCGCCGGGCGACGGGGTGCGGGCCGGACTCGCGGTGCGCCTCGTGGCGGCTGATCATGCCGAGGACGCGGTCCCCCTCCGCGACGGGGTAGGGAGGGCTGCCGGTGAGCATGAAGTACAGCAGCGCGCCGAGCTGCCAGATGTCGAGGCGCGCGTCGAGGGGCGTGCCGGGAAGGAACTGCTCTGGCGCCATGTACTGCGGCGTGCCGACGATGTTGGCGGTCGACGCCTTGCCGTCGGGGATCAGCTTGGCGATGCCGAAGTCGAGGACCTTGACCTGCTCGCCGGGTCTGCCCGCGCGCACCAGCATGACGTTGGCCGGCTTCAGGTCGCGGTGCAGGATGCCGCGTTGGTGCGCCGCTGCCAGCCCCGAGGCGAGCTGTTTGGCCAGACGCAGCGCCCGCAGGGGGTCGACGAGCCGCGGCTCCTCGCCCTCGCCCCACAGCAGCTGCTCGAGATCGATCCCGTCGACCAGCTCGAGCAGCAGGTAGGGGGCCCCCTCCGCCTCGAGCAGACCGACGGCGTAGCAGCGGGCGACGTTGGGGTGGTTGATCTCCTCGAGCACCAGCGCCTCGTTGACGAAACGCTCCTGCACCGCGGGGTTGGCGGCCCATTGAGTGCCCGACACCTTGAGTGCCCGCCGCAACCGACCCACCACCGTCTCCACCTCGTAGACGACGCCGAACCCCCCCTCGCCGAGCCGTCGCAACACCCGGTACTGCCCGCCGACCACCGTGGTCCCGAGCAGGGAGTCGCGGGTCCAGCCTTGCGACGGCGGCGAGGCGCCGCAGGAGGGGCAGGCGACGGCGTCGCCGTCGAGCAGCGTCGAGCAGCGGCGGCAGAAGTGCTGCAGGATCTCGGTGCTCATCGCGGCTCCGGTCGGATGAAGGAGAACTCCGCGTAGGCGAGCTCGGCGGTGCCGAACCAGCGGAAGCTCCTGTCGCGGAAGGCCTTCCAGCGGTCGTATACGTGGCGGAACGCGGCGTCGCGAGCGGCGTTCTCCTCCAGGATGCCTTGCGCCGCCCGGCGGGCCGCGTCGAGGATCTCGCGGGAGAAGGGGCGCAGCTCCACTCCGGCCGCCAGCAGGCGCTCGAGGGCCGGCGGGTTCTTGGCGTCGTAGCGGGTCTGCATGGCGCGGGCCGCATCGCGCGAGGCGCAGCGCAGGACTTCGCGGTAGGTCTCCGGCAGTCTTTCCCACTGCCGGCGGTTGACGTAGAACGACAGCGAGGGCCCCGGCTCCCACCACCCCGGGTAGTAGTAGAGCTTGGCCACCTTGTGGAAGCCCAGCTTCTCGTCGTCGTAGGGGCCGACCCACTCGGTGGCGTCGATG
>DATKEH010000198.1:0-9308 GCA_035546355.1 Thermoanaerobaculia bacterium
TGGCGGTGCCCGGCAGCCGCTTCACCTATGCCCGGGGGCGGCTGGTGCTGTGGAGCGCGCGGGCCGGGGCCGTCACCGGGCCCGAAGCGCTGCAAGGGGCCGCTGCGCGGCCGATCGCGCTGGCCAACCCGCGGATCGCGCCCTACGGCAGCGCGGCGCTGACCGCCCTGGAGCGGCTGGGGCTGGCCGATCGCCTGCGGCCGCGGCTGGTCTACGGTCAGGACGTGGGGCAGGTCTTCCAGTTCGTGGCGACCGGCAACGCCGAGGCGGGGTTCGTGGCGCTGGCGCAGGTCCTGGCGGCCGGCGGCGCCGGCTCGTGGTGGCTGGTGCCGGAACGGCTGTACGAGCCGCTGGAGCAGCAGGCCGTCCTGCTGCGCCGTGGGGGCGACAATCCGGCGGCGCATGCGGCGGTGGCCTTCCTTCGCGGCGAGGAGGGGCGGCGGCGCATCGCCGCCGCCGGGTACGGGCTGCCGGAGCCATGAGGCTCGATCCCGCCCCCCTGCTGCTGACGCTGCAGCTGGCGACCGTCACCACGGTGGTCCTGCTGCTGCTCGGCACCCCGCTCGCCTGGTGGCTGGCCCGCACCCGATCTCGCTGGCGTCCGCCGATCGAGGCGGTGGTGGCCCTGCCGCTGGTGCTGCCGCCGACGGTGCTGGGGTTCTACCTGCTGGTAGGGCTGGCGCCGCAGGGGCCCGTGGGCGGGGTGTGGCAGCGGCTCGGCGGGCCGCCGCTGGTGTTCAGCTTCGGCGGCCTGGTGATCGGATCGGTGCTCTACTCGCTGCCCTTCGTCGTGCAGCCCCTGCAAGCGGCCTTCGCGGCCGTGGGGCGGCTGCCGCTGGAGGCGGCGGCCACCCTCGGTGCCGGGCCCGTCGACCGCTTCCGCACCGTCGCGCTGCCGCTGGCCGGCCGCGGCTTTTTGACCGCCACGGTGCTCGGCTTCGCGCACACCGTCGGCGAGTTCGGGGTGGTGCTGATGATCGGCGGCAACATCCCTGGCCGTACCCGGGTGGCGTCGATCGCCATCTTCGACCACGTCGAGGCCCTCGAGTACGGCCAGGCGCACGCCCTGTCGCTGACCTTGCTGGCCTTCTCGTTCGCGGTGCTGCTGCTGGTGTACGCCACGCGGCGCCGGCCGGCGGCCGGGGAATGAGCGCCGGCTCGCAGACGGGCCGCGAGGCGGCCGGCGGGCTGCGGATAGCCGTGCGGCTGCCCCTGCCCGGCCTGTCCCTGGAGGTCGATCTCCGTCTCCCCGGCAGCGGCGTCACGGCGATCTTCGGTCCCTCGGGCGCGGGGAAGAGCACCTTGCTGCGGATCGTCGCCGGGCTCGAGCGCCGGGCGCTGGGCGTGGTCGCGCTCGCCGGAGAGGTCTGGCAGGGCGGCGGACGCTCCGCCTTCGTCCCTACCCACCGCCGCGGCGTGGGCTACGTCTTCCAGGAGGGGGCGCTGTTCCCCCACCTGACGGTGCGCGGCAACCTCGAATACGGCCTCGCTCGCACGCCGCCGCCGCGGCGGCGGGTGCCGGTCGACCGGGCGGTGGAGTGGCTGGGGCTCGGCGGCTTGCTCGACCGTCGACCGCAGCGCCTGTCGGGCGGCGAGCGGCAGCGGGTGGCGGTGGCGCGCGCGCTGCTGTGCGGACCGCGGCTGCTGCTGCTCGACGAGCCGCTGGCGTCGCTGGACGCCACCGGCAAGGCCGCCATCCTGCCCTGGCTCGAGCGGCTCCACCGCGAGCTCTCGGTACCCGTGCTGTATGTGACCCACGCGCTGGAGGAGGTGTTGCGGCTGGCCGACCGGGTGGTGCTGCTGGAAGCGGGGCGGGTGGTCGCGACCGGGCCGGTGACGGAGCTGGCATCGCGTCTCCAGGGGGTGGCACTGGTGGCCGACGACGAGGTGGCCGCCGTCGCCGACGGGAGGGTCGAGGGCATGGACGCCGGCGGTGACCTCACCCTGCTGCGCGTCGCCGGCGCCAGCTTGCGGCTGCCCCGGGTGAAAGGGGCGCAGCCGGGAGAGCGGCGACGGGTGCGGGTGCTGGCCCGTGACGTCAGCCTGGCCCTCGCACCGCCGGGACGCACCAGCATCCTCAACGTGCTGCCCGCCACGGTGGTCGAGGTGGCCGGCGCCGACACCCCGTCGCCCCTGGTCACCGTCGACGTCGGCGGCACGCGGCTGCTCGCCCGCATCAGCCGCCACTCGCTGAGGGAGCTGGGCCTCGCGCCGGGCCAGGCGGTCTTCGCCCAGATCAAGGGCGTGGCGTTGCTGTAGCTCGTGCTAACTTCCGCGGCGATGTCCCCCGGCCGCGCCCGCTTCGTCACCTTCGAGGGGCTCGATGGCAGCGGCAAGTCCACCCAGCTGGCGACGGCCGCCGGGTGGCTGGAGCGGCAGGGGATCGAGGTGGTGAGGACGCGAGAGCCCGGCGGCACGCAGCTCGGCTCCGCCATCCGTTCGGTGTTTCTCGACGACCGGTTCGGCGGCATGGACGGCATGGTCGAGCTGCTGCTGGTCGCCGCCAGCCGCCGGCAGCACCTGATCGAGGTCATCGATCCGGCGCTGGCACGCGGCTCGTGGGTGCTGTGCGACCGCTTCTCCGACTCCACCGTGGCCTATCAGGGGCACGGGCGGGGCGTGCCCCTGGAACGCATCGCCGCCGCCGACCAGCTGGCCACCGGCGGCCGGCGCCCGGACCTGACGCTGCTGTTCGACCTGGCGGCGGAGGAGGCCCGGCGCCGGGGGCAGTCGCCGCGCCGCGTCGCCCGCCGCGCCATCGATCGCCTCGACGGCGAGGAGCTGGTCTTCTATCAGCGGGTGCGCGAAGGGTTTCTGGCGCTCGCTGGCCGCGAGCCGCAGCGCTTCCGGATCATCGACTCGGCCGGCGACAAGGGCGCCACGGCGGCGGCCGTGCGGCAGGCCCTGGCGGAGCTGCTGGCGGGAGAGCACCGGTGAAGCTCGCGGCGGCGCAGGAGCTCGCCCGGCAGGGACGCCTCTACCCGGCGGTGATCCTGCACGGGGGTCTGGGGGAGCAGCGGCTGGCGGCGGCCGAGGGCCTGACCCGCATCCTGCTGTGCGCCGCCGAGCCGGCGGCGCGCCCCTGTGGCGCCTGCCGCCACTGTCGCCGCATCACGCTGGCGGCGGACGACGCCTTCCATCCCGACCTCGCGGTCGTGCGTCGCGACCTCAAGGCCTCCACTTCGGTGGAGGCGGCGCGCGCCGCCCTGCGCTTGACCCAGCAGTCGCCCTTCGAGGCACGCGGCCAGGTGGTGGTGGTCGCCGAGGCCGGGTCGCTCACCGGGGAGGCCGCCAATGCGCTGCTCAAGGTGCTCGAGGAGCCGCCGGTGCGGGCGCCGCGGAACTTCCTGCTCCTGGCGCCGTCCCTGGACGAGCTGCTGCCGACGCTGCGTAGCCGCTCGTGGGCCCTCTACCTCGGCGGCCCCGAGGCGCTGCCGCCCGAGCGGGTCGCCGAGGTGGCCGACGAGCTGCGCCGCGCCACCGAGAGCTGGCAGGCGACCGGCTCCCCGGCCTACTTGCTGGTCGCCGCGGCGGCGCTGGGCGCCGTGGGCGGCTGGGAGGACCTGCGCGCCGAGCGCCCCTGGGCATTCGCCGCCGCCGCCGCCAAGCAGGCGGCGCTCGCTTTGCCGCCGGGCACTGGCGGCCGCCGCGCGCTGCTGGCGTTGGCCGCCGAGCTGCTGGAGGCGCCGCGGCTGCGGCTGCGCGCCATCCCGGCGTCCCGCATCCTCGAGGGGCTGGTGGCGCGGCGATTTGTCGAATCCGGGGCCAAGGTCTAGAATACGTCCTCCGTGTCGGCCGGGGTCCCCTCCCGCCACGCCATCCCACCGAGAACGTCCCGAGTCGAGGTATCACGATGAAGCAAGAGCATCCCCCCACCGTCACCGGCCGAAGAACGCTGCTGCTGCTCGTCACCGGCGTGCTGCTGCTCGCCTTCGGCTGGATCCTGTCGGGCGAGAGCGTCGAGGCCAAGGCCGACCCGAAGAAGGCCGAGGCCGCCGCCGACGGGCCCGTGGCGGTGATCCAGGGCGAGCCGGTGACCCGGGCCGAGCTGGAGCTCGCCGCCGCCGACAAGCTGGAGCAGCTCGACGTCCAGCGCCTGCAGTTCGAGGTGCGGCACAACCAGGAGCGGCAGCAGGCGTTGCTGGACGCCCTCGATTCGCTGGTCGAGCAGCGGCTGCTCGAGCTCGAGGCGGCCGCGCGCGGCACCACCGCCGAGGCGCTGAGCGCCGAGATCCCCACGCCCGAGGTCACCGACGCCGACATCGACGCCTTCTACATCCAGCTGCAGCAGCAGCGGCCCCAGGGTCTGCCGGCCAAGGAGCGGATCGTCGACCAGATCCGCGGCCACCTGACGCAGCAGAAGCAGCTAGAGGCGCGGGAGGCTTTCTTCGCCGAGCTGCGCGGCAAGTACGCGGTGGAGACGTATCTCCAGACGCCGCGGGTCGAGGTGGTGGCCGACGGGCACCCGGCCAGGGGCCCCGCGGACGCCCCGGTCACCCTCGTCGAGTTCTCCGACTTCCAGTGCCCCTTCTGCGCCCGCGTCGTTCCCACCCTGGACCAGATCCACGAGAGCTACGGCGACAAGGTGCGGATCGTCTTCCGCCAGTTCCCGCTGAACATCCACCCGCAGGCCCAGAAGGCCGCCGAGGCCTCCCTGTGCGCCCACGACCAGGGCAAGTTCTGGGAGATGCACGACCTGATGTTCGAGGAGCAGAAGACCCTGTCGGTGCCCGATCTCAAGGCCAAGGCCGAGCGGCTCGGCCTCGACACCGCGACCTTCGCCCAGTGCCTGGAGTCGGGTAAGTACGAGGAGCAGGTGGCTGCGGACCTCAAGGCCGGGGCAGTGATCGGCGTCAGCGGCACGCCGGCGGTGTTCATCAACGGCCGCTTCCTCTCCGGGGCACAGCCGTACGAGGCCTTTGCCGAGATCATCGACGACGAGCTCGCCCGCCAGTCGCAGGCGAGCGCCAAGGGGCGGTAGACGCGCCCGACCCGAACAGGTGCCGAGCCCAGGCTCCCGAGGCGTGCCGTGGTGGACCCCAGGGGCAGGGGTGAGAGGGGTGGCAGAGAGACACCGTGGGGTCGATTCGCCCGCTGACGACCCCATGACGGCGGCGCAGCCGCCGTCGGTTTGAGGCGGAAGGCCACCGACCCATGCAGGCCCTGGTCCTCGCCGGCGGCAGTGGCACGCGATTCTGGCCGCTGTCGCGGCAGGTACGCCCCAAGCAGCTGCTGCCGCTGGAAGGGGAGGAGAGCCTGCTGGCGCGGACGGTGGGGCGGTTGGCGCCGTTGGTGCCGCCCGAGCGGGTGTGGGTGTGCACCACCCGCGCGCTCGAGGCGGCGGTGCGCCAGGAGCTGCCCGAGGTGCCGGCGGAGCAGGTGCTGGCGGAGCCGGAGGGGCGCGACACCGCCGCGGCGATCGCCTGGACGGTGCAGTCGATGCCGCCGGCGGCGCGGCGGGGGCCGGTGCTGGTGCTGCCCGCCGACCACCGGGTCGGCGACCCGGTCGCGCTGCGCCGCACGCTGGCCGAAGCGGCCGCGGTGGCGGATCGCGACGACCGGGTGCTGGCGCTCGGCGTGGTGCCCGGGCGGGCGGAGACCGGATACGGCTACCTCGAGCTCGGCGAGATGCTCGATCCCGCGTCGGGGCTGCGCCGGGTGGTGCGCTTCGTCGAGAAGCCGGATCGGCCGCGGGCGGAGGCCTTCCTGCGCAGCGGCCGACACCTGTGGAACGCCGGCATCTTCGCCTTTCGCGGCGACACCCTGCTGCGCCGGGTCGAGCGTCACCTGCCGGAGCTGGCGGCGGGGCTCGCCGCCCTCGCCGCCGCACCGGGGCGCCGCGCGGAGCTCTACGGGCGCCTGCCGGCGATCTCCATCGACCACGGGGTGATGGAGCGCCTCGACGATCTCGCCACTCTGCCGCTGGACTGCGGCTGGAGCGACCTGGGGTCGTGGCAGGCGCTGGCGGAGGTGCTGCCCGCCGACACGGCGGGCAACGCCCTGCGCGGGGAGGTGGTGGCTGTCGACTGCGCCGACTCGCTGCTGGTGTCCGAAGAGGGCGCGATCGCCGCGCTCGGGGTGACGGGGCTGGTGGTCGTGCGCACCGGCGACGCGGTGCTGGTGATACCCAAGGAGCGGTCGCAGGAGGTGCGCAGCCTCATCGCCGCGCTGCGCCGATCCGGCCGTGGAGACCTGCTGTGACCGCGACCGCTCCCTCCTCCGCGAGCTCCGCGCTGCGGCGGCCCTGAAACGTGCAGTATCGCCTGCCGCGCCCGAGCCGCCTCACCGACGCCCTGCACCGCTGGGCATTGCGGCGCGGGTTCCCCACGCTCGCCCGCATCGCCCCGCGCTGGCCGCGCTGGTGGCTGTTGCTCAACGCGCGGTGGGTGATCTTCCTGGTCATGGCGGTCTACCCGCGGCCGAAGCGGGCCATCGCCGGCAACCTGGCGCGGATCCTCGGCGCCTCGCGACGCTCCTGGCGGGTGCGGCGGGGGGTAAGCCGGACGCTGCGCCACTTCGCCTACTACTGGGTCGACCTCTTCCGCTTCGCCCAGCTGCCCGCCGAGGAGGGGCGCCGTCTGCTGGCCGGCGTCGAGGGGATGGAGGGTCTCGAGGCGGTGCTGGCCCAGGGGCGGGGGGCGATCCTCCTCACCGCCCACCTCGGCAACTGGGAGCTCGGCGGCATCCTCCTCGGGCAGCGGGACCTGCCGGTGTCGATCGTCTACGTCCCCGACCGGTACGCCGACGCCGAGCGCTTCCGCAGCCAGCTGCGCCGCCGCGCCGGGGTCGAGGAGATCGCCATCCAGCCCGGCCGCAGCTGGTCGAGCCTGCCGGTGCTGCGGGCGCTGCGCGCGGGCGGGGTGGTCGCCATGCAGGGGGACCGCGACTTCGACGGGCGGGGCGTGGCGGCGCCGTTCTTCGGCCAGCCGGTGCCCTTCCCGCGCGGGCCGTTCCTGGTCTCGCTGCTCACCGGCGCGCCGCTGGTTCCGACCTTCCTCACCTACACCGAGAGCTACCGCTTCCGCGCCACCTTCGGCGAGCCGATCGTCCTCGCCGAGGGGAGAGAGCGCGAGGCGGCGCTGGCCGGCGGGGTCGCCGCCTGGGTGCGGCAGCTCGAGGCCGCCGTGCGCCGGTGCCCCGACCAGTGGTACACCTTCTTCGACTACTGGGCCGACCCGCCGGGATCCGGGGAGGTCGCGGCCGTCGCGCCGGCGGCGGCGGAGGCGGGCGCCGAGACGGTGGCGATGGCGCCCGACGCGGCCCGAGGCCGGTGATGCGCTCCAGCGTGACGTTGGCGAATCGCGACAGCGAGCGGACACTGGCCGAGCTGACGGCGCCGTTCGACCCCGGCGCGCTGCTCGCGGGAGGCGGACCGTGGGAGGTGGAGATCGGCTTCGGCAAGGGGAGGTACCTGCTGCGGCGGGCCCTCGCCGCTCCGGGCACCCGCTTCCTCGGCATCGAGGTGGCGGCGCAGTACTGGGGGCTGCTGGTCGAGCGGATGCGCCGGCGGGGCGCCCGCAACCTGCTGGCGGTGCGCGGCGAGGCCGAGGCGCTGCTCGCCGCCCTGTTGCCGCCGGAGCTGGCGCGGGCGGTGCACGTCTACTTCCCCGACCCCTGGCCCAAGGCGCGGCACCAGCGCCGGCGGCTCTTCGACCCCTCGTCGATCGACCTGGTGTTGGGCCTGCTGGCGCCGGGAGGGCGGCTCTTCTTCGCCACCGATCACCTGCGGTACGGAGAGGTGGTGGCCTCCCTGCTGGCGGCCTACCCGGGGGTCGTGGTGACGCCGCGGGAGGGGCCGTGGGCCGAGGGGCCGCGTACCAACTACGAGGCCAAGTACCTCGCCGAGGGGAGGCCCATCCTGCGCCTGGAGGCGGTGCGCCGCGCAGCCGCGGGGGAGCGGCCGCTGCACCCCGACGGCTGGCGCGACGTGGCGGTCGGGTACCGGCTGTCGGTGCCCGAGCCGGCGACCCGGGAGGTGATGGCCTGAGGCGCCTGCGCCACCTCCTGCCCTACTTCCGCCGCTACCGGCGGGCGCTGGTGCGGGGGATCCTCGCGGTCATCGCCAGCGTGGCGGTGGGGATGGCGGCGCCGCTGCTCGTCGGCCAGGCGGTGGACACCTTCCGCCGCGCGCCGGCGATGGGGACGCTGGTCGCCTATGGCGCCCTGCTGGTGGCGGTGGCCCTGGTGCGGGGCATCTTCACCTACCTGCAGCGGATGACCCTGGTGTCGATGAGCCGCGACATCGAGAACGACCTCCGCGACGACCTGTTCCGCCACCTCGAGAGGCTGCCCCAGACCTTCTATCACGACCACCCGACGGGCGACCTGATGGCGCGCGCGACCAACGACCTGCAGGCGGTGCGCATGCTGTGCGGCCCGGCCATCATGTACAGCGCCAACACCGTCTTCACCGCCGCCGGCTCGCTGGCCTTCATGTTCGCCATCCACCCCCGGTTGTCCCTCCTCGCCCTGGCGCCGATGCCGCTGGTGGCGATCGCCACCCAGGTCTTCGGCCAGCGGATCCACGTGCTGTTCGAGGGGGTGCAGGAGACCTTCTCCGATCTGTCCACGCGCGTGCAGGAGAACCTCGCCGGCCTGCGGGTGGTGCGGGCCTACGCCCGCGAGGCATGGGAGGAGTCGCTGTTCGCCCGCCGCAACGACGAGTACGTGGCGCGCAACCGCCGGCTCATCCTCTGGACCTCCGCCTTCCACCCGCTGCTGCAGGTGCTCGTCGGAGTGGGTTTCGTGGCCGTGCTGTGGTACGGCGGCCGGCTGGTGTCGGGCGACGCCATCACCATCGGCGAGTTCGTCACCTTCAACTTCTTCCTCGCCAAGCTGATCTGGCCGATGGTCGCCATCGGCTGGGTGATCAACCTGGTGCAGCGCGGCTCCGCGTCGCTGGGGCGGATCCGGCGAGTGATGGACATCGAGCCCGCCATCCGCGACGTCGAGCCGCTGGTGCGGCCGCAGCGGATCGCCGGCGAGGTGCTCTTCCGCGACCTGTCGTTCGCCTACGGCGAGGGGCAGCCGCCCGCGCTCGCGGCCGTCGAGCTGGCGGTGCGGCCGGGCCAGACGGTCGCCCTGGTCGGGCACACCGGGGCCGGCAAGTCGACGCTGCTGTCGCTGATCCCCCGGCTGCTCGACCCGCCCCCCGGCTCGCTCTTCCTCGACGGCCTTCCGATCCACCAGATCCCCCTGCAGCAGCTGCGCGCCGCCATCGCCATGGTGCCGCAGGAGACCTTCCTGTTCTCGGTTACCGTCGCCGCCAACATCGCCCTGGGGCGGCCCGACGCCGGCCGCGAGCAGGT
>DATKEH010000199.1:0-5079 GCA_035546355.1 Thermoanaerobaculia bacterium
GGGATCGCCAGGATCCTGTTCTTCATCTTCCTGGTTCTGTTCGTCATCGGGCTCGTCATGCATCTGGTGCGACGAGTCTGAGCTGAGGGAGTCGGAGGGTTAGGGGGGAGGGTCCCTGCGGGCCCTCCCCTTTGCTTTGTCTGGGCAGCCGGTTTCCTTATCCTCCCTTCGCGGGTCTAAAGGGGCGAGATGGCCGTTCGATCGCTCCACGCCGCGGGGAGGGTACCGATGCCGGAGGGGCTCGCGCCGATCGACGAGGGAGGGTTGCTGGCGTCGCTGTCGCGAGGCGATCGGACCGCCGGCGAGCGCCTGGTGGAGGCCACCTATCGCCAGGTCTACGGCGCGCTGCATCGCTTGTGCGGCGGCGACGCCGAGCTCGCCGCGGATCTCACCCAGGAGACCTACCGCAAGGCGTGGCAGGCGCTGTCGCGCTTCGACGGCCGCTCCCAGCTCTCCACCTGGCTCTACCGGATCGCCTACACCACCTGGTGCAACCATCTGCGGCGCCCCCGGCTCCTACCCGGCCCGGACGCGGAATGGGTCGCCGCGGTGCCCGATCCCGCCCCCGGCCCCGCCGAGCGCGCGGTCGCCGAGGACGAGGCGCGGCGCTTGCGCCGGGCCGTGAGCGCGCTTCCCGACGAGCTTCGCTTCACGGTCACCGCCCGCTACTGGGTCGGCCTGCCGGTGCGGGAGATCGCCCGCAGCGAGGGCGTCACCCCGATGGCGATCCGCAAACGCCTGGCTCGCGCCTTGCGCCTGCTGCGCCAGTCTTGCGAGGAGGACACCCCATGAAGCGCTCCGACGAAGCGCGCATCGAGCGGTTGCTGCGCGAGGATCTCCTCCCCGAGCCGCCGGCGGAGCTGCTCGAGCGGCTGCGGCGGGAGGTCCCGGCGCAGCTGTCGCGCCCGACCCTCGTCGCGCCTGTGGCCCTGCGGCGGCAGCCGGCCGCGCGCTCGCGCTCCTGGCTCCTCGCCGCCTCTCTGCTCACCCTGGTGGGCGGCGGGCTGCTGGCCGTGTGGGTGGTGCGGGTGGCGCCGCGGTGGCAGGCCGTCGCGACCGGCGAGCAGGAGCTGTCGGCGGCAGCCGGTGCGGCCCCCGTGAGCGGGCCGGCGGCGCCGGTGGAGCACTCCCAGCCGGCGCCCTTGCGGGCCGAGCGCGAAGAGGCGGGGTCCGAGCCGGAGGCGCGTGCGGCGCAGGCGCCGGAAGATCTGTCGGTCGTCACCAGCGAGGAGCTCGAGAAGACGCCGACTTCACGGGATCCGTCGGCGGTCTTGCAGCGAGCGCCGGATGCGCGAGCCGACCGCATCTCCGCGGGAGCCGGCGAGCGCGAGCGGCTCCAGACGGCCGGCCGAGAGGACGCGCCGCCGCCCCCTCCGCAGCCGGAACCCGGGCCGGCGCCGGCCGAACGCCCGCTGCCTTCGCCGGCCGAGCGCCCGCTGCGGGCGCCGGCCCCCTCCACGGGCGGCACCGCCGAGCCCCACGATCAGCCGTACGGCGACGTGTTCTTCGACAGCTGGGGGATCAACCCCTTCGTCGACACCGAGGACGACCCGCGGTCGACCTTCGGGCTGGAGGTCGACACCGGCTCCTGGGGAGTGGTGCGGCGCTACCTCGGCGACGGGCACCTGCCGCCGGCCGCGGCGGTGCGCGTGGAGGAGCTGGTCAACGCCTTCCGCTACGGCGACCCACCGCCGCGGCGCGGCGGCTTCGCCCTGCGCGCGCAGGGCGCGCCGTCGCCGTGGGCGCCCGGCGAGCGCCGCCACCTGCTGCGGCTCGCGGTCACCGCCCGCGAGGTGACCCGCGCCGAGCGGCGGCCGGCCGACCTCGCCTTCGTGGTCGACGTCTCCGGCTCGATGGCCGGCGAGGACCGACTGGGGCTGGTGCGGCGCAGCCTCGAGCTGCTGATCGGCCAGCTCGGCCCGCGGGACCGCGTCGGCCTGGTGGTCTACGGCGGCCGGGGCGAGGTGCTGCTGCCGCTCAGCGGCGACCGCGAGAGGCTGCGGGCCGCCATCGGCCGGCTGGTGCCTGCCGGCGCCACCAACGCCGAAGAGGGGCTGGTGCTGGGCTACCGCATGCTCGAGCAGAGCGGCCGCCCGGGCGCGGCCCGGCGGGTGATCCTCTGCTCCGACGGCGTCGCCAACGTCGGGCGGACCGGCGCCGGCTCGATCCTGGAGCGCATCGGCGACGCCGCGCGGCAGGGGATCGAGCTGACCGCGGTCGGCTTCGGCATGGGCAACTACAACGACGTGCTGATGGAGCAGCTGGCGGATCGCGGCGACGGCCGCTACGCCTACGTCGACACCCTCGCCGAGGCCCGCCGCCTCTTCGTCGAGGAGCTGACCGGCACCCTGGAGACGGTGGCGGCCGAGGCGCGGGCGCAGCTCGAGCTGGACCCGCGGCTGGTGGCGCGCTACCGCCTGCTCGGCTACGAGAACCGCGACATCCCCGACCCGCGGTTCCGCGACGACCGCGTGGACGGCGGGGAGATCGGCGCCGGCCATACGGTGACCGCGCTGTACGAGCTCGAGCTGCGGCCCGGCGTGGAGCCTCGGCAGGGCGACCCGAGGCCCCTCGGGACGCTGCGCGTGCGCTACCGGCCTGTCGGCGGCGCCGAGGGGATCGCGCGAGAGGACGACTACGGGCCGCTGCGGCGACAGCGGCGACCCGACGGCTTCGTCGAGGCGGAGCTGCCGATCCCGCTCGCCACGCTCCACGGCAGCTGGGAGGAGGCGCCGCGGGAGCTCCGCCTGGCCACCGTGGTGGCGCGCTTTGCCGAGGCGCTGCGCGACTCCCCCTGGGCGCGCGGCGACGACCTCGAGGAGCTGTTCCGCCGCGCGCAGCGGTTGGTGGCCGAGCATCCGGGCGACTCCCGGGTGGCGGAGCTGGCGCACCTGGTGGGGAGGGCGCGGGACCTGCGCCGGGCGGCCGCGGAGGGGCGCCCCGACGACGGCCCCAACGACGGCCCATGACGCCTCCGCCGGGTCGTGGGAGCCGGCCGCCGCGCCGCCCCGCGTGCGGGGGATCCTGCCGTCGGCTACAATAACCGCTTCATCACGCGGAGCTGCTCCATGACACGGCACCCCTTCGGCTTCCTCCTCGCTCTCACCGCCCTGGCCGTCGCCACGCCGCTGCAGGGCGAGTCGCTCGGCCCGTTCGAGGCACCGACGGCCGTCGAGCGCGCGGCACCGGCGCCCTCACGTCTCGCCGAGGCCCTGGGGGTGCCGCCAGTGGCGGCGCTCGAGCGGGCCGAGGTGGCGGCGGTCGAGCAGCTCGAGGCCCTCGCCGCCTGGAACCGCGCCGGTCGCACGCCGCTGCAGGTGGGCTTCAGCCGGCCGCTGCCCGAGGCGCTGGAGGCGCGTTTCGGCGAAGGCGTGGCGGGGCTCGAGCGCAGCGGCCGCGGCCGCGCGGTGGGCGAGCGGATGAGCCTGCCCTCCGGCGAGACGGTATGGACGGCGGCGGTGGAGGTCGCCGGCGCCCGACACCTGCGCCTCCAGCTCACCGACGTACGGCTGCCGGAGGGCACCCGCATGTGGGTCTACGGCGAGCCCGGCGGCGAGGCGCACGCCTTCGGGCTCGAGCTGCTGGACGGCGGCCGCGAGCTGTGGACGCCGCCGGTGGAGGGGGAGCGGCTGACCCTCGAGGTGGTGGTGCCGGAGGGGGCGGCAGACGCCGACCGGGGCTTTCGCCTGGCTCGGGTGAGCCAGGAGTTCGCCCTCGACGAGACTGGGGCGCCCCTGACCGGGGCCGCGGCCGCCGAGCGCGACCACCAGAGCTGTCTGGTCGACGCCATGTGCTACGACGACTCCGATCTGCCGGGCATCGCCCAGCTGCGGCGCGCCGTGGGCCACATGCGCTACGTCGACGGCGGGTCGACCTTCGCCTGTACCGGCGGGCTGGTCAACAGCAAGAGCCAGCCCGGCACCCCGTACTTCCTGACCGCCAACCATTGCATCTCGAACAGCTCGGCGGCGGCGAGCCTGATCGTCTTCTGGGACTATCACAGCGACAGCTGCGCCCAGGGAAAGACACTCGCGGGCCTGCCGCGGAGCAACGGCTCGACGATCCAGGCTTCGGGGCAGTACCCCTCGTTCCCCGACTTCAGCCTGCTGCTGCTCAACTCGGTACCCGCCAATCGCGTCTTCCTCGGCTGGCGCACCGACTTCATCGGCGCCGGCGACACCTACTACCGCATCTCCCATCCCGACGGCATGGCGCAACACTTCAACAGCGTCCAGGCGCTGTCGCTGCCGGTGGGGGAGACCTGCGCGGTGTCGGCGCCCCAGAGCCGCTTCCTCTACTCCGACGCGGTGGAGAACGCCACCGACGGCGGCAGCTCCGGGGGTCTGCTGGTCGACTCCAACCTGCAGGTCGTGGGGCAGCTGCTGGGCTGCTGTGGCACCAACTGCAGCGACGCCTGCGACGTCGTCAGCAACCGCGAGATCGACGGCCGCTTCTCCGACAGCTTCGCCTACATGCAGGCCTTCCTGGGCAGCGGCGGCGGGGGCGGGGGAGGTGGCGGCGGCGGCGGGGCCGAGCCCGACTGCCCCGACGGTTTCGACTTCGATCCCGCGTTCCCCGACTTCTGCTTCCGGGTGACCATCACCCCGCAAGGGCAGCCGGGGTTCCCCGCCACCCACATGACCGCCTGCCTGCCCGAGACGGTCTGCTACCAGGGCGCGGTGGCCGCCAGGGCCGAGGTGCAGGTGCGCATCGTCGGCCCCAAGCCCAACGGCTTCCTCTGGCCGACGATCATCAAGAGCACCACCTCCGAGGTGGACGTCGACATCTACCAGCTGTCGAGCGGGCTGTCGAAGAGCTACCATCTGGCGGGCGCAGAGCCCGACAGCGGCGAGCTGCCGGGGCTGTTCGACCGCACCGGCTTCCCGCCGTCGTAGGGGCGGGGCTCCGTCGCCGCCCGGGTCGGCGCAGAGGCCGGCCCCCTAGCCCGGACTATGCATGAAGGGGCTCGACGAGGTCCCCAGGGGCGGGTGAGGTTGACCGTCCGGCCGCTTGTGCGGGCGTGGGACGCGGATTCAACGCGAGAGTTGTCGTCACGCCGGTCTGCAAGGGTCTGGGCCA
>DATKEH010000200.1:0-4442 GCA_035546355.1 Thermoanaerobaculia bacterium
CCGCTACCCGCAGGCGACGCCGCTGGCCGAGGTGCAGGCCGCACTGCGTCCCGGGGAGGCGCTGCTCGCCTTCTTTCTCGGCGCCGACAGCTCCCATCGCTGGCTGGTGTGGCCGGGGTCGCTCGAGTACCGCCTGCTGCCCGGGCGGCGGGAGGTGGAAGGCGCCGTCCGCAGCGCCTACGCCGCCTTCGCGCACCCGCAGGGCACCGCGGAGGAGCCGGCGCGGCTGTCCGCCCTGCTGCTGGCCGGCCTCGATCCCTCGCGGCTGCCCCGGCGCCTGCTGCTGGTCCCCGATGGCGCGATGTTCTATCTCCCGTTCGAAGCGCTGCCGCTCGCCGACGGCCGCCTGATGGGCGATCTGGTCGCCACTTCCTATCTCCCCGCTGCCGCGCTGGCGCTGGGCGCTGGGCGCGGCGCGGCGCCGGCGCCGCGCCTGCTCGCCCTGGGCGGCGCCGAGTACGGCGGCGGCTCGGGAGATGGAACCAGCCGCGCCGCCGCCCTGGAGCAGCTGCGCCACCTGCCGCCGCTGCCGCACTCGGAGCGGGAGGCGCGCCGGGTGGCGGCGCTGTGGGGCGAGGACGACGCCACGGTGCTCACCGGCGCGGCGGCCAGCGAGGCGCAGCTGCGGGCGATGGCGCTCGGCGACTACTCGGTGCTGCACCTGGCCAGTCACGGCTGGCTGGACCCGGTCTCTTCGGCCCGCTCCGGGCTGGTGCTGGCCCCGGGAGACGCCGCGCACGACGGGCTGCTGCAGGTGCGGGAGATCCTCGAGCTGCCGCTCGCCGCCGAGCTGGTGACGCTGTCGGCGTGCGGATCGGCGCTCGGCGAGCTGGTGACCGGCGAGGGGATGGTCGGGGTCACCCGCGCCTTCCTCCACGCCGGGGCCGACGCAGTGGTGGCGAGCCTGTGGAACGTCGACGACGAGTCCGCCGCCGCCTTCATGGCAGCCTTCTACGGGGCCCTGCGTCAGGGCGTCCCGCGGGGCGAGGCGCTGCAACGGGCGCGCGCCGCGTTGCGCGCCGATGCCCGCTGGCGCCACCCGTATCACTGGGCGGCGTGGGTACTGGTCGGCCGCGGCGACACGGGGGTCGCCTTCCCACCGCGGCGCGGGCTGCCGGCGTGGGCCTGGGCCGTCGCCGCGGCGCTGGCGGCCATCGCCCTGGGCGGGGCGGCGTGGGCTCGCGGCCGGCGTCGCCGCGAGGCGTCGCCCGGGCCCCCCTCGACCTGAGGGACCGGAGCGCGATCCCGCCCGGGGGTGATGTCCTCTATCCGTCCGCGGGGGATCGCGGGCCGGGGTGTGCATTCCGCCCCCCTCGGCGTGTCTCCGCAACATGAGCCGCGCCGCCGCCTGCCTGCTGCCGTCTCCGGTGGGCGCCTTGACCTCCCCCGGGCGTGCCGACGACAATCGCCGGGGAGGTCCCGCGGTGTTCGAAGCCCGGCTGGAGCGGCTCGCCGACGGCGAGCTGGTGCGGCGCTGTCGCGAGCGCGCCGACGGCCGCGCCTTCGGCGAGCTCTATCGCCGGCACCACCGGCGCATCCTGGCGGTGGCGCTGGGGCTGCTGCGCGACGCCGGTCTCGCCGAGGACCTCTGCCACGATGCCTTCGTCCGCGCCTGGGAGAAGCTGGCGACGCTGGAGGGTGACTTCGCTCCCTGGGTGGCGCGCATCGCCCAGAACCTGGGGCTCAACCGGCTGCGCCACGGCGCCACGCGGCGGCGGCTCGGCGGCGAGCTCGAGCCGCCGGCGCCGCCGCCGCGGCCCGAGCAGGTGGCCGCCGCGCGCGAGGAGGGGCGCCTGGCGCTCTCCGTGCTCCGCTCGCTGCGCGACGAGCAGCGGCAGGTGCTGGTGCTGCGCTACCTCGACGGCCTCTCCCACGCCGAGATCGCCGAGCGCACCGGATTCGCCCCGGGGCTGGTGCGTTCGTACCTGCAAAACGGCCGTCGCAGCTTCCGCCTCGCCTGGAACCAGCGCAGCGGTGGCGGCCGAGCGGCCAACGCCGTGGGGGAACCATGAGCGAAGAGAGCTTCCTGCACGACCACGGGGACCGCCTGGCCGCCGCCGCCGCGGCGCGCGGCCCCTGCCCCACGGACGAGCGGCTGACCGCCTTCGCGGCGGCGGGGGCGGGCCACGGCGGGGCCGACGCCGAGCTCGCCGATCACCTCGCCGTCTGTGGCACCTGCTCGCTGCTGGTCGAGCGCCTGCGGGCGGCCCCTCCCGAGCTCGACGAGCTGGGCGCGCGCCGCGCCTGGCGCCGGCTCGAGGGGCGCGCCGCCCCCTGGCGCCGCCGCCGGCTCGCCCCGCGCCTGGCCGCCGCCGCCGCGGTGGTGCTGGCGGCGGTGGGCGTGGTCTGGATCACCCTGCGGCAGGCGCCGCCGCCGCCGATCCCCGATCCCGGGGTGACGCGCGGCGCCGCCGTGACGCTGGCCGAACCGCTGGGAGAGGCGGCGTCGATCGAGCGCTTCGCCTGGTCGGGGCTGCCGCTCGGGGCGCTGTACCGCCTCGAGGTGCGCGCCGACCACGCGGTGACGTGGCGGGGGGAGACGACGGCCACCGAGCTGGCGCCTCCCGCCGAGCTACGGCAGGCGCTGGCGGCCCTGCCGGCGTTCGAGTGGCGGGTGGTGGCGCTGGACGAGGCGGGCACCGAGCTGGCTACGTCCGGTTGGGCGGAGGTGCGCCCGCGGCCTCCCGGCTGAAGCCGCGTGCCTCAGAGCCGCCGCAGCGCCTCGACGTACGCCGCGAGCCGCCGCACCGCCGTCTCCCGGCCCATCAGGGCGACCAGGTCGAAGAGCGGCGGCCCGGCGGTCGACCCCGAGAGCGCCATGCGGGTGGGGTGGATGAGCGCCCCCGCCTTGACCCCCTGCTGCTCGGCGAGCTGGCGCAGGGCCGCCTCCAGGAGCTCGACCGCGAACGGTTCGGCGGTCGCGTAGCCGCGGCCGAGCTCGGCGAGCAGCTCCGGCAGCCGCGGCTCCTTGGCGAGGTACTTGCGGCTCGCCTCGTCGTCCCAGGCGACGTCGTGGAAGTAGGGCCGCAGCTGCGCCGCCAGCTCGCGCAGGGTGCGGGCGCGCACCTGGTGCAGGGCGGCCGCCGCCGCCAGCCGGGGGTTGCCGCGGTACTCGGCCAGCCCCGCCTCGGCGAGGAACGGCTCCAGCCGCGCCCGCAGCTCGTCGGGGGGGAGGGCCCACAGGTACTGGCCGTTCATCCACAGCAGCTTCTCGACGTCGAAGACCGACGCCGAGCCGCCCAGCCGCTCGACGCTGAACGCCGCCACCATCTCCTCGCGGGAGAGGATCTCGCGGTCGTCGCCCGGCGACCAGCCGAGCAGCGCCAGGTAGTTGTAGAGCGCCTCGGGGAGGATCCCCTGGGCGCGAAACTCCTCGACCGAGGTGGCGCCGGTGCGCTTGGAGAGGCGCTTCTTGTCGGCGCCCAGGATCAGCGGCAGGTGGCCGAAGCGGGGGACTGGCGCCCCCAGCGCCTCGAACAGCCGCAGGTGCTTGGGGGTGTTGGAGAGGTGGTCTTCGCCGCGCAGCACCAGGCTCACGCCCATGTCGACGTCGTCGACCACCACCGACAGGTGGTAGGTGGGGGTGCCGTCCGAACGCAGCAGCACGAAGTCGTCGAGCACCTCGGCGGCGAAGGCCACCTCGCCGCGCACCAGGTCGGCGAAGCGCACCTCCGCGTCCGGCATGCGCAAACGCACCACGAAGGGGGTGCCGCGCTCGCGGTGCCGCGCCGCCTCGGCGGCGGGCAGCTCGAGACAGGTGCGCGGGTAGCGGAAGGTGCGGCCGGCGCGCACCGCCGCGTCGCGCAGCGGCGCCAGCCGCTCGGGGGTGCAGAAGCAGGCGTAGGCGCGCCCCTGCTCGACCAACTCGTCCACGCGGGCGCGGTGGCGCTGCAGCCGCTCGCTCTGCAGGAACGGCCCCTCGTCCCAGCGCACGCCCAGCCACTCGAGGGCCTGCTGGATCTGCCGCGTCATCGCCGGGTCGGAGCGCTCGCGATCGGTGTCCTCGATGCGCAGCACGAAGGCCCCCCCGAGCGAGGCGCGCAGCAGCTCGTTGTAGATCGCCGTGCGGGCGCCGCCGACGTGCAGGTACCCGGTCGGCGAGGGGGCGAAGCGGACCCGTACCGGACCGGCGAGGGAGCTTGCCATGGCGCGCGTGAAGGTACCACGAAGGGGCGCGCGCTACGCGCTCCGGAGCCTCGCGGCCCGCGGGTTTGCGAGCCGGCACCGAGCCACCGACGACCCTGGGACAGAGAGCCGCCGGGGCCCGGCCTCGGGCCCCGGCGGGGGATGAGCGGCGGGGTCGCTGTCGAGCGCTTCGCTACTTCCCCGCGACCGTCGCCGAGCCGGCCACCGGCAGCCCGTCGTAGAGCTTGGCGGTGAATCGCACCTCCTGGGTACCAGGGGAGAGCCCCAGATCCTGCGCCGCGAAGCGCAAGACCAGG
>DATKEH010000201.1:0-19982 GCA_035546355.1 Thermoanaerobaculia bacterium
CGCGGGAGAGGGCGCGGATGCCCACCGCCACGGTCGGCAGCGCCAGCTCCACCACCCGGCTCATGATGCAGGCGTGGCTGAACGGGCTCCCCTCGTACTCGGGGCGCAGGTCGGCGTGGGCGTCGAACTGCACCACGCCGAGGGTGCCGTGGACCGCCAGCGCCGCCCGCAGCGGCCCCAGCGTCAGGCTGTGCTCGCCGCCCAGGCTCACCAGCAGCTTGCCGGCGCGCAGGTGGCGGGCCGCTTCGGCCTCCAGCCCGGCGAGGAGGTCGCGCATCTCGCCGTCTCCGCAAGGGAACGGCGGCAGCGTCGCGATCCCCAGGCGGAACGGGTCGCTGCGAGTCTGCTCCTCGTACAGCTCGACCTGCGTCGAGGCGCGCAGGATCGCCGCCGGCCCCTCGGCGGTGCCCTTGCCGTAGGAGGTGGTCCGCTCCAGGGGTACTGGCAGCACCACCACCCGGCTGCCCTCGTAGGCGGTGTGCTCGGGAGGCAGGTCGAGGAAGGGAGGGGGATGGGGCATCAGGACGGCGCGCCGACGCCGATGCCGGCGGCGCGGCCCCGATTGTACGAGAGGACTGGCCGCGGGCTGTCCATCCGCCGACGCCGATTTCCGTCTCTACCGGCAGGAGGAACGCTCGATGGGGATGCACCCGCGGATCGAGGAGGAAGCAGCCCATGGTCGGGGCATTGGCCCGCGCGGCGCGGCGGTGGGACCGCCGCGCGCCGCCGCCGCGATGATCCGCGAGATCCCCAGCGCCGACCGCCCGCGCGAGCGCCTGCTGCGCGAGGGGGGGTCGGCGCTCTCCGACGCCGAATTGCTCGCCGTGCTGCTGCGCACCGGGGTCCGCGGCATGTCGGCGCTCGAGCTCGCCCGCGAGCTGCTGGCGAAGAGCGGCGGCATCTCCGGCCTCCTCGCCCAGCCGCCGGGGGCGATGCGACGGCGCGGCCTGGGAGAGGCCAAGATGGCCGCCGTGCTCGCCGCCGTCGAGCTGGCGCGGCGCATCGCCCGTGCCGACCTCCCCGAGAAGCTCCCCCTGGGGCACCCCGAGGCGGTGGCCCGTTACCTGCTGCTGCGCTACGCCGAGCGCGACCAGGAGGTGATGGGGGCGCTGTTCCTCGACGTCCGCAATCGGCTGCTGGGCGAGCGCGAGCTGTTCCGCGGCACCCTGTCGCGCGCCGCGGTGGAGCCGCGGGCGGTGTTCAAGCACGCCCTGCTGGCGACGGCGGCCGGGGTGTTG
The DNA here is from genome assembly GCA_035546355.1 of Thermoanaerobaculia bacterium. Classification (GTDB taxonomy): domain Bacteria; phylum Acidobacteriota; class Thermoanaerobaculia; order Multivoradales; family JAIOJS01; genus DATKEH01. The sequence continues at coordinate 1,239 of DATKEH010000201.1, forward strand.
CTCTTCCACACCCATCCCAGCGGCGACCCCTCGCCCAGCGCCGAGGACCTCGCCTTCACCCGCCGCATGGCCGACGCCGGCGAGCTGATCGGCATCCGGCTGCTCGACCACCTGGTGCTCGGCAGCGCCAATCGCTGGGTCTCCCTGCGCCGGCGCGGCGGTTGGTAGGCGCCTTGCACGTCCTCGGCCCGGATCGGCCGCGCACCGCTGCCGGCCGCGGAAAGGAGCCCGTGAGGGACGCGGACGAGGTCGTGCTCACCTCGCCGGAGGGGAGGCTGGAGTTCGGGATGGCCGCGGCCGGCGACCTGCGCTGGGTGGCGACCGACGTCACTGGGCCGGCGCGGTTCATCCGCCGCCGTCTCGATCTGTCGCCGGTGGCGGTGGCGGCGCTCGGCCGCTGTCTGGCCGGGGCGGCGATGCTGCTGCGGTTGGCGCAGAAGACGCCGACGCGGCTGATCCTGGAGGTGCGCGGTGACGGCCCGCTGCGCAAGGTGATGGGCGAGGCCGACCAGGAGGGGAACCTGCGCGGGCTGGTCGGGGAGCCGCGGGTCGACGTCGACCCCTACTCCGGCGGCAAGCTGGCGGTAGGCCGGGCGCTCGGCAGCGGCACGCTGCACGTGCTGCGCGAGTACGAGCGGGGAGGGCGGTACCACAGCCAGGTGCGACTGGTGAGCGGCGAGATCGGCCAGGACCTCGCCCACTTCCTGGACCAGAGCGAACAGGTGCGCTCGGCGGTGCTGGTGGGCGTGCTGACGCGACCGCAGCGGGTGGCCGCCGCCGGCGGTCTGATCGTCGAGGTGCTGCCCGGGGCGCGCGAGGAGTCGGTCCGCCGGCTGGAGCAGAACATCGCCGCCAGCGCCGAGGTCAGCCGCACCCTCGAGTCGGGCGGCCTCGCCGGCCTCGAGGAGACCGTGCTCGCCGGCCTCGATCCGCAGCTGCGGCAGAGCCAGGGGGTGCGATACCATTGCCGCTGTAGCCGGGAGCGGTTCCTGGGGCACCTGCAGGGGCTCTCCGCCGAGCAGCTCGAAGAGCTGGGGCTGGAGGAGGAGATGGCGATCGCCGAGTGCGCCTTCTGCGGCGCCGCCTACCAGTTCCAGACCTCCGAGCTCGAGCCCCAGTAAGCGACCGCTCCTCGCTCCCCACCTCGCGAGCCAGCTCATGGGCCGCTTCTACGTCACCACGCCGATCTACTACGTCAACGACCTGCCCCACATCGGGCACATCTACTCGACCCTCGTCTGCGACACGGTGGCCCGCTACCGGCGCCTCGCCGGAGACGAGGTGCACTTCCTGACCGGCACCGACGAGCACGGGCAGAAGATCGAGCGCGCCGCCGCCGCGGCCGGCGTGGCGCCGATCGAGCTGGCCGATCGGGTGGTGGCGCGCTACCACCAGCTGTGGCAGGAGCTGGGCATCTCCCACAGCGACTTCATCCGCACCACCGAGGAGCGGCACGCGCGAGGCGTGCGCGAGATGGTGCGCCGCATCGCCGCCGCCGGCGACCTCTACGTCGGCCGCCACGAGGGGTGGTACTGCCCGGCCTGCGAGCTGTTCTACACCGACAAGGAGCTGCTCGAGGGTCGGCTCTGCCCGGTGCACGAGCGGCCGGCCGAGTGGCAGGAGGAGGAGAACGTCTTCTTCCGCCTCTCCCGCTACCAGGAGCCGCTGCTGCGCTGGTACCGCGACCACCCGCGGTCGGTGCGCCCGCAGAGCCGGCGCAATGAGATGGCTGCGTTCGTCGAGTCCGGTCTGCGCGACCTGTCGGTGAGCCGCACCCAGCTCGGCTGGGGCCTGCCGTTTCCGGGTCACCCGGGGCACGTCGTCTACGTGTGGCTCGACGCCCTGACCAACTACGTCAGCGCCCTGGGCTTCGGCGCCGAGGGGGAGGCGGCGGGCCTCTACCGGCGGTTCTGGGAGGATCCGGCGGCGACCCGGCTCCACCTGATCGGCAAGGACATCCTTCGCTTCCACGCGGTGTACTGGCCCGCCTTCCTGATGTCGGCCGGGCTGCCGCTGCCGACCACCGTCTTCGCCCACGGCTGGTGGGTGCGCGACGAGCGCAAGATCTCCAAGTCGGGCGGCAACCTGGTGCGCTCGGACCACCTGCTACGGCGTTTCGGCACCGACGCCCTGCGCTACTTCCTGCTGCGTGAGATGGTGTTCGGCCAGGACGCCTCCTTCTCCGACGAGGCCTTCGTCGAGCGCTACAACGGCGACCTCGCCAACGGGCTGGGCAACACCCTGAGCCGCCTCGCCACCCTCAGCCGGCGCGCCTTCGACGGCAGGACGCCGCCGCCGGCGGATGGCGACGCGGCGCTGGCCGAGGAGGCGCGGCGGGCGGTCGCCGACTACCGCGCGGCGATGGACGACCTCGCCTTCCACCGCGCCCTCGAAGCGCTCTGGCGGCTGCTCGCGGAGACCAACCAGTACCTCGTCGCCCACGAGCCGTGGAAACTGCTCGGACAGGAGGCGGAGCGCGACCGCCTGGCCGAGATCCTGCGCAGCGGGCTCGAGGCGGTGCGGATCGTGGCGGTGGCGCTGCTGCCGCTGATGCCCGAGAAGGCGCGCCAGGTGCTGGTGGCGCTGGGAGCCGAGCAGCCGGAGGCCGCCGGCCTTGAGGACCTGGCGTGGGGGAGCTTGCCGGCGGGGGCGCCGCTCGCCGCCGTCGAGGCGCTCTTCCCGCGGGTGGACAAGGACGAGTACCTGGCGGCGCTGACGGCGGAGGCGCCGCAGCCGGACGCCTCGCCGGCGCCGGCCGCCGGCGAGCCACCCCCGGTAGCTGGCGGAGGAGCGCCCCAGCAGCGAGAGGAGGGAGCCGTGGCGGGTGAACGGATCGGCATCGACCAATTCATGGCAGTGGATCTGCGGGTGGCCACTGTCACTGCGGCCCAGGAGATCCCGGGAAGCGGCAAGCTGCTCCAGCTCACCATCGCGTTGGGCGACGGCGAGGAGCGCACGCTGGTGGCCGGGATCAAGAAGCAGTACGCGCCGCAGGAGCTGGTGGGGACGCAGGTGGTGGTAGTGGCCAACCTCGAGCCGGCCACCCTGATGGGCGTCACGTCGCAGGGGATGGTGCTGGCCGCCTCGGTGGATGGCGCCCCGGTGCTGTTGCGGCCCGAGACCCCGGTGCCCGACGGAACCAGGGTGCGCTGATTCACCCCGATCCGTCGCGTCTACGCATTGCCCCCCGTGCGCCATCCATGGATGCGGTGAGTGCTTGGCGGCGTTCGCTCGCCGGGATCCCGCCGCGGGTCGGCCCGTGACCCGGGTCCGCCCCTTCGCCGGGGTCGTCGACTCCCACTGCCACTTGCAGGGCCTGCCGCCGGCCGAGTGCGAGGCGGCGCTCGACCGCGCCCGCGAGCGCGGCGTCGCCGGGTTCCTGGTGCCGGCGACGCGGCTCGACGAGGCGGAGCCCATCCTGGCGCTGTGCGAGCGCCACCAGGACGTGTGGTGCGCCCTCGGCGTCCACCCACACGACGCCAGCAGCTGGCGCGGCGGCGACGACACCCGGCTCGCCGACTTCCTGGCGCACCCGCGGGCGGTGGCGGTGGGGGAGTGCGGCCTCGACTTCCACTACGACAACTCGCCGCGCGAGGTGCAGGAGCGGGTGCTGCGCGCGCAGTGGGAGCTGGCGCTCTCCCTCGGCCTGCCGGTCGTGGTGCACAACCGCGACAGCAACGACCGCATGCTGGCCCTGTTGCGCGAGCCGCGGTTCGCCGCGCTGCGCGCCGACTTCCACTCCTTCAGCGGCGGCCTGGAGATGGGGCGCGAGCTGGTCGCGCGCGGCTGCTGGCTGGGGTTCTCGGGCATGATCACCTTCCGCGCCGCCGACAACGTCCGCGAGGTACTGCCCCTGGTGCCGCCCGAGCGCCTGCTGGTGGAGACCGACACCCCCTACCTGGCGCCGGTCCCCCATCGCGGCAGGCCCAACGAGCCGGCCTGGGTGGTGGAGGTCGCCGCCCGCGTCGCCGAGGAGCGCGGCTGGACGCCCGCCGAGCTCGTGGCCCATACCCGCGCCGCCTTCTTCGCGCTCTTCCCGAAGACCGAGGGCCCCCCCTCCCGCTGATCCGTCCCGCCCCGGGCCGGCACGGAGGCCGGCCCCTACGCCCCCCACCCCGCCACGGGTCGTCGTAGGGGCGGGGCTCCGTCCCCGCCCGGGCGCCGGCTTCCGGTGGATCCTCAGGCCGTCCTCAGGGGCGCCGGCGAACGGGCCCCTGCGGGGCACCGCCCCTCGGCGACCCGCGAGCGGGCCACTGCCGTCGTAGGGGCCGGCCTCCGCGCCGGCCCGTCCTCGGCCGTGGAGTCAAAAACCAGCGCTGCGCCCGCTCGCTACGCAGTCGCCTCGGGTATGCGCCGGCGCAGCGCCTCCGCTCGCCGGCCACCGGCCCCGACCCGTGCCCCTGCGGGGGCGATGCCCCGGCCCGGCGCCCGCCGGCCAGGACGCCGGGCCGGCGTTGGCGTCCCGCCCGGGCCGGCACGGAGGCCGGCCCCTACGACGACGGTGGCCCGCTCAGACCGGGTTGGGGACGTCGAGGAACTCGGTCTCGATGCCGAAGCGCTCGGCCAGGTGCTCGCCCAGGGCCTGCACGCCGAGCCGCTCGGTGGCGTAGTGGCCGGCGGCCAGGTAGTGGATGCCCGCCTCGCGCGCCAGGTTGGTGACCCACTCGCTGGCCTCGCCGGTGATGTAGACCTCGAGCCCGGCGGCGATCGCCTGGTGCAGCTCCTTCTGCGCCCCACCGCTGATGATGCCGACGCGCTGCACCTCCCCCGGCCCGTCGCCGAGGGCCAGCGGCTCCTGGTCGAACAGCTCGCGGCAGCGGGCCACCAGCTCGGCGAAGGGGAGCGGCTCGGGGAAGATCCCCTGGAAGCCGATCGCCACCCCCTGGTGACGACCGAACGGCTGTAGCCGCTTGAGGCCGAGCCGCCGGGCCGCCAGGGCGTTGTTGCCGAGCTCGGGGTGGCGGTCCAGGGGGAGGTGGTAGGCGAGCAGGCTCAGCTCGTTGCGCACCAGCGCCGCCACCCGCCGGTAGGTGACGCCGGTCAACGGGTAGGGCATCCCCTGCCAGAAGAGCCCGTGGTGCACCAGCACCGCGTCGGCGCCGGCGTCGGCGGCGCGTTCGAACAGCTCCTGGCAGGCGGAGACCCCGGTCACCACCTTGCCTACCCGCTCCCGCCCCTCGACCTGGATGCCGTTGGGGCCATAGTCCTCCACCGCCGCCACCTCCAGCAGCTCGTCGAGGTGGGCGGCGAGGTCGGCGAGGGCTACGTCGGTCTTCACCGCCGGCCGCGGCCGCCTCTGTCGCCGCCGCGGCCGCCGCGATCGCCGCCGCGCCAGCCGCCGCGGCCGCCGCGGTCCCCGCCGCGCTCGCCGTCACCCTCGCGGCCGCGGCCGGCGCCCACCGGCTCGCCCATCCCCTCGTACTGGGCGGGGTCGTAGTCCGGAGCTTCCATGATGACCGCCTTGCGCGACAGGCGCACCTTGCCGCTCCCCTCGTCGTAGTCGAGCACCTTGACGGTGATCTCGTCGCCCTCGGAGAGGATGTCGCGCACCTCGCCCACTCGGTAGGGGGCGAGCTCGGAGATGTGGAGCAGCCCGTCGAGGTTGGGCAGGATCTCGACGAAGGCGCCGAAGTTCTCGATGCGGCGCACCTTGCCGGTGTAGTTCCTGCCGACCTCCGGCACCTCGGTGAGACGCTCGATGATCTCCTTGGCGCGGTCGGCGGCGGCGCCGTGCGGGGCGAAGATCTTGACCACGCCGTCGGACTCGACCTCGATCTCGCACCCGGTCTCGTCGACGATCGAGCGGATGGTCTTGCCGCCGGGGCCGATGACGTCGCGGATCTTGTCCACCGGGATCTCGATCACGTGCAGGCGCGGCGCGTACTGCGACAGCTCCCCGCGTGGCACGGCGATGGCCGCCTCCATTTTCTCGAGGATGAACAGCCGGCCGTCCCGCGCCTGGGCCAGCGCCTGCTCCATGATCGCGCGGTCGATGCCGGTGATCTTGATGTCCATCTGCAGGGCGGTGATGCCGTCGCGGGTGCCGGCGATCTTGAAGTCCATGTCGCCGTAGTGGTCCTCGGCGCCGGCGATGTCGCTGAGCACCGCGAACTGCTCGTCGCGCTTGATCAATCCCATGGCCACTCCGGCCACCGGCGCCAGCATCGGCACGCCGGCGTCGAACAGGGCCAGCGAGCCGCCGCACACCGTGGCCATCGACGACGAGCCGTTGGACTCCAGGATGTCGGAGACCACCCGCACGGTATAGGCGAACTCCTCGTCGTGCGGCAGCAGCGGCGTCAGGGCCCGTCGCGCCAGCACGCCGTGGCCGATCTCGCGCCGGCTCGAGCCGCGCAGGAACTTGACCTCGCCCACCGAGAAGGGGGGGAAGTTGTAGTGCAGCAGGAACTTCTGCCGGCTCTCCCCCTCGTACTCCTCGATGATCTGGGCGTCGCGGCTGGTGCCCAGCGTGGCCGAGACCAGGGCCTGGGTCTCGCCGCGGGTGAACAGCGCCGAGCCGTGGGTGCGCGGCAGCAGGCCGACCTGGATGTCGATGGGGCGGATCGCGTCGAGAGCGCGGCCGTCGAAGCGCCGCCGCTCGCCGAGCACGGTGTCGCGCAGGATCAGCTCCTCGAGCGACTTGGCGGCCTTCTTGACCTGCGTCCGCCGTTCCTCCTCCTCCTCGGGGATGCGCTCGACGTAGGGGTCGATCAGCGCCTTGACGGCGGCGCGGCGACCGTGCTTGCCCGGCGTCGTCACCGCCTGGCGGATCGGCTCGTAGAGGTCGCTCTTGACCTGCTCGTAGAGCTCGCGCGGCCACGGCTCCGCCACCTGCCATTCCGGCTTGCGCAGGCCGAGCGCGTGGAACATGTCGATCTGGGTGTCGATGATGCGCCGGATCTCTTCGTGGGCCCGGAAGATGGCGTCGAGCATGACGCCCTCGGAGAGCTGATTGGCCGCGGCCTCGACCATGACGACGGCGTCACGGGTGGCGGCGACCACCAGGTCGAGGTCCGAGACGTCGCGCTGGCTGCTGGTGGGGTTCACCACCAGCGCGCCGTCGATCATCCCCAGGCGCACGGCGCCGATCGGGTTGTAGAAGGGGATCTCCGACAGCGTCAGGGCCGTCGAGGCGGCGTTGAGCGCCAGGATGTCGGGGTCGTTCTCGCCGTCCGCCGACAGCACGAAGGCGATGATCTGGGTCTCGTTGAAGTAGCCCTCGGGGAAGAGCGGGCGGAGGGGACGGTCGATCAGCCGCGAGGTGGTGATCTCCTTCTCGGTCGGCCGCCCCTCGCGCTTGAAGAAGCCTCCCGGAATGCGCCCGGCGGCGTAGGTGTACTCGCGATAGTCCACCGTCAGCGGCAGGAAGTCGCGGGGGGGGCCGTCGCCCTTGGCCATACAGGCGGTGGCCAGTACCACGGTGTCGCCGAAGCGCGCCACGCAGGCGCCGTCGGCCTGGCGGGCGACCCGCCCGGTCTCGAGGACCAGCGTGCCGTCGCCGAGTTGCAGCTCTCTCTGTTCGATCATGGGTCGTTCCTCTACGTGCCGTCGCCGTCCCGCCTCAAGCATGAGCCGCCGCCGTCGACCCCGCCAGCGCGGGGTGAGCGCGTCGCTCGCTGCGGCGATTCATGGATCAAGCGGGTCGGGACGGGTGATTGGGATAGCGCGATCGGAACGGTGCCGGCCAGGAGTGGCCGAGCCGTCCGCCTGGCGCGGGTTGCGATGGGTCGGTTACTTGCGGATGCCCAGCCGCTCGATGGTGTTGAGGTAGCGGCTGGAGTCCTTGCTCTTGAGGTAGTCGAGCAGCCGGCGCCGCTGACCCACCAGCTTCAGCAGGCCGCGCCGGCCGTGATGGTCCTTGTCGTGGGTCTTGAAGTGCTCGGTGAGCTCGTTGATGCGGTCGGTCAGGAGCGCGATCTGCACCTCTGGCGAACCGGTGTCGCTGTCGTGCCGCCGGAAGTCGCCGATGATCCCGTCCTTCTTCTCCTTTGCTTGCGCCAAGGCAGGGTCCTCCTCGATCGTTGCGTCGGTCATCTCGGGTCGCTCTATGTTCTTCCAATCAAGCAGTATATATGCACCAGGCGGGAGCGCGCACACTCCTGACGCTCACTGGAACACGATCCGCGGCTGGACCACGCCGACAGCGCCCTGGCCGATGCGCTCGACCACCGTGCCCACCGCGATGAGCTCCTGGCGGCGGTTGAGCAGCTTGATCCAGTCGCCTTCGTCACCGGCCAGCTCGCGCAGGAGCACCGTCTGGCCGTGGAGCAGCCGCTGCTCCTGCTGCGAATCGGTGACGGCTTCGCCGAAGGGGAGGGGCACGCGGTCGAACGGGATCCAGGCCGCCCCTGGCTCCGCTCCGGCCTCGACGGCGGCCGCCAGCTCCGCGAGCGAGGTCGCCTCGGCGACCTGGAAGTCGCCGACCTGGAGGCGGCGTAGGCTCTCGAGGTGTCCGCCGCAACCGAGCTGCGCGCCCAGCTCGTGCGCCAGGGTACGGGCGTAGGTGCCCGAGGAGCAGGCGAGACGGAAGCGGATGCGGTCCTCGGCCAGCTCGACCAACGGGGTGAAGGCGAAGACCGTCACCTCCTTGGGCTCGAGGGGTGGCGTCTCGCCCCGCCGCGCCAGCTCGTAGTACTTGACGCCCTGGACCTTCTTGGCGCAATAGGGGGGCGGGATCTGCAGGTAGGTGCCTTCGAGCCCACTCATGGCCGCGGCGACCCGCGCCGTGTCGAGCCCGGCGGTGGGTCCCTCGGCGGTCACCTCGCCCCCCGCGTCGTAGGTGTCGGTGGCGAGGCCGAGTCGCACCGTGCCCTCGTACACCTTCGGCGCCTGGATGAAGAAGCGGGTCAGGCGGGTGGCCTTGCCCAGCGTCAGCACCAGCAGACCGGTGGCATCGGGATCGAGGGTGCCGCAGTGGCCGACCTTCTTCTGGCGGGCGATACGGCGCACCCGCTGGACGACGTCGTGCGACGTCATCCCCGGGTCCTTGGCGATGAGCAGCAAGCCGTGCTGCATCACGCCCCTTCCAGGACCTCGCGCAGCTCGCCCACGACCTGCCCGCGGAGCTCCTCCAGCGGCCCGTCGGCGGTGAAGCCGGCGGCGTTGTGGTGGCCGCCGCCGCCGTGCCGGCGGGCCACCTGCTCGACGTCGACCTCGCCGCGGCTGCGCAGCGACACCTTCAGCCGCCCTTCCTCGGTCTCTCGCAGCAGAGCGACGGCGTCGACGCCGGCGATCGAGCGCGGGTAGTCCACCAGCCCCTCGGTGTCCGCGGGGGTCGCACCCGCCCGCTGCAACGCGTCGCGACGGATCACCACGCTGGCGATCCTGCCGCCGTCGTGCAGCTCGAGCGTCTGCAACATCTCGCACAGCAGCCGCAGGCTCCCGGCCGGCCGGCTCTCGTACAGCCAGCGCGCCACGGTCTCGGGCTCGGCCCCTTCGCGCACCAGCTCGGCGGCCGCTTCGAAGGCCTCGGGGGTGGCGTTGGAGAAGCGGAAGCCGCCGGTGTCGGTGACCAGCGTCAGGTACAGGCAGGTGGCGGTTTCGGCGTCCAGGGCCAGCTTCAGCCCGTGGGCCAGGCGGTGGATCATCTCCCCCACGGCCGGGGCGGCGGTGTCGACCCAGTTGATCGCCCCGTGGTGCTGGTTGCCGAGGTGGTGGTCGATGTTGATCACCGGCAGGTCGCCCAGCCTGCCCTCCAGGCCGCTGCGGTCCAGCGTCGGGCACTCCAGGGCGATGACGGCGTCGAACACCTCGGGGAAACCGGCCGGCGGCTCCTCGCCGGCGTGGATGCGATGGCTGCCGGGAAGCGGCTCGTAGATCCCGGGCGTGGCGTCGCGGTTCCACACCACGGCGCTCTTGCCGAGCTTGCGCAGCACCCGCGCCAGGCCCAGCTCCGAACCGATGGCATCGCCGTCGGGGGAGAGGTGACTGGTGAGCAGGAAGCGGTTGCCGTCGCGGATGGCGGTCAGCAGATTCTCAGGTGGCCTCGTCGTCGTCATGATGCAGGCTCTCCAGAAGTTGGGCGATGCGGACGCTGTGCTCGGCGCCGCGGTCGAGCGCGAACTCCAGCTCGGGGGTGGTCTTCATCCGCAGGCGGCGGGCGAGGTGCCGCCGCAGGTAGCCGCGGGCGTGCTGCAGCGCCACCAGGCATTCCTCCTGGGCGGGCTCCTCGCCCAGGACCGAGACCAGCACCCGGGCGCGATCGAGATTGGCGGAGACGCGCACGGCGGAGATCGACGCCAGCCTCACGCGGGGATCCGAGACCTCCCGCAGCAGCAGGTCGGCCAGCTCGTGGCGCAGCAGATCTTCGACCCGGTCGGTACGGCGGCTCACCCGACGCCCTCGAGGATGCGGTCGTCCCAGATGGTCAGGGTCGCCTCGCCGCTGGCCTCCACCGAGCGCCGCAGCTCGGCGAGCATCCGCTCGGCCTGCCCATCGCTGCCGGCGACGAAGGCGAGCCCGATCTCGGCGCGCTGATGCAAGTCGTGCATCGCGCTCTCCATGATCGAGATGCGGAAGCGGGCGTGCAGACGGTCGATCACGCCCTTGACCACTCGCCGCTTCTCCTTGAGGCTGCGGGAGTGGGGGAGGTGGAGCTCGAAGGTGGCGACGCCGATCAGCATGCGTGAGTGGGTCCGTTGTCGGGGTGGGAGAGGGCGGGCGCGATCCCGCCGCAGCGCGGTGGGCGGCGCTCGCGCCGCCGCGCCTCAGAGGGTCGGGGCGACAGCCTCCCGCACGTAGGCCTCGATCAGGTCGCCCGGCTTGACGTCCTGGAAGCGGTCCAGGCCGATGCCGCAATCGAAGCCGGTGCGCACCTCGCTGACGTCCTCCTTGAATCGGCGCAGCGAGGCGATCTTCCCCTCGTAGACGACGACGTTGTCGCGCAGCAGGCGGGCCGCCGCATTGCGCGGCACCGTGCCCTCGACCACGTGACAGCCGGCGATGGTGCCGACGCGCGGGATCTTGAACGTGTCGCGCACCTCGGCGCGGCCCTTGGTGACTTCCTCGTACACCGGCTCGAGCAGCCCGGCCATGGCTTTCTTCAGCTCGTCGGTGAGCTCGTAGATGATGGTGTGGAGGCGGATCTCCACCCCTTCCTTCTCGGCCAGGTCGGCGGCGATGCGCTCGGGGCGCACGTTGAAGCCGATGATGATCGCTCCGGACGCGGAGGCCAGCAGCACGTCGTTGGTGGTGATCGCGCCGACCCCGCCGTGCAGGACGTTCACCTTGACCTTTTCGGTCGACAGCTTCGCCAGGGTGTCCTGCAGGACCTCGACCGACCCCTGCACGTCGGCCTTGAGCACTACCGGCAGCTCCTTGACCTCGCCCTGTTCGATCTTGTCGAACAGCTGCTCGAGGGAGATCCTGCCCTGCGCCGGGGCGAGCTCGCGCCGCCGCTGCTCCTGCTGGCGGAAATCGGCGATGGTGCGCCCCCTCGATTCGTCCTGGACCACCTGGAACGGGTCGCCGGCGCCGGGGATGTCCTGGAAGCCGGTCACCTCCACCGGCGTTGCCGGCCCGGCCTCGGAGATGCGCTCGCCGCGGTCGTTGAGCATCGAGCGCACCCGACCCCAGGTGGCCCCCGAGACGTAGACGTCCCCCACCGACAGCGTGCCGTCCTGCACCAGGACGGTGGCGACGATGCCGCGCCCGGTCTCCTTGCGGGCCTCGAGCACCACTCCCTGCGCCGGCATGTCGGGACTGGCCCGCAGCTCGAGCAGCTCGCTGGTGAGGAGGATCATCTCCAGCAGCTCGGGAATGCCCTCCCGCTTGAGGGCGGACAGCGGCACGGTGACCGTGTCGCCGCCCCAGTCCTCGGGCGTCAGGCCGCGCTCGGACAGCTCTTTCTTGACCCGGTCGGTGTTGGCGTTGGCCTTGTCGACCTTGTTGATGGCGACGACGATGGAGGCCTTGGCGGCCCGCGCGTGGTCGATCGCCTCGATGGTCTGGGGCATGACGCCGTCGTCGGCCGCCACCACCAGCACCACCAGGTCGGCGGCGCGGCCGCCGCGGGCCCGCAGCTGGGTGAACGCCTCGTGGCCAGGGGTGTCGAGGAACACCAGCTTGCGCCCGTTCTTGGTCACCTCGTAGGCGCCGATGTGCTGGGTGATGCCGCCGTGCTCGGCCTCGACCAGGCGCGACTCGCGGATGGCGTCGAGCAGGGTGGTCTTGCCGTGGTCGACGTGGCCCATGATGGTCACCACCGGGGCGCGCGGCGCCTTCCCCTCGCTCCTGGCCTTCTCCAGCTGCGCCTCCTGCTTGAGCTGCACCTCCTCCTCGAAGGACACCACCAGGGTCTCGAAGCCGAGGTGCTGGGCGAGCTCCGCCGCCAGCGTGGTGTCGAGCACGTGGTTGATGGTCACCATCATGCCGCGCTCGAAGAGCCTCTTGATCAGGTCCTTGGACTTGACGCCCGTCTTTTCGGCGAGGTCGCGGACGGTGATCCCCTCGACGATGGTCACCGGCCCCGCCTCGGCGGCTGCCTGCGAAGGGGTGACGGTGCCCGTCGCCTCGGCCTCGCGGCGATGGGCGCGGCGCTGGCGCCGGGCAGCGGCAGCCGATGCGACGCTGGCCACCTCGTCGATCTCGTCCTCGTCGATCTTGCCCCGCAGCGCCCGGAGGTCCTCCTCCTCGACCTCGCCGACGCGCGGCTTGCCCTTCGCCGGCTTCTCCTTGGCCGCGGGCTTGCGCTCCTCCCTGGCTCGCTTCTTCCCCTCCTCGGCCTCGGTCACCGGCGCCGCGGCGGCCGCCTCCAACTGCGGCTCCGCCGTCGCGGGCGGCCTGGGCGGCGGCGGCACGCCCCTCTCGGCCCGTTGGGGGGCCGCGGGCTCGCTCTTGGCGCGGGTCTCCGCCGGCCGCTCACGCGTCGGCAGGGTGGGAATGCGCGGCTCGACCTTGTGGATGGTGGTGCGGGGTCGCGGGCGGGGCGGTGGCCCGGGCGGGCGCCGTCCCGGAGGCCCGGGCGGCATCCGTCGCGGCGGCGGCGTCGGCCGGGCCGGGGCGGCGGCCGACTCCTCGTCGCGCACGATCACCTCCCGCGGCGTGGCCAGCTTCTTCCCTTCGAGGACGGCCTTGAGGACGTCGGTGTCCACCTGCGCGTCCTGCCCCTCGACGCGCACGCCGATCGAGCGGAGCTTGAACATGAGGTCCTGGTCCTCCATGTGGAGCATGCGTGCCAGGTCCTGTACTCGGATCTTGCCCATTCGAAAGTCTCCGGATTCCTTGCTGCTGCCGACGGCGCCCCGGGCTGCCGTCTACTCCTTCGTCTCCGTGGCCTCGGCCCCTTCGTCGGACCCCTCGCCCTCGCCGGTCGTCTTGTCGAGATCCTGGAAAGCGCGAGAGAGCGCGGCCATGAAGTCGGAGTCCTCCATCGTGCGCTTTTCCGCGCCGCGCGCCGCGAACGCCTCGCCGAGGTCGACCTCCGGCGCCTCCTCTTGGGCGGCAGGCAGCTGCGTGGCCGCCCACGCCTTGAGCTCGCCGGCAGTCCGTGCGCCGAGCCCCTCGACCGCGCTCAGCTCCTCGACAGCAGCGGCGAGGATGGCGTCGACGCTGTCGAAGCCCGCCTGGAGCAGCTTCTCGGCCGTCTTGGGTCCGATGCCGGGGGCGGCGGTGAGGTCGAACGCCGCTGCCTCCGCCTCGGGCTCCTCTTCGCCGACGTGGAGCAGGGCTGCCAGCGCGTCGGCTACCTCGTCCTTGACGGCGCTCTCGCTCTTGATGTCGATGCGGCAGCCGATCAGCTCGGAGGCCAGGCGGACGTTCTGGCCGCGCTTGCCGATGGCCAGGGACAGCTGCGCGTCCTCGACGATCACGTCGAGGTGCGGGACCTCTCCCTCGTGCTTGACCGACACCCGGGTGATCTTGGCCGGCGCCAGGGCGCTCTGGGCGAAGGTCACCAGGTCCTCGCTGTGCTCGATGATGTCGATCTTCTCGCCGCGCAGCTCGCGGATGATGGCCTGCACGCGGGAACCCTTCATGCCGACGCAAGCGCCGACCGGGTCGACGTCGCGCTCGCGGCTGTAGACGGCGACCTTGGCGCGCTCGCCGGGGGCGCGCACCGCGTTCTTGATCACTACCGTGCCGTCGTAGATCTCCGGCACTTCCATCTCGAACAGCTTCATCAACAGCCGCGGGTCGGTCCGGGAGAGGACGATCTGCGGCCCCTTCGGCTCTTTGTGCACCTCGACGATCACGGCGCGGATGCGGTCGCCCTGGCTGTAGCGCTCGTGGCGCGCCTGCTCGCTGCGCGGCACGACCGCCTCGGTGCGGCCGAGGTCGACGATGATGTCGCCGCGTTCGAAACGCCGCACGGTGCCGTTGACCACCTCGCCGGCGCGGCCGATGTACTCGTCGTAGACCTTCTCCCGCTCCGCCTCGCGGATCCTCTGGTAGAGGACCTGCTTGGCCGACTGGGCGGCGATCCGCCCCAGCCCCTCGGTGGAGATGGGGATGTGGATCTCCTCGCCCACCGCGGCGTCCGCCTTGTGGTCGAGCGCCTCCTCCAGCGTCCACTGGGCCAGGGGATCCTCGACCTCCTCGACCACCTGTTTGACGATGAAGGCGTCGAACTTCCCGGTCTCGGGGTTGAACTGGGCCCGCACCGGCTCCTTGATGCGATGCTGTTTCTTGGCCGCCGAGGCCATCGCATCTTCCAGAGCGGTGAGCCACTTCTGCTCGTCGATGTCCTTCTCGCGCGCCACCAGGCGGAGGAGGTCACCCAGCTGGATCTCGGGCGTCTGTACGCGGGCCATGTCGGTGTTCCTTGCTCTCGGTACTCTCGGTTCGTTAACGCCGGGGGTCTGCCAGCCGGGGGCCCACCCCCACCCCGTATCTCTCTGCCCAGGGGGGTCCTGGGCGACTCATAGCTCGATCTCCAGTCGGGCGCGGAGGATGCGATCGAGCGGCAGCTCGAGCGGCGCCGGCGCCCCCGCCTCGGCGAGGGTCACCACCCCGGCGTCGCCGTCGAACCCCGTCAGGCGGCCGACCACCGTCCGCTTGCCCCCTTCGCCGGTCGCGTCGTACGTCACTCGCGCCAGCCGGCCGATGAAGCGGCCGTACTCCTCGGGCCGGTAGATGGGCCGGTCGAGCCCTGGAGAGGACACCTCCAGGGTGTAGTGGCCGGGGTCGAACTCCACCACGTCCAACAGCGCCGAGACCTGGCGCGAAACGCGGGCGCAGTCGTCGACGCTCACCCCCTCCTCGCGATCGAGTACCAGACGCAACACGCTGCCCTTGAGCTCCACGTGCAGGAGCTCGCAGCCGGCGCTCGCCGCCACGCCGCGCAGCTCGTCGCGGAGGGCGTCGTCGATGAAGGCCTGTCTACTCATGGTGGTCGCGGCCGGTGGTGCGGTTCTCCTGGTCGTCTCTCGTGCCGTCCCCCTGGCCGCAAGAGAGGTGGCCAGG
This sequence comes from Thermoanaerobaculia bacterium, assembly GCA_035546355.1. Lineage (GTDB taxonomy): Bacteria > Acidobacteriota > Thermoanaerobaculia > Multivoradales > JAIOJS01 > DATKEH01. Next base: position 16,638 of record DATKEH010000201.1, read on the forward strand.
GCGTTGTCTTCCTGCCGCCAACAAAAAAAGTGGGCCCCAGCGCCCACTTCCTCTTCGCGGCAAGGAAGGATGGCAGCCCCGAGACAACCCGCCCTTCCCGTGGACTCGACGCAGGCTGCCGCCCGAGGGCGTCCCTCGAGGCCGCGCCGATTGTAGCACAGGCGACGCGGTCGCGATGGCCGCTACCGCGGGCGCCGAATGCCAGCTTGGCACCCGCAGCGGCAGAGCGGCCGGGCCGCGGACGACCCGGGCCCGCGCGGGGCCGCAGCCCGCCCCGCGCGGCACCCGAATTGCTTGCGGGGTCCGGCGAGGGTACATTCGTGCCCGTGAAAGGAGAATCGCGAGACATGGAGAAGAGCCGCGGTCGTCGTATGGCCACCGTCGTCCTGGTGTTCGGGGCGGTGGTATTCGGGATGGTGCTCGCCGGCGGGTTGAGCTGGACGCCTTCGGGGTTCGGTGCCCAGGACGATCGGGGAGCGGTAGGCGGTGGACCGGTGGAGATCCCGCCGGGCCTGGACAGGGGCGTCGGCTTCGCGGACCTCGCGGAATCGGTGGCGCCGGCGGTGGTCACCATCCGCTCGGTGCACTTCGAAGCGGGTCCGGGGGCGGGCGCTCGCCGCGGGCCCGAGGAAGTAGACCCCTTCTTCGAGTTCTTCTTCGGTCCGCGGCGGCGGCCGGGTGAGCCCGAGCAGGAGGCGCCGCGAGAGTTCCGGTCGGAGGCGGGAGGCAGCGGCTTCCTGATCAGCGAGGACGGGCTGATCGTCACCAACAACCACGTGGTCGAGGGGGCGAATCAGCTCATGGTGGGGCTGGACGACGGCCGTGAGTTCGAGGCCACCGTGCGCGGCATCGACCCGGCGACCGATCTCGCCCTGGTGCAGATCGACGCCGGGCGCGCGTTGCCCCACTTGCGGCTCGGCAGCAGCGATTCGTTGCGGGTCGGCGACTGGGTGATGGTGATCGGCAACCCGCTGCGACTCGGCCGCACGGTGACGGTGGGCGTGGTCAGCGCCAAAGGCCGCGCCATCGGCATCACCGACATCTCGTTCGAGAACTTCATCCAGACCGACGCCGCCATCAACTTCGGCAACTCCGGCGGCCCGATGGTCAACCTCCGCGGCGAGGTGGTGGGGATCGCCACGGCTATCAACTGGGGCGCGGAGAACGTCGGCTTCGCGGTGCCGGTGAGCACCCTGTCGAGCGTGCTGCCCCAGCTCGAGAAGGAGGGGCGCGTGCGCCGCGGCTATCTCGGCGTCAACATCGAGAACATCGACTTCCGGACCCAGGAGGCTTTCGGTCTGGAGAGCACGGACGGTGCCCTGGTGCAGCAGGTCGTCGCCGGGACGCCCGCCGCCGATGCCGGGCTCGAGCACGGCGACGTCATCCTCGCCGTGGACGGCATGGGGATCACCACCACCCGCGACCTCATCAACTACGTGTCGGCCAAGCCCCCCGGCGCCAAGGTCAGGCTGGACGTCCTGCGTCAGGGCAAGCGGATCGAGAGGACCGTGACCCTGGGCGAGCGACCGAGCCAGGGGGAGGAGTCGAGCGGCGGCGAGGAGCCGGAGAGCTCCGGCATCGAATGGCTCGGCATCCGGTACCAGGAGCTGACGCCGGGCCTCAAGGAGTCGCACGGCATTCCGGCAGACGTCAACGGCGTCTGGGTGCGCAGCATCTCGCCGCGCAGTCCCCTCAACGACGAGAACGTGCGGCCCGGCGACGTGATCACCGAGGTCAACGGCCGCAAGATCGCCTCGGCGGCGGAGCTCGAAGAGGCGGTGGGCAGCGCCCCCTCCGGCTCCTACGTGCGGCTGTACGTGGAGCGCTTCGACCCGCGCAGTGGCAGATCGATCCAGTTCTTCGCCTTCGCCAGGGTGCCGTAGGGCGGTACGGGGATTCCCGCGGCTCCGGCGGTAGCCGGCGGTAGCCGGGTGGTGGCCGGCGATGCTGTCGGCGATCCTGGTTGCTGCTACATTCCGGAGCGATGAACGAGCCGGATCCGGATCGTGAGCGGCCCAGGCGCGGCATCGTGCTCGTCGTCGACGACGAGGCGGCGATCCGCGACAGCCTGAGGATGATCCTCGAGTACGAAGGGTACCGGGTCGAGGAGGCGGCCAGCGGCGCCGAGGCGCTCGAGCGGGTGGCGAGCCGCGCCCCCGACGCCGTGCTGCTCGACATCAAGATGCCCGAGATGGACGGTCTCGAGGTCCTGCGGGCGCTCGGCGAGCGCGGCTACGCCATGCCGGTGCTGATGATCAGCGGCCACGCCGACCTGGCCACCGCCGTCGAGGCGACCCGGCGCGGCGCCTACGACTTCTTCGAGAAGCCCCTGCAGCGCGACCGCGTGGTGCTGTCGCTGCGCCATGCGGTCGAGAGCTATCGCCTGCAGAGCGAGAATCGGACGCTGGCTCAGGAGCCCGACGAGCTGATCGGCGACTCGTCGGCGATCCGCCGCTTGCGCGAGACCGTCGAGCGCGCGGCGCCGACTCCGGCGACGGTGCTGATCACCGGCGAGAGCGGCACCGGCAAGGAGCTGGTGGCCCGCGCCGTACACCGCGGCTCGCCGCGCCGCAGCGGGCCCCTGGTGCAGGTCAATTGCGCGGCCATCCCGGAGGAGCTGATCGAATCCGAGCTGTTCGGTCACGAGAAGGGCAGCTTCACCGGCGCCGTCCGCAAGCAGGCCGGCAAGTTCGTGCTGGCGCATGGCGGCACCATCTTCCTCGACGAGGTCGGCGACATGTCGGCGCGGACCCAGGCCAAGGTCCTGCGGGTGCTGCAGAACGGCGAAGTGGAGCCGGTGGGTGCGGAGAAGACGATCCGCGTCGACGTGCGGGTGGTGGCGGCCACCAACCGCGACCTCGAGGCGGAGATCGCCGCCGGACGCTTCCGCGGGGACCTCTACTACCGGCTCAACGTCGTGCCGCTGCGGACGCCGCCGCTGCGCGAGCACCTCGAGGATCTGCCGGTGCTGGTGGGCTACTTCGTGCGCCGCTTCTCGGCGGCCAACAACTACCCGCCCAAGGCGTTCGACGCCGAAGCGTTGGAGCAGCTGCGGGCGATGCCCTGGAAGGGCAACGTCCGCGAGCTGAGGAATCTGATCGAGCGGCTGTTGATCCTCTCTCCGGGCCACACCGTGACGCGGCGCGACGTGCTGGCTGCCGCCGGCGGGACACAGCAGCAGCTCCCCGAGGCGCTGTTCAGCCTCGGCGCCCTGCGCCAGTTCCGGGAGGAGGCGGAACGCCTGTTCATCTTGCACAAGCTCGAGGCGAACGACTGGAACGTGACCCGGACGGCGCAGGCGATCGACACCCCGCGCAGCAACCTGTACAAGAAGATGGAGCAGTA
>DATKEH010000202.1:0-6126 GCA_035546355.1 Thermoanaerobaculia bacterium
ACCGGCAGCGACCAGCGCCATCCCCCGGCGCAGCACCAGGTCGAGGACGCTCGCCCCTGGCGCCCCCAGCGCCCGACGGACGCCGATCTCCCGCCGGCGCTGCGCCACCGAGAAGGCGACGACGCCGTACATCCCGACCGCACCGAGGCCGAGGGACAGCGCGGCGAAGACGCTCAACAGCAGTCTGGTGAAGCGCGGTTGCGCCAGCGCTTCCGCCACCACCGCTTCCATGGGACGGATCTCGGCCACCGCCATCCGCGGGTCGATCTCCCGCAGCCGCTGGCGCAGCGCCGCCGCCACCGCGGCCGGCTCCCCTGCCACCTCGACGGCCAGGTGCATGGCGCGCTGCCGGAACCCGGGCTGGCCGTGCACCGCGTAGAAGCGCGGCTTGACCTCGTCGGTCAGCGAGTTGATGCGGGTGTCGGCGACCACCCCCACCACCGTCCGCGGCGCTCCCGCGATCCCGACCTGGCGGCCGAGCGGGTCGCGGCCGGCGAAGTAGCGGGAGACGAAGCTCTCGTTGACCACCACCACCGGCGGCGCCTCGGGCGTGTCCCGCGCGTCGGGCAGGCGCCCGGCCACCCGGCGCACGTCGAGGGCCGCGAAGTAGCCGGGGGAGACCACCTGCCATTCGGCGGAGGTCGTCTGGCCGGGCTCGGGAGCGTGGCCCTCGACGTGGATCCCCATGTCGCCGATCTCACCCCCCAGCGGCAGCTGGCGCACCAGCCCGGCCGCCGCCACGCCGGGGATCTCCGCCGCCCGCCGCACTACCTCGCCGTAGAAGGCGGCGACGTCGGCTCCCTCGGGGTAGCGGGAGGAGGGGCTCGACAGTCCGGTGGTGAGGACCCCGGCGGCGTCGAACCCGGGGTCGATGGCGAGCAGCCGGTCGACGCTGCGGATCATCAGGCTGGCGGCCGCCGCCGCCACCACCGTCAGGGCGATCTCGGCCACCACCAGCAGCTGCCGGCCGCGGCTGTGGCCGGCGCCGCCATCGGCGCGGCCAGCCGCCTGCAGCGGCACCGCCGGGTCCACCCTCACCGCCTGCAGCGCCGACACCAGCCCCACGGCGGTGGCGGTGAGCAGGCCGGCTGCCACTGCGAAGCCGAGGGCCGCGAAGTCGAGATCCAGGGTGTCGAGGCGCGGCAACGAGGCCGGCGCGGTGGCGCGCACCAGGGCCACCCCGACCCGCGCCAGGCCGAGCCCCAGGGCGGCAGCAGCGAGCCCCAGCAACAGCCCCTCGGCGAGCAGCTGGCGGGCCAACCGCCAGTGCCCGGCGCCGAGCGCGCTGCGCACCGCCACCTCGCCGCGGCGCCGCTCGCCGCGCACCAGCAGCAGCCCGGCGACGTTGGCGCAGGCGATCAGCAGCACCAGCCCGCCGGCGGCGAGCAGCACCCGCAGCGCCGGGGCGAGCTCGCCGGTGACCTGCTGCGGCAACGGCACCACGGTGGCGCGGAACCGCCAGTCCGGCGGGTAGACCCCCTCGGCCTCCAGGCGCTCGACCAGGGCCGCGAGCTCGGCGTCGGCGCTGGCGACGGTGGCCCCCGGCGCCAACCGCGCCACGGCGTAGAAAGTGTGGGCGCCGCCATTGGGGGAGAAGCCGGGGCCCGGGACCGCCTCCCACTCCACGGGGTCGACCGCCAGCGGCAGCCACAGGCGGGTGGGCTCGGCGGCGCCGTAGTCGAGCGGCATGCGGAAGCCGGCGGGCAGCACCCCGACCACGCGCAGCGGCCGGTCGTCCACCTCGACCGTACGGCCGACCACCGCCGGGTCGCCGGCGAAGCGCCGCTGCCACAGCTCGTGCGAGAGGATGGCGACAGCCTCGCCCCCGGGCTCGTCCTCCTCGGCCAGGAAGCCGCGGCCGAGGATCGGCGCCACGCCGAGCGCCGGCAGGACGTCGCGGGAGATTGCCGCCGCCACCACCCGCTCGGGATCCTCGGCGCCTCCCACGGTGCGGGCCAGCGGAGCGTAGAACACTCCGATGCGGGCGAAGGAGGGGATCTCCTCCCGGTACGCCTCGAACTCGTCCCACGACACCCAGGTCTGGGGGAAGCCCTCCCACGAGCTCCACACCATCACCGCCCGCTCGGGGTCCTCGTAGGGCAGCGGCGCCAGCAGCGTGCTGTCGACGACGCTGAACACCGCGGTCACCGCACCGATGCCCAGGGCCAGGGTGAGGACGGCGGTGGCGGTGAACGCCGGGCTCCTGGCGAGGGCGCGGGCGGCGAGTCGGAGGTCGTGGATCATCGCGTCGGCTCCTCGCAGGCGTCATTCGTCGCGTAGGGCGGCCATCGGGTCGAGCCGCGCCGCCCGCGCCGCCGGCGCCCAGGCGCCGAGGGCGGCGACGGCGACCAGCGCAGCGGCGGCCAGCGCCAAGGAGAGCGGGTCGCGGCTCGACATCCCGTAGACGAAAGCGTCGAGCGCCCGGGCCAGCGGCCAGGCCATCGCCGCTCCCGCCGCCACGCCGGCGCCGGCCAGCACGGCGCCGCGGGCCACCACGTCCCGGCGCACCCGCGCGGGGGAGGCGCCCAGCGCCTTGCGCACCCCGATCTCCGACCGCCGCCCCTCCACCGCCGCGGCGAGCAGGGCGAAGACGCCGATGCCGGTGATCCCCAGGGCGCCGGCCGCGAACATCCCCAGCAGCAGGGGAGCGAAGCGCGACTCGCGGTAGCGCTCGCCCAGCCAGTACTCGACGCTCCCCACCCAGTCGAGGGCGGAGGCTGGGGCGAGCGCGCCCACCCGTCGCCCCAACTCCTCGGCCATCGCCCCGGGGTCTCGCCCGGTGGCCACCATGAAGGTGACGTAGCGCAGCGGCGAGCGGCCCAGCGGCAGGTACAGCTCGTAGCGGTGCGCCTCGTCCTCCTGGGCGCCGCCGAGCCGGGTGTCGGCGACCACCCCGACCACCCGCGCCGGGCCGTCCGAGACCTGCAGCTCCCGGCCGAGCGCACGCTCCACCCCGCCGAGCCGCTCGGCCAGGGAGCGCGACACCACCGCCACCGCCCCCTGCTCTTCCCCGGCGCGAAAGACCCGCCCCGAGAGCGTCGGGATCTCGAGCACGTCGAACAGCGCGCCCTCGGTGGCGAAGAGGCCCACCCGCAGCCCCCGCTCCTCGAGGTCGGCGGGCATCCCCGACCAGCGCACCGCCTCCTCCACCGGGCTCCAGATGGGGATGGTCGGCCACATCATCGCCACCCCCTCGACCCCGGGGTGGGCCGCCACCTGGTCGCGCAGCCGCTGCAGGAAGGGCAGGGCCCCGTCACCCTCCGGCACCTCCTCCGGGCCGAGGAAGAGCGCCACCCGCAGCATCCCTTCGGTGCGGAAGCCCAGGTCGTCGGCGAGCAGCGTGGCGTAGGAGCGCAGCATCACCATGGAGGCGAACACCAGCACCGTGGTCAGCGCCACCTCGGCCAGCACCAGCGCCGCCCAGCCGCGGCGGGCGCGGCGCGAGGCGGTGCCGCCGCGCGCCTGATCCTTCAGCACGCTGCCGGGGTCGGTGCGGGCCTCGGCCAGTGCCGGCGCCGCGGCGGCGAGCAGCGCCGCCAGCGCCAGCACCGCCGCCACCGCCAGCAGCGCCACCGGGTCGGGCCGCAGGGTCACGTAGTCGGGCAGCACGACGGTGGCGCGCTCGAGCACCGCCGGCAGCAGCAGCTGCCCCAGCGCGAAGCCGAGGGCGCCGCCGACCAGCGCCAGCGCCGCCGCCTCGAGCAGCGCCCGCCGCACCAGGCTCGCCGCCGACGCGCCCAGGGCCCGTTGCACCGCCCGCTCACGCCGCCGCCCGAGGGCGTGTGCCAGCAGCAGCGCCGCGACGTTGAGCGCCGCCACCAGCAGCAAGCCCGCCGCGGCGGCGAGCAGCAGGAAGCTGCCGCGGCGCAGCGTCGAGCGCCAGTTCTCCGCCAGCGGCTCGAGGACCAGCTGCCGCCCGCCCTGCGCCTCGGGGTGCTCCCGCGCCAGGCGCTCGGCCAGCGCCGCGAGCTCCCCGGCAGCCGCCGCCCTCCCGGTCCCCGGCCGCAGGCGGCCGATGCCCCACAGGCCACCGACGTCCCAGCGCGCGCGGCGTTCGGCGGAGACGTAGTGGTCGATGGGCAGCCACAGCTCGATCTCGCCGGCGTCGTCCTCGACGGTGCCGGTGAAGCCGGCGGGCAGCACGCCGACGACCTCGAAAACGCCGTCCTGGGTGCGCAGGGTGCGGCCGACGACCCCCGGGTCGTAGCCGAAGAAGGGGCCCCAGGCGGCGTGGCTGATGACGATCACCCCCCGGTGCGCCGGGTCGTACTCGGCCGGCGAGAAGAGGCGACCGACGAGCGGTTCGAGCCCGAGGAGGTCGAAGTATCCCGGCGTCACCGCCTCCCCCTCGACCCGCCGCCCCCCCTGATCGCCGCCGAACGCCAGCATCCGCAGCCGCGCCGTCGCCTCGAAGGCGTCGAAGCCCGCCATCCCCTGGCGCAGCGCGCGCGTCAGCGGGTAGGACAGCTCGATCCGCTGCCGGTCGACCCCCTCGGCGCGCCACACCCGCACCAGCCGCTCGGCCTCTGGAAAGGGGAGCGGCCGCAGCAGCGCCCCCCGCACCAGGGTGATCATGCCGCTCACCGCCGCCGTGCCGAGCGCCAGGCAGAGCACCGCGGCCACGGCCAGGCGGCGGGAACGCCAGAGGCCACGGAGGGAGGCGAGGAGCTCGAGGCGGCTCACGCCTCGCTCCGCAGGATCGCCGCCGGATCGACCCGCGCCGCCCGCCGCGCCGGCAGCCAGCCGGCCACCGCGCCGGCCGCCACCAGCACCGAGGCGGCGAGGGTGTAGGTGAGGGGATCGGCCGGCGAGACCCCGTACAGCAGGCCGCGCAGCAGCCGCGACACTGCGACGGCGGCGACCAGTCCCGCCACCAGACCGTAGCCGAGCGGCCGCAGCGCGCGCCCGAGCACCTGCCATTGCAGGCGCCGCGGCGAGGCCCCCACCGCCAGACGCACCGCCATCTCGCGCAGCCGCTGCGCCACGCCGTAGGCGATGACGCCGTAGATGCCCGACAGCGATAGCAGCAGCGCGAGCAGCGCGAAGGCGCCCGACAGCCAGGCGCCGTTCTCGGCCGGCGTGAAGGCCGGCGCCAGGTGCGCCCGCAGCGTCCCGAGGCCGAGCACCGGCAGCCGCGGGTCGAGCTCTCGTACCGCCTGCCGCAGCGCCGGCGCCACGGCGGCGGCGGCGCCCTGGTGGCGCACCACGAAGTAGACCTTGGAGCGCGGGTTGCGGCGCAGGTCGAAGTACAGCGCCGGCGAGGAGGCCTCGCCCAGCCAGCTCAGCTTGACGTCGGCGGCGACGCCGACCACCTCGACCACCTCGCCGCGCCCCCCGGCCAGACCGATCCGCCGCCCCACCGCCTCCTCCCCCGGCCACAGCGCCGCGGCGAGCGAGGCGCTGATCACCGCCGCTTCCGTCTCCCGCTCGAGGTCCGCGGTGGCGAGGCCGCGGCCGGCGAGCAGCGGCACCTCCATCTGCGCGAAGTAGCCCTCCTCCACCCTCTGGTAGTAGGCGGTCACCTGTTCCTCGGGGGCGGCGGCGCTGCCGGCGGGGGCCACCGGGGTCGAGGAGCTGTTGCCGTCGAGCGGCAGGTCGTCGGCCCAGGTGACGCCTGCGACCGTGGGCAGCTCGCGGATCCGCCGCGCGAGCCGCTCCTGCAGGGCCGCCGCCGCCTCCTCGGAGTAACCCTGCAACCCCGGGTCGATCGCGAAGACCAGCGCCTCGTCGGCGCGGAATCCCAGGTCGAGCTGCTGCGCCTGCGCCAGGCTGCGCAGGAACAGCCCCGCCGCCACCAGCACCACCACGCTGAGCGCCACCTGGGCCGCCACCAGGGCCTGGCGCAGGCCGCCGCGACCGCCCACCCCGGCGCCAGCCCCCGCCTTCAACTCGCCGGCGGGATCGGCGGCGGCGGCCCGCCGCGCCGGCAGCAGGCCGAACACCACCACCGCCAGCAGCGACGCCGCGAAGGTGAAGGCGACCACTCGCCCGTCGAGGTGCGGATCGACGGCCAGGGCGAAGTCCAGGTCGGGAAGCAGGGCCGGGGCCAGCCGGCTGCCCCACCAGCCGATCAGCAGCCCACCGACCCCTCCGGCGCCCGCCAACAGCACGCTCTCCGCCAACAGC
>DATKEH010000203.1:0-2367 GCA_035546355.1 Thermoanaerobaculia bacterium
GCGGTGCTGTTCTCCCGCGCCTGGGCCAACTACCCGCTGACCCTGCCCTCCCACGTGTCGATGCTCACCGGCCTGCTGCCCACCGAGCACGGGGTGCGCGACAACATCGGCTACCGCTTCGACGCCGCCGCCCACCCCTACCTGCCGCGGCTGCTCGCCGAGCGCGGCTTCACCACCGGCGCGGCGGTCTCCACCTGGCTGCTGCGCGCCGACAGCGGCCTGGGAGAGGGGTTCGACTTCTACGAGGACGCCGTCGACCGCTCGCCGGGGATGAGCCTGGGGGAGAGCCAGCGGCCCGGCTCGGTGACGGTGGAGCGGGCGCTCGAGTGGCTGCGGCAGCATCAGGGGGGCAAGTTCTTCCTCTTCCTGCACCTCTACGAGCCGCACACCCCGTACGACCCGCCCGAGCCCTACCGCTCCGCCGCCGCCCACCCCTACGACGGCGAGATCGCCCTCGCCGACGCGCTCGTCGGCCGGGTCCTCGACGCCCTGCGCGAGCAGGGGGACTACCAGCGCGCGACGGTGATCCTGCTGTCGGACCACGGCGAGGGGCTGGGCGACCACGGCGAGAGCGAGCACGGCATCCTGCTCTACCGCGAGGCGCTGCAGGTGCCGCTGCTGGTCAAGCTCCCCGGCAACCGCCGCGCCGGGGCGACGGTGGCGGCGGCGGCGCAGCTCGCCGACGTCGCCCCCACCGTCGCCGCCCTGGCCGGCGCGCCCGAGAAGGGCCGCACCACGCTTCTCGACCTCATGGGCGAGGCGCCGCCGCAGCGCCGCATCTACGCCGAGACCTACGCGCCACGGATCCACTTCGGCTGGAGCGAGCAGCACTCCCTGATCGACGGCGACCTGCACTACATGGAGGGGCCGGACCCGGAGCTGTACGACCTCGCCACCGACCCCGGCGAGCGCCGCAACGTGCTGCGGGAGCGGCGCCGCGACTACGCCGCCCTGCGCGAGGCGCTGCGGCCGCTGCGCCGCGAGCTGGCGGCGCCGGCCGAGGTCGACGCCGAAACCCGCCAGCGTCTCGCCGCCCTGGGATACGTGGCCGCCACGGTAGCGACCTCCGGCAGCGAGCCGCTGCCCGACCCGCGGACGCAGCTCCACCTCCTGGACGACCTCGCCGACGCCTCGGCCCGGGCCCGCGAGGGGCGGCACGAGGAGGCGGTGGCGATCCTGCAGCGCGTGCTCGCCGAGGAGCCCAGAGTCACCGAGGGGTGGGAGCAGCTGGGGGTCTCGCTGGCCGAGCTGGGGCGCGACGACGAGGCCGAGGCGGCCTGGGTGCGCGCCCTGGAGGCCAGCGGCGGCCGCGCCGGCGTCGCCCTGCGGCTGGCCCACCACCACCTCGCGCGGGGGCTGCACGACCAGGCGCGGCGGCATGCGGAGCTGGCGCTGGCGGCCGACCCGGCGGCGGCCCACCAGCTGCTCGCCGAGGTCGCCCTGCGATCCGGAGACGCGGCGGTTGCCGAGGAGCACGCGCGGGCGGCTCTCTCCCTCGATCCGGGCGACCCGGCGGCGATGCGGCAGCTCTCCCGCGCCGCGGCGGCGGCCGGCGACCCGGGGGGTTCCCAGGAGCTGGCGCGCGAGCTGATGCGGCGGCATCCCGACGATTCCCGCGGCTACCTCCAGCTCGCCCTCCTGCTGCGCGACCGGGGGGAAGCGGCGGCGGCGGTTCGCGTCCTGGAGGGGGCGGTGGCGCGCGGCGTCGACGACCCCGCCGTGCGGCGGCAGCTGGGGCTGACGCTGGCCGAGGTGGGGCGCTCCGGCGAAGCCATCACCGTGCTCGCGCCGCTGGCCGAGGACCCCGCGGACCTCGAGAGCGCCAGCGCGCTGGCCGTGGCTCTCACCGACATGGGCCGACACCAGGAGGCCGTCGTCACCCTCGAGCGGGTGCTGGCCGCCGATCCCCGGCACGCCCGCGCCCTGGAGACGCTGGGCATCGTGCACTTGCGGCTGCAGCGGCCGGCGGAGGCGCAGCGCCATCTGGAGCGGGCGCTGGCGATCGATCCGGCCCTGCCGGCGGCGTGGAACACGCTGGGAGTGGTGCGCGCCATGCAAGGAAACGCCGCCGCGGCGATGCGCGCCTGGGAGCGCGCCGTCGAGCTCGACCCGCAGCTGCTCGACGCGCTCTACAACCTGGGGCTGACGGCGGCGCGGGTAGGGGACACGCAGCGGGCGCGGGCGGCACTGTCGCGCTACGTGGCCATCGCGCCGGCGGCGAGCCACGGCGAGGACATCGCCAAGGCGCGGCGGCTGCTCGAGGGGCTGGGGTGAGGCGCCGGCCGCGGGCGCGGCGGGTGGCGGTGGCGGCGCGGCGGGCGCGACCGCTCATCGGCGCGGCGCTGGCGCTGCTGGCGCTGGCCGGCC
>DATKEH010000204.1:0-9886 GCA_035546355.1 Thermoanaerobaculia bacterium
TCGAGGATCGCGATCTGCGCGAGGAGCGCGCGGACGCGGACGAGAAGGTGCGCGACGAGCGCGAGGAGCACGTCGCGATGCTGCGGGTCGAGCGCGAGGAGACGGACAAGGATCTCTTGAGAGAGCGCGCCCGGGCCGACGCAGCGCTCGCGACGCGCGACGACTTCCTCGGCGTCGTGAGCCACGACCTGCGGGGCCTGCTCAACACGATCGTCCTGCAGGCGACGCTGATCGCCCGGGAGGTCCTGGAGGAGGATCACGTCGAGCCGGTCGGCAAGCTCGCCAACCGCATACAACTGGCGAGCGGCCGGATGAACCGGCTGATCGGAGACCTGGTCGACGTCGCGAGCATCGAGGCGGGCGCGCTCGCGGTGACGCTGGAGGTCACCGACCCCGCCGAGGTCTTGATGGAAGCCGTGAGCACCTTCGAGTCGCATGCCGCCTCCAGGGGAATCGCCTTTCTCGTGGAGATCGCCTCGCCGCTGCCGCCTACCACGCTCGACGCCGCGCGGATCCTCCAGGTGCTCGGCAACCTGCTCGAGAACGCGCTCAAGTTCACGCCGGCCCGCGGTCGGGTCGTCCTACGCGCCGAACGCGTGGGGCCAGACATCCACGTCGCGGTGAGCGACACGGGTGCTGGGATCCCCGCCGACAGGCTCGAGGCGGTGTTCGAGCGCTTCGTCCAGGCCGGCGGCATCGACCGCCGCGGCGTGGGCCTCGGGCTCTACATCTCCAAGTGCATCGTCCACGGCCACGGCGGACGCATCTGGGCCGAGAGCACGCTCGGCGAGGGGAGCACCGTCCACTTCACGCTCCCGGTGGCCGCGTAGCCGGTGCCACGGCCGACGGCGAGCGCATCCTGGCCATCACCATTCCCGACGAGCTGCGCCCGCGGCAGATCGACGTCGTCACCGACTGGACCGACGAGCTCGTGCGGCGGGTGCCGGCCCGGCACCGTGGTCGCCGTGGCCCGCCGTATAGCCGGCGCGGCGGCGCGCAGCTTTAGGGCGCGGTGGAGCTGGGGGTCGAGGAGAACCGTCGTGCGTTGCACGCCGACATGGTCGCATGTGTGCCTGCCACCGCCCTCACTGCGACCCCTTGCCAATCTGGGTAACGGTGTCGTATCCTGGGCTCATGCCTAGACAGTCTGAGCAAGGCGCCCGCAGCCGGACCCGCCCCGACCACCTGCACGGCACCCTCGACGCCCTCGTGCTGAAGACCCTCTCGTGGGGTGCGCGCCACGGCTATGCCATAGCCCGCTGGCTGGAGCAGGCGACGGAGGACGCGCTGCGCATCGAGGAGGGCTCGCTCTACCCGGCCCTGTACCGGCTCGAGAAGCGCGGCTGGATCGAGGCCGAGTGGGGAATGTCCGACCTCGGCCGGCGCGCCAAGTTCTACCGGCTGACTCCCCACGGGCGCGCCGCGTTGCAGCACGAGGCCGACGAGTGGCTGCGCTTCGCAGGAGCGGTGTCGCGCGTGCTGTTGGCGGAGGGGTGAGGCGCGCGGTGGGGCGCGGGCGACCGATCCTGGGCCCGAGCGTGTCGGAGGAGGTCGAGGAGGAGCTCGCTTTCCACCTGGCGATGCGGGTACGCGACCTGGTGGCTGAAGGCATGGACGAGGAAGAGACGCGGGCGGAGGCCCTGCGCCGCTTCGGCGATCTCTCCGCGGTGCGAGCCGCCTGCCGGCGCCTGGGCGAGGAGCGCGAGCGCGGCCGGCGCCGACTCGAGCTCCTCGCCGAGCTACGCTAGGACGTCGCCGTCTACCGGCAGATCAACGTCAACGTGGGCGGTGAACGGCCCGAGCGGCTGCAGGCGGTGCAGGCGACCGAGGGCTTTCTGTCCACTCTCGGGGTGGCGCCGGCGCTCGGCCGGCAGCCGCGGCCGGAGGAGCACGTCGCCGGCTCGCCCCGTCGGGCGCTGATCTCGCACCGCCTGTGGCAGAGCCGCTTCGGCGCCGATCGCGGGGTCGTCGGCCGCACCCTGAGGGTCACGGGCGTGCCGGTGGAGATCGTCGGGGTGGTGCCGCAGGGGCTCGACTTCCCCGCGGGTACCGACCTGTGGTTCCCGCTCAAGATATTCCCAGGCGAGGAGGCGGACTACGCGCGGCGCTCTAACTTCGTGCTCGTCGGCATAGCCCGGCTGCGTCAACGTCACCAACCTGCTGCTGGCGCGGGCGGCGGCGCGGCGGCGCGAGCTCGGGGTGCGCGCCGCGCTCGGCGCCGGGCGGGCGCGGCTGCTGCGGCAGCTGCTCGCCGAGAGTCTGGTGCTGGGTGGCGCTGGTGGGGTACTCGGCGTGCTGGTCGCCGCCGGCGGCACGCGGGCGCTGGTCGCCGCCGCGCCCGCCGATGTGCCGCGGCTCGACGCCGTCGAGCTCGACCTGCCGGTGCTCGGCTTTGCGCTGCTGGTGGCGCTGCTCGCCACCGCCCTCTTCGGCTTGGCTCCAGCGCTGCGCGGCGCCGGCGAGAGCGGGGGCGGGCTGCTCGCGGGCGTCGCCGGCCGCGAGGCGATCGGGGGCCGGCGCCGCCAGCGGCGGCTCCTCGTCGCCGCCGAGCTGGCGCTCGCTCTCCTGCTGCTGCTCGCCTCGACGCTGCTCTTGCGGAACCTGCTCGAGCTGCGCCGCACCGACCCCGGCTTCGCGCCGCGAGGCGTGCTGACGTTCGCGCTGTCGACGCAGGGGGAGCGGTACGACGAATCGGCGGCGGTGGCCCGGACGTTCGTCATGCTCGTCGAGCGCCTGGAGGGGGTGCCGGGCGTACGGCGGGCGGCGCTGCTGAGCTCGCTGCCGCTCGGCGGCGGCGGCTTCTACCTCGGGCGGTCCCTCCTTGCCGAGGGCGCCCCGGAGCCGCCGGCGGGCGAGGACCAGCCGGCGCAGTGGAACGTGGTCTCGCCGGGCAGCTTCGCCACGCTCGGCGTGCCGCTGCTACGGGGCCGCGATTTCGGGGGGCAGGACACCGCCGCCAGCCCGCCTGTGGCGATCGTCAATCGCGAGCTCGTGCGCCAGATGTTCGGCGACGCCGATCCCCTCGGCAGGCGCATCCGCTCGCATCGCGACGAGAACCTCTACCGCGAGATCGTCGGGGTGGTCGGCGACGTGCGCTTCTTCGGTGCCGACGACGAGCTGCAGCCGCTGGTCTACGTGCCGCACTCCCAGAACGCCTGGGGCGCCATGGTGGTGGCGCTGCGCACCGAGGGCGACCCCGCCACGGTGCTGCCCGCGGTGCGGCGGGCGGTCGCGGCGGTCGATCCCGAGCTGCCGCTCGACGAGGTGCAGACGATGGACGCCGTCTTCGCCTCCTCGGTGGCCCCGCGCCGCTTCGTCGCCGGCCTGATCGGCGGCTTCGCGGCGATGGCTGTGCTGCTCGCGCTAGTCGGCGTCTACGGCGTGCTCGCCTACGAGGTGGGACAGCGGCGGTCCGAGATCGGCGTCCGCATCGCTCTGGGCTCGCGCCGCTGCTCTACGAGACGCGCGCCAAGGACCCGGCGACGTTCGCGCTGGTGCCGCTGGCGCTCGCCGCGGTGGCGCTGCTTGCGGCCTGGGTGCCGGCCCGGCGCGCGGCGCGGGTGGAGCCGATGGTGGCACTGCGAGTGGAGTGATTCGCGGCGTGGGGGAGCGGAGCGAGCGTCAGGCTGAAGGCATGCAGAGACCAGCTGCTGGAGCAAGGCGTAGAACTCTCCCAGGACAACAGTGCGCGGTCTGCCAGCGACCTGGAGGCGCTCAGAAGAGCATTGGGGGTCACGCGGTGGAACCTTTGGGGCGCCTCCTCGACGCTGGCGCTGGCGCACGCCGGCACGCGGGGGACGGACTCGCGGCGGAGGGGGCGCGCGCCCCCTCCGCGGCCGGACTCAGGGACGGAAGCCGAGCTTGTCGGCGAGGCCGGCCAGCTCGAGCAGGTCCCCGCCGGGAGCGACCGCGTCGAGCCGGTAGTAGCGCACCTCGCCGGTCGACAGTTGCTCGATCCAAACCTCCACCTGCGACGTCGAGAACTTGACCAGTGTGGGCCAGAGGTAGCCGTTTGGCTTGGGCCCCGCCACCCGCACGAACGCCTCCGGGCGCCCCACCAGGGCACCGGACACGCACAGGGTCTCGTCGATGCAATCGTTCTCCGTCTTGCCGTCGAGACTGTTGTCGCCGGCGGTGATCCGCACCTTCACGCGGAAGCCGGGGAGGGCGTCCGAGGCGAGCCAGGAGCCTCCAGGGGGAGCCGGGTCGCCGGCCTCGACGGCTGTGACAGGCACGGGTTGCGCCGAGGGCGAGAGCGCTGGGTCATCGCCGAGCAGCCCCGCGGCGGCCAAGACCGCGGCGCTTGGAACGGGTGAGGCAAAGGGCAGCAGGAAACCCGTCTTGTGAGCGAGGCCCGCGAGGTCGAGGAGCCGTTCGCCGGGGGCGACCTCCGGGAGCAGGTAGTAGCGCAGCGTTCCGGTGTGCGGCTGCCGCATCCACACCTCGACCCGCGAGGTGGAGAACTTGACGACCGTCGGCCACAGGTGTCCGTTCGGCTTCGGCCCGGGCGCGCGCACGAACGCCTCCGCGCGCCCGGCGAGGGCGCCCGAGACGCACAGGGTCTCGGCGATGCAGTCGTCCTCCTTCTTCCCTGCGATCGTGCCGCCGCCGGCGGTGATGCGGACCTTCACCTCGAAGCCGGGGAGCTGCGGGCTCGCCAACCAGGGGCCGGCGGGGGGCTCCGGGTCCGCGCCCTCGAAGACGGTCTGGTCGAGGCTGTCGCCGGCGAACAGCAACACGAATTGGATGAATGGGTTGGGATCCGCTTCCTGCATCCGCTCCCACAGGCTCTTCGGTCCCGATGGGCATGTGGAGGCGCCGGTGACGATCTGAGGAGCGTCCTGAACGTCATCAACCAGCTGACCGAGCATGCGGTTCCGATCGCGATCTACATCATCAAGCGCACAGTAGGTGACCAAGGCTTTCCCGTCGGGTAGCGGCACCACGCTCACCTCGTTGGAAAAGAACGGATGGTTCTCGGGCACCGAGAACGGCGCCACTTGAATCGTCTTCGCCGTCTGTTGCTCGCAGTCGATCCTGTAGAGCACGATCCCCGAGGCGGCGTCGGCGACGATGAGGAGGAACTCGCCCGTATAGGGGTCGAAAGTGATGACAGCCTCGCGAATCTGGACCTCGGGGGAGACGTTCCCAACGGTAGCGATCCTGAACCCGGCTCCGTCCCCCCCGTCGTGATGGCAGAGGGCGAAGAGGTCGCCGATTCCTCTCGGCTGCTTGACCACCACGTGTCGACCGGCGCCGTCAGCGGCGATGCCCGGGCTCACGTCGCCCAGAAACGCCGTGCCGACCCCCCATAACGTCTCCATTTGTCGGGTTGCTGAGAGGTCCGAGCGACGGGTGTGTCGTTCGATATCCAGCCAGAAGGTCTGGGACCACGCTAGGAGGCTGTCGCCGCCATTGGGGACCACACCACCGGCGATCCTGTCGGGAAAGGTGATGTGGCGCTGGGTGGCGAGAGTCTGCCCATCGAGCGCCCAGAGATTCCCCGTGAAATTCTCGTCGATAGCGTGGACGGCGGCATGTTGGCCGTTTTCGCCCGCGCGGGCGGCGTCTACTGCGAAATGAGCGCCATCCGCCAGGTTCCTCTCCGCCAGGACGGCGCCGGAGGCGTCGATCGTTCTCACCACCAGCGCCTGGCCCCCGCCGGCGGCCGACTCCGCCGTAACGACGAGGGTCCTTTCCTCGGGTAGCGACACGGCCGCGATCTCCACGGGAGTCTCGTCGGCGACCTTCCTGGCCTGAGCGAAGCTGCCCGGCGGCTGGCAATCGCAGTCGTTGTTCGAGATGTTGTTGTCGTGCAGGGTGGTCGTCTTGCCGTCGAAGGTCAAGACCACGCTGCCGAAGAACCGGACGGTGGGGGGGTCGTAGGTAATCGCTGCGTCCAAATCGAACATATCGATCAAGGAGTCTTTGTAGGTAAAACGGTAAAGAGACTCGACTGGAGTTTTTCTCTTGAACGTCCCCGCCTTCCGGAAGCCGTCCGCCAGGCAGATCACGTACTCCCAGGTCTGGCTGTTCAGCCGCAGCTCGCCGCCGCCGTCCTCATCGTGAATGCAGACGTCGTACGCGGGCTTGGCGGCCCGCGCGGTTCCGGCGATGCCGGTGAGGAGCAGGGCAACGGCGAGGAAGCGCGCCAGCGCTCTCATCGGGGCACGTCGATGCGCCTGCGTCGGGGCTGTCTGGCTCGAGCCGCCCTGGGCGGGCTCTTGCGGTCGCCGGTAGGGGCGGGGCTGTCCAATGTGTCCTCGGAGGAGGCGGCGAAGAATCCGGCACATGGCGAGTCTCCTTTGCGTCTACTTCTCCATGCGCCGAAACGCCGGGTATCGCGCCAGAGGTGCGGAGGGGGCCTTGACGGCGAGGGCGGAGCGAGCGGGCGAGGAGCGCGCGGCGGGCCGTTCCCGGGGCTGCGCCGGCCCGGACCTATAATGCAGGGAAGTGGAACCGCATAGGGACGGTCCGCGGTCGCGCGTCGCATGGGATCGGCTGTGGGAGCTGTTCCACGCGGCCCTCGAGCGGGAGGGCACCGAGCGGGCTGCCTTCCTGGCGGGCGCCTGCGCCGGCGAGCCCGCCATGCGCGCCGAGCTCGAGCGGCTGCTCGCCGCGCACGGGAGCGACGCGCTGCTCGACCGGCCGCCGCCGTTTGCCGCGGCTTCCGTCGCGCCCTCCAGCCTCGAGCTGACAGCGGACGCGGGCGAGCTGCCGCCCGGCGAGCTGCTGGCCGGGCGCTTCGAGATCGTCGGCTGCCGCGGCGCCGGCGGCATGGGGGTGGTCTACGAGGCGCAGGACCACGAGCTCGGCAGCCGCGTAGCGCTCAAGATGCTGCTGCCGGGGATCGCCGCCGACCCCGCCGCCCGGCAGCGCTTCCGCCGCGAGATCACTCTCGCGCGGCGCGTCAGCCATCCCAACGCCTGCCGGGTGTTCGACCTCTACCTCCACCACGGGGGGGCGGGCGAGGTCGCCTTCGTCACCATGGAGCTGCTGCGCGGCGAGACGCTCGCCGACCGGCTGGCCGAGCGAGGCCCGCTCTCCCCGGCCGAGGTGCTGCCGCTCGCCGAGCAGGTCGCCGCGGCGCTCGACGCCGCCCACCGCCAGGGTGTCGTCCACCGCGACCTCAAGCCGGCCAACGTGAGGCTGGTCGGCGGCGCCACCGCGCCGCGAGCGGTGGTGATGGACTTCGGCGTCGCCCGTGCCTTCGACGCCGCCGCCCCGGGGGCGCCGACCACGGCCGCTGGGCAGCTGCTGGGCACGCCGGCCTACATGGCACCCGAGCAGCTCCAGGGGAAGCCTGTCACCCCGGCGGCCGACGTCTACGGCTTCGGCCTGCTGCTCTACGAGCTGCTCACCGGCGAGCTGCCGCACGCGGGCGACACGCCGCTCTCGGCGGCCTTGAAACGGCTTGGCGAGGATCCGGCGCCCCTCCGCCGTCACCGGCCGGACCTCGACCCACGGTGGGACCAGGCGATCCTGCGGTGTCTCGCGCGCGAGCCGAGCGACCGCTTCCCCTCCGCAGGCGCCGCCGTGGACGCCCTGCGCGCCACCGGCGGAGCGCGGCGTCTCCGCCGCCTGTTGCCCCTTCGCGGCCGCACCGCCGCCGCGGTCGGGCTCGTCCTGGTGCTGCTCGGTGGCCTGGCCGCGCTCCTCCTCCCCCGGCTCGCTGCGCCGCCGCCGGGAAGTCTCGGCGCAGGGGTGGAGATCGAGCCGCCGTGGGTGCTGGTGGGGGACTTCGACAACCGCACCGGTGAGGAGCTGCTCGACGGCACCGTCACCTACGCCCTGCGGCGCGAGCTCGCGGACTCGCGGTTCCTGCGCGTGGCGACGCCGGAGCGGGTGGGGGACGCCTTGCGCTTGATGGCGCTGCCTGCCGACACGCCGCTCGACCGAGACCTCGCCTGCGAGGTGGCGCTGCGCGACGGCGGCCTCTCGGCGGTGGTGAGCGGCCGTATCGACCGGCTGGGAGCGATCTACGCCCTGAGCGCCGAGCTCCTCGACCCGGCCAGCAGCCAGGTGCTCGCCGCCTTCGTCGAGGAGGCTCCGCGCCAGGAGGCGGTGCTGGCGGCGGTGCGGCGGCTGGCGTCGCGGCTGCGCGCAGCCCTCGGCGAGACGCCGGCCGGCAGGGACGCCGGCGAGGAGCGCCTGGCCCACGTCACCACCCCTTCGCTGCCGGCGCTGCGCCTGTTCACGCGCGGCGAGGCGCTCATCGCGCAGGGCTTCACGCAGGGAACCCAGGCGGCGGCCGAGGACCTCCTGCGGCAGGCGGTGGCGGCGGACCCGGAGTTCGCCTCCGCCTGGATCTACCTCGCCTACGCCATCGGCAATCAGGCGGGGCCGCGCGAGGAGGCGAGCGCCGCCGCCGAGCGGGCGCTCGGCCTGTCCGCCGGCTCCAGCGAGCGGGAGCGCGCCTTCATCCGGGCGAGCGCGGCCACTCTGGGCGACGACTGGGAGCGGGCGATCGTCGGGTTTCAGGGGCTGCTCAGCCTCTACCCTGACGATTTCTGGGCGCACAGCAACCTCGCCTCCCTCTTCGAGCAGCTCGACCGCCACGGCGAAGCGGTGCCGCACGCCCTCGCCAGCGCCCGCCTGCGCCCGCATCTGGACTGGACCCAGCTGCGGGCCGCCCGGGCCCTGTCGATGTGGGCCAATCGGCCCGAGGCGGCCGAGCCGTACCTGCGGCGCGTCGAGGCCCTCCTCGCCGCGGTGCCGAGGGAGTCCGCGACGTTCGGGTGGAACGAGTCCTGGCTGCTCGGCTACCGCGCGCACCGCCACTGGGTGGCCGGCGACTCCGGCCGCGCCCTGGCTCGGGTGGAGGACCTCGGGCAGCGGCTGCCGGAGCTCTCGGGCCGCGACCGGCAGAGCTGCGCCTGGATGATCGCCCACCTGCAACGCGCCCTCGGCCGCTACCGGGCGGCCGAGGCGCACTTCGGGGACAGCTTCCCCCCCTCGCACCGCGCGCACCTGCTCGCGGCGGCGTTTCTCGCCGGCGGCATCGAGGCGGCGCCGCCCCACCTCGAGCGGTCGCTGGGCGACAGCCCGGTGAACAACCGGTTCGAGCCGTTGCGGCTCATGCTGCTGGCCAAGGCGGGTCGCGAGCAGGAAGCGGCGGCGGGACTGACCGAGTGGCTGCGGCAGCCCGATGCGTACGGGGTGGGATCCTACCGGGAGATCGGCAGGCCGCCCCCTTCCCGGATCGCCCCTCCGGGCGCGGCGCGACTGGTGCGAGGCGAGCTCGCCCTGGCGGCGGGCGATCCGCGGGGCGCGATCCCGTTGCTGGAGCGTGGCCTGCGGGAGGAGCAGGCGGCGGGCTCATCGGTGTACTTCCTGGCGGCGACCTCGCTCGCCGACGCCTACCTGCGGTTGGGCGAGCCCACACACGCGGTGCGCGTGCTGGAGGCGGCCTCCGGCGAGCAGCACCGCGCCTATCTCGGGGGCGAGGCCTTCTGGGCGCTGGCGCGCTGGCGGCTGGCCGAGCTGTACGGGGAGCTGGGGCAGGCGGCCGAGGCGGCGGCCGTCGAGGCGGAGCTACGGCATCTGTTCCGGCTGGCCGACGACGACTTCTGGCTGTGGCGGCGGCTGCCGCGTGAAGGCTAGCGCCGGCGAGGTCACCCGCATCCTCGAGTCGATGCGGGGTGGCGACTCGGCGGCGGCCGAGCGGCTGGTCACCGTCGTCTACGCCGAGCTGCGCCGCATGGCGCGGGCGCAGATGAGGGGCGAGCGGCCGGGCCAGACGCTGCAGCCCACGGCGCTGGTGCACGAGGCCTACCTGCGCCTGATGGCCGGTGGTCCCGCGCCCTGGGAGAGCCGTGCCCACTTCTTCGCCGCCGCCGCCGAGGCGATGCGCCGCATCCTCATCGAGCGGGCCCGGGCGCGCGGC
>DATKEH010000205.1:0-7715 GCA_035546355.1 Thermoanaerobaculia bacterium
TGGACGTCGCCGGCAGCGTCTTTCGGGTGGGTGGCGAGCCCCTGACCCCGGCCCGCGAGCGGCTGGTGCGGGCCGCGGGCTGCCGCGCGCTGCCCCGCTACTCGCTGGCCGAGGCGGGCAACCTCGGCCTCGCCTGCGGCCGCCCCGAGGTCGCCGACGAGGTCCACCTGGTGACCGACAGGGTAGCCGTGCTGCAACGCCAGCGCGAGGTCGGGTCGGGGGCGGCCCGGGTGGAAGCCCTGGTGCTGACCACGCTGGTGCCGGAATCCCCCAAGCTGCTGCTCAACGTGGAGATCGACGACTACGGCGTGCTCTCCAGCCGCCGCTGCGGCTGCCTGCTCGAAGAGGTGGGGCTGACCCGCCACCTCCACACCGTCCGCAGCTACGACAAGCTCACCACCCTCGGCATGAGCTTCCTCGGCGGCGAGCTGATCGAGCTGCTGGACGAGGTGCTGCCGGCGCGGTTCGGCGGCGCGCCGGGCGACTACCAGCTGGTGGAGAGCGAATCGCCGCAGGGCCTGCCGCGGATCGACCTGGTGGTGCACCCGCGGGTCGGTGAGCTGGCCCACGCCGAGGTGGTCGACACCGTGCTCGCCCGGCTCGGGGATCATCGCGACGCGCGGCGCATGATGGCGCGGCTGTGGCGCGACGGCGCGGCGCTGCGAGTGGTGCGCAGCGAGCCGATGGTCAGCGCCGCCGCCAAGGTGCTGCCGCTGCACCTTGTGAGGGAGCCCCGCTAGCCCATGTGCGGCATCTTCGGCTTCACCGGCGCAGCGCAGCCGGAGGTCCTGGCGGGGTTGGAGGGGGCGCTGCGCCACCGCGGCCCCGACGACGCCGGCAGCTTCACGGCGGACGAGCTGTCGCTGGGGGCGACCCGTCTGGCCATCATCGGCCGCGAAGACGGCCGCCAGCCGTTGAGCAACGAGGACGGCTCGCTGGTGCTGGTCTGTAACGGCGAGATCTACAACCACCGCGCCCTGCGGCGGCAGCTCGAGCGGCGAGGGCATCGCCTGGCCACCGGCTCCGACGCCGAGGTGGTGCTCCACCTCTACGAGGAGGAGGGAGCGGCGATGCTCTCCCGCCTCGAGGGCATGTTCGCGCTCGCCCTGTGGGATGCCGGGCGCCGCCGCCTGCTCCTCGCCCGCGACGCCATGGGCATGAAACCGCTGCTCTACGCCCGGCACGAAGGGCGCCTGTACTTCGCCTCCGAGGCCAAGGCCCTGTTCCTGGCCACCGACGTCCCCCGGCAGCTCGACGCGGTGGCCCTCGAAGCGCTGGTCGGCCTCGGCTTCGTGCCGGGAGAGCGCACCCTGTTCGCCGGCGTGCGCCGCCTGCCCGCCGGCTGCTGCCTGTGCTTGGCGCCGGGGCGCGGCGACGAGCCGTGGTCGGGCGGCGAGCCGATGCCCTTCGCGCCGCCCTGCCCGGTGGAGCGCGGCGGGCCCGCCGGCGCGGCCGCCGCGGCGGCGCTGCGCGGCGCCCTCGAGGCGGCGGTGGAGAGCCACCTGGAGGCGGAGGTGCCGCTCGGGGCCTCCCTGTCCGGTGGCCTCGACTCGAGCGTCATGGTGGCCCTGATGGCCCGCCTCCTCGGCCGCCCCTTCCCCACCTACACCATCGGCTTCGCCGGCGACCAGGACGAGCGGGGGTGGGCGCGGCGGGTGGCCGAGCACTGCGGCACCGAGCATCGCGAGCTCACCGCCTCCGGAGAGGATCTGCTGGCGCGGCTGCCGGCCGTGCTGTGGCACCTCGAGGAGCCGCGCAACGGTCCCATGGCCCCCGGCGACCTGCTCTTCGAGAGGGTCCGTGGCGACGGCGTCGAGGTGGTGCTGATCGGCGAGGGCGCCGACGAGCTGTTCGGCGGCTACCACCGGCTGAAGACCGCGCTGCCGCCGCTGGGCTGGCTGCCGGCCCGCGCCGGGCGCCGGCTCTACCTCGCCAGCCGCGGCGGTGACGGGGCGCGCCGCCGCCTGGTGGGGCCCGAGCTCCAGCGGGCGGTGGCCGCCGGCAGCGAGGTCGACGCCACGCTCGACCCCGTCTTCGCGCGCCGCGGCCGGGCGCGGGCCGAGGGCCTGCTCCGCCTGGAGCAGGAGGTGCGGCTGCCCGAGGGACACTTGATGCGCAACGACCGGCTGGCGATGGCGCACGGGCTCGAGACGCGGCTCCCCTACCTGGACCCGGGGGTGGTGGCGTTGGCCCGCTCCATGCCGCTCTCCGAGACGGTTCGTTGGCGCGGGGAGAAGCACGTGCTGCGCGAGGCGGCGCGCGGGCTGCTGCCCGACGACGTCCGGGGGCGGCGCAAGGAGGGGCAGCGCGACCCTCTGCGCCGGCTGCTGCGCGCGGGGATGCTCGACCTCGCCCAGGGGCTGCTCGCCGAGGCGGCGGTGCAGCGGCGTGGGCTGTTCGCCTCCACCCAGGTCGGGCGGCTGCTGCGGCGGGTCGCCGGCGGCGCCGGCGGCTTCGCCCCGATGCGCCTGAACCTGCTGGTGCTGGTCGAGCTGTGGCACCGGGTCTTCCTCGACCCGCCGCGGCTGCAGCCGCCGGCCGGCGTCGCGTCGCCGCCGGTGGCGCCGGCGCCCGCAGCGGCGGCCTCGCCGTGAGCCTGCGCGGCGCGCTGTCGCGGTTTCGCAAGCGCGGCTACTACGGCCCCGCGGCGCTGCTCGGCCTGGCGCGCACCCCGGTCGGCCGCCGGCAGCTGCGGCGGGGCCTGGCGTGGATGGCCTGGCCGCTCGCCTACCCCGCTGCCTGGCTCTACCGCCGGCTGGCGCTGCGCCGCACCACGGTGATCGCGGTGGTCGGTTCCTACGGCAAGACCACCACCACCCGCGCCGTCGCGGCGGCCCTAGGCCTCGAGCCTCGCACCAACGTCAACTACCGCTCGTTCCTCGCCTGGTCGCTGCTGCGGGTGCCGCCCTGGCGGCGGCTGGCGGTGCTCGAGGTGGGGATCTCGCGGCCGGGCCAGATGCGCGGCTACGCCCGCATGCTGCGCCCGGACGTGGCGGTGGTGACCTCCATCGGCGGGGAGCACCGGTTGTCGCTGGGGACTCTCGAGGACACCCGCCGCGAGAAGGCGCGCATGGTGGAGGCCCTGCCGCCGCAGGGGCTGGCGGTGCTCAACGGCGACGACGAGCACGTGCGGTGGATGGCGAGCCGTACCGCGGCGCGGGTGGTGCGAGTGGGCCGCGGCCCCGGCAACGACGTCACCGCCGAGGACGTGGCCCTCGACTGGCCTCGCGGCAGCCGCTTCTCGCTGGTCGCCGCGGGCGTGCGGCTGGCGCTGGACACCCGCTTGCTGGGCGAGCCGATGCTGTGGGCGGCGCTGGGCGCCGCGGCGGCGGCGCTCGAGCTCGGCGTGCGGCCCGGGCTGGTGCGCGAGCGGCTCGCCGCCCTGCCGCCGACACCGGGGCGCCTCGAGCCGGTGGTCCTGCCGAGCGGCGCCTGGCTGCTGCGCGACGAGGCCAAATCCGGGCTCGAGACGTTCGGCCCGGCGCTCGAGCTGTTCGCGGCCGTGCCCGCCCGCCGGCGGCTGGCGGTGATCGGCGAGATCACCGAGCCGGGGATGCAGGGACCCGCCTATCGTCAGCTCGGCGAGCAGCTGGCCGCGGTCAGCGACCGCGTCGTCTTCCTGGGCAAGGATCGCACCTTCAAGCCCTTGCGGATGGGGCTGCGGCAGGGCGGCTGCGACGTCTCCAGGGTGCGGCGCAGCCGGACGGTGGACCAGGCCGCCGAGCTGCTGCGCGGCGAGCTGGGGCCGGGAGACGTGGTGCTGCTCAAGGGGCGCGACGAGCAGAAGATGGAGCGGATCGCCCTGCTGCTCCGCGGCGAGACGGTGCGTTGTGTCCTCCGCACCTGCAGGGCCATCGGCCAGGGCTGCTTCGGCTGCGCCATGCGCGAGCGCGGCTGGGAGGGATTGCGGCCGGTGACGTGAGCCGCCGCCGAGCCCCATGGACCTCGCCCTCCTCGCCCTGCTGCAGCTCGTCGCGCTGGCCCTGCTGACGGCGGCCGCGGCCGGCGCCGGCTGGGCCGTGGCGCCGCGGCTGACCGAGTCCGACCCCGTCGAGCGCTGGGCGGTGCGCGCCGCTCTCGGCCTCGGCGCCCTGGGCACGGCGCTGTTCCTCCTCGGCCTGGTGGGAGGGCTGCGGCGGGGGGTGGTGGCGGGCCTGGCGGCGGTCGCCCTGGGTCTGGCGGTGACCGCGTGGGTCCGCGCCCGCCGCCCGCAGCCGGCCGCCGTCGCCGGGGCGCGGCGAGGCCGGTGGCTGCCGGCGGTGGCGCTGGCGGTGGTCCTGCTGCCGACCTTCGTCTGGGGGCTGTTCCCCCCCATCGGTCACGACGCGGTCACCTATCACCTCCCGTTCGCCCGCGCCTTCGTCGAGAGCCACCGGCTGGTCGCCGTCCCCGAGCTGCTATTCGCGGTGTTCCCGCAGCTGGCGGAGGTCCTGTTCGCGGCGCTGCTGCTGACCCCCGGTGCCGACAGCGCGACGCACCTGGTGCAGCTGCTCGCCACCGCGCTCACCGCCACCCTGCTCTACGCCGGCGGCAGGAGGTTCTTCTCCCCCGTCGCCGGCCTGTGCGCCGCCGCCCTGTGGCTGGCCCACCCGCTGGTGCACTACCAGGCCGCCAGCGCCTACGTCGACGTGGTGCTGGCGCTGTTCTGCCTGCTGGCGCTGTACGGCTGGGAGCGGTGGCGCGAAGGCGCCGGCCGCGGCTGGCTGGCGGTCGCCGGCGCCGCGGCGGGCTTCGCCGCCGGCACCAAGTACCTGGGTCTGTTGTGGGGGGTGCTGCTGGTGCTGGCGACGCTGGTGGCGGGGCGGCCGCGACAGCGGCTGCGCGGCGCGGTGCTGCTGGCGCTCGTCGCCCTCGCCGTCGGCGGCCCCTGGTACGCGCGCATCTACCTCCACACCGGCAACCCGGTGCACCCGTTCCTCGGTCCCGTGTTCGGTGGCGAGGCGCGCACGCGCTTCGACCGCGACCTCGGGCTCGAGGAGGGGTCCGGGGCGCGCGGCGTCTCCGCCACTTTGGCAAAGCAGGGGGTCGAGGCGCTGCAACGCCCCCTGGAGCTGCCGCGCTTCGCCTGGCGCGCCGCGTTCGTGCCGCGGGCGTTCGGCCGTCAGTCGCCGCTGGCGCCCTGGCACCTGGCGCTGGTGCCGCTGGCCCTGGTCTTCGCCCTCCGCGATAGCCGCCTGCTGCGCTGGCTGTCGCTGGTGCTCGCCTACGCCCTGCTGCCCGGGACCCTCAGCGACCCGCGCTTCCAGCTGCCGAGCCTGGCGGTGCTGGCGCTGGCGGGAGCGGGTGCGCTGCACCATCTGGGTACCTCCCTGCCGGCTCTCGGGCGGATGCTGCGACGCCCGCTTGCGGCCTGGTCCCTCGCCCTCGTGCTGGTGGCGCCCGGTCCCCTCTACGCCGCCTTCAAGGTCGGCAAGCTGGGCGGCCTGCCGCCGGCCTCGGCGGCGGCCAGGGAGGCGTTCCTGGCCCGCCAGCTGGTCGGCTTGGAGGCCATCCGGCTGCTCGACGACCGGCACGGCTCGCGGTACGTGGCGTACGTCGTCGGCGCCCCCTACCTCACCTACCACGCGCGCGGCCGCCTGCTGGGGCAGTGGGGCGGTCGCTACCGGATCCGGCGGGTGCTGCCGCTGCTGCGCGACCCCGACGCCCTGCACCGCGAGCTGGCGGAGATGGAGGCGACGCACCTGCTGCTGGTGCAGCCGCCGGCGGCGCCGGCGGTGGTGGCGGGCGACCCGCGGTTCCGCCGCCTCGCCGGCGGCGCGCGCTACCATCTCTACGCGCTGGCGCCGGACGAGTAGGCCGTTCAGCCGCGCGGCGCGCCCAGCTCGCCCAGCCGCTGCTCCACCTCACGCACCACCGGCTGCAGCGCCGGCTCGGCGTCGCGCCAGGCGTCGAGGAAGCGCCCGTAGTGCCAGACGGCGCGGTCGCGGCGGTCGGCCTGGTCGTGGATGCGGGCGCGCTGCAGGTGGGTCCAGGGGCCATAGACCAGCGATTCGAAGCAGCAGGTCTCGTCCACCGAGCGGTACCAGCGGATCGCCTCCTCGCCGCGCCCCAGCTGCCGCAGCAGCTCGGCGCGCAGCAAGCGGGCCTCGGTGCCGGCGTAGTAGAGAGAGAAATTGAGCGTTCTGCCGGGAGCTTCGACGTGGGTGCGGTCGAGCTGGGCCAGCGCCCCCGCCAGGTCCCCGCGGCGGGCCAGCAGCTGGGCCCGCAGCGCATCTGCCAGGTAGTCGACGATGGGATGGTCGGGCCGCTGCCGCGCCATGCCGGCGAGCGCCGTCGCTCGGCGGTCGGCGGAGGCGAGGTCGCCGCGGCGCAGGGCCACCTGGCCCAGCCAGTAGAGGCGCAGCTCGGCGGCGTCGTCGGCGTGCTGCTCCCACTCCCAGGCAGCCGGCGGTGCCCACGCCTCGACGGCGGCTTCGAGCTTCGCCAGGGTTTCCTCGGGGATCGGCAGGAAGGGGTAGCCCAGCAGGATCGCCGCCGCGGGCCCGTCCTCGTCGCCCCACGCGCGCTGCAGCTCGGTCAGCCACGACCGGGCCTCGGTCGGTTGGCCGCGGGCGAGGGCGAGGGCCGCCAGGTCGCTCAGGATCCTCGCGCGGGGCGCCGACGGCTCCTCGAGCCCGCCCCGCAGCAGCTCCTCCCCCCAGTCGAGGCGGCGGAGCTCGAACAGCGTGACCCAGTGGACGTCGCCCACCTGCTCGTCGCGCGCCGCCTCCTCCAGCACCCGCAACCACCGCTCATGGTCGTCGGCCAGGATCGCCTGCCACACCCGCACCCGCGGCGCCGACTGCGAGTCCGGGAACTCCTCGAGATAGCGCCCGCCGAGGCGCTCCACCGCCGCCCGATCCCGGCGGTTCGCCGCGATCTGGGCGGCGTGGTAGAGCGCCGGGGCGTGGTGGGGGTCGAGCTCGAGGACGCGGGCGAAGGGCTCTGCCGCTTCGTTCTTGGGCCGCCCGCGCACCGCGTTGTGATGTGCCAGGACCTCCCCCAGCCCGTACCACGCTTCGGCCTCTTCGGGGTAGCGCTGGGTGACCTCGCGATAGAGCCGCTCCGCCTCGTCGGCGCGGCCGGAGACGTAGGCGTCGAGCGCCGCCAGCAGCGTGCGGTCGCGGGGCGGCAGCTCCGCCCCCAGCTCCACCGCCCGCTGCGCCGCCTCGGCGACCAGCTCCGGGTCGCGTTCGAACCAGTGGCCGGCCGCCGCCAGCCGATACCAGGCGAGGGCGAACGCGGGGTCGATCTCCGTCGCCTGCCGGAAGGCGGCCTCCGAGGCGCCGAACTCGCCCGCGCGGAAGGCCCTCTCCCCCGCCAGGTAGTGGCGCAAGGCCTCCACCGAGCTGGTGGTCAGCGCTCCTTCGCGGCTGAGCCGCTGCCCCGGAGTCGAGAAGTGGCCGGCCACCAGCTCCCGCACCAGCTCGGCGATCATGGCGAACACCTCGCCCTCGCCGGCGCCCTCCGCCTCGGCCGTGGTCAGGCGTTCGCTGCCGTCGTAGAGGGTGGCGGCGAGGCGCAGCCGGCCGCCGGCCGCGACCACGCTGCCCCGCACGTGCATGCCGGCGCCGAAGCGGCCGGCCAGGGCCGAAGCCTCGGCGGGGGAGAGCTCGCCGCCGTCGCCCTGCTGGCGCGACAGCGCCGAGAGCAGGGCGTGGGGGTCGACCGTCGACAGGGTGCCGACGCCGTCGAGCGAGGTGCTCAGCAGGTCGACCATCCCCTCGCCGAGATAG
>DATKEH010000206.1:0-2205 GCA_035546355.1 Thermoanaerobaculia bacterium
TAGGGGAGCCGCGCCTCGACGTCGCGGAAGGTGCCGTGCCGTTGCGGGTCGGGGGACGCCGAGCGCGGAAACAGCTCGTACCAGGCGCCGAAGCGCGCCAGGGGCGGGTCGACCACCGCCGGCAGCACGCGCGGATAGCGGGTGGCGAAGGTGCGGTCGGGATAGCGAGCCATCAGGCTCGCGAGCGCGGGGTCGCGGGCGGCGGCGACCCGCTCGTCGAGGTCGCCGTCACCGCCGATGTCGGCCGCCAGGCCGCGCAGCGCCGCGGCGTCGGCGCCGGTGGCGCGCTCGGCGGCAGCGTTCACCCATCGGGCCCCGGCGAGAAGATCGACGCCCACCTGCTGCCCCGCGTCGACCTTCTTGCCGAGGTCGCGGACCCAGGAGCCGAAGGGGTCGATCCAGCCCTCGACGGTGTACTCCCAACGCCCGAGGCCGTCGGGGACGAAGTGGGCTCGCCAACGATCGTTGCCGAGGGGCCGCATCGGCGCCTCGCGCCACTCCCCGTCATCCTGGCGGCGGTAGAGCAGCCGGCAGGCGACCGCGTCGTGGCCGTTGGTGAAGACGTCCGCCTCGACGGCCAGCGGCTCGCCCACCACCCTCTTGACGGCGAAGCGACCGCAGTCGATCTGCGGCGCCACCCCCTCGACGATCACGCGCTTCCGCCCATCAGCCACCACGGATCTTCTCCCGATTCTCGCGCATGCGCCCGCCGGCCGTGCGAAATGCTTGCCGCCCGCCTGACCGCGGATCGGATCTTGCACCACCCACGGCCGTTAGTGGCCCGGCCGCGGGCGCCGGCCCCGATACCTCGCTGTAATACCTACCAGAGTCGGATGTAAAGGGTGCAAGGCTCGAAGACCCATCCAGGGATCGGCCAACCCGGTGGGGGCTGCCCCGGTTGTTTCGCGCGGCGAAGGATGCGACCATCGGGATCGACACCGCGATGACCGTCGCCGCGGAGGAGGAAGAGGCAGCGCCCGTCAGTAGCCCATCACCGCGCCACCCGGACGACCCGCTCGGCGGTCGCCGGCTGGTACTGGTGAGCAACCGTGAGCCCTACGTGCGCAAGCGCCCCCGGGGTGGCGGCGAGCCCACCTTCGAGCGCACCACCGGCGGCCTGGTCACCGCCCTCGATCCGGTGATGCGGCGGTGTGGCGGCGTGTGGGTCGCCTGGGAGCCGGGGGGGGATCCCGAGGAGGAGATCCGCCACCAGGTGCCGGGCAAGGGGCCGCGGTTCACGCTGCGTCAGGTGCCGCTGACGACGGGCGAGGTGCGGCGCTACTACTACGGTTTCGCCAACCGGGCGCTGTGGCCCCTGTTCCACTACTCGATCGACCGCTGCTTCTTCAGCGAGTCGCAGTGGCGCCAGTACACTCGTATCAACCAGCGGTTCGCCGAGGCGGTGCTGGACGAGACCCGGCCGGACGACCTGCTGTGGATCCACGACTACCACTTCTGCCTGCTGCCGCAGATGATCCGGGAGCAGCGGCCGCAGGGCGAGGGGACCATCGCCTACTTCCTCCACGTCCCCTTCCCGGCCGAGGAGGTGTACAAGGTGCTGCCCTGGAGGCGGCAGATCCTCGAGGGCCTGCTCGGCGCCGACCTGGTGGGGTTCCACGTCGACAAATACGCCGCCGACTTCCTCGGCTGCTGCGAGCGTCTGGCGGGCGCCGACGTCGACCACGGCCGCCGTCTGGTGCGCTGGCAGGGGCGAGAGGTGCGGGTGGGGGGCTTCCCGATCGGCATCGACGTCAAAGGGTTCAGCGAGCTCGCCGCCTCCGCCGAGACCGCCGACCGGGTGGCGCGAATCCGCACCGGCCTAGGGCCCGCCAAGCTGGTGCTGGGCGTCGACAGGCTCGATTACAGCAAGGGCATCCCGCAGCGCCTGCAGGCGATCGAGTGCCTGCTGCGGCGCTACCCCGAGCACCGCCGGCAATTCACCTTCCTGCAGATCGCCGTCCCCAGCCGCACCCAGGTCAAGGAGTATCGGGAGCTGAAGAGCGAGATCGACGAGCGGGTGGGGCGGATCAACGGCGACTACGGCGACCCGGATTGGCAGCCGGTCAACTACGTCTACCGGTCGGTGCCGCGCCGCGAGCTGGTGGCCTACTACCGGGCCGCCGAGGTCGGCCTGGTGACGCCGCTGCGCGACGGCATGAACCTGGTGTCGCTGGAGTACTGTGCCTGTCAGACCGAGGACGATGG
>DATKEH010000207.1:0-4674 GCA_035546355.1 Thermoanaerobaculia bacterium
TCGGCGTCGACGCCGAGCTCCTCGGCCAGGCGGCGGCGGGTGGCCACCTCCATCGACTCGCCGCGGCGCGGGTGGGAGCAGCAGCTGTTGGACCAGTAGCCTGGCCAGAGCTGCTTCCCGCCGGCGCGGCGCTGCAGCAGCAGGTTCCCCCGGCGGTCGAACAGCAGCACCGAGAAGGCGCGATGCAGCACGCCCTCGCCGGCGTGCGCCTCGGCCTTGCTCAGGTGGCCGACCTCGCGGTCGTCCTCGTCGACGAGGATCAATTCCTCGTTGGCGAAGGAGACCGTGCCGCCGCCGCGCTCAACCAATCTGCACCTCCATCGCCTGGTACCCGGCGCGGCGGATCGCCTCCGCCACCCGTCCCGGGTCGTCCGGACAGATGGCGACGATCGAGCCGCCGCCACCACCGCCGGTGAGCTTCGCTCCCACCGCCCCGTGATCGCGGGCGATCTGGATCATCTCCTCGAGCTCCCAGCTCGACACCTGCAGGGCGTTGAGCAGCCCCTGGCACACGTTCATCAGTTGCCCGAGCTGCTCCAGGTCGTGCCGCTCGAGCGCCGTCACCGCCTGCAGGGCCAGCTGATCCATCTCGTCGAAGATGCGCTCGTAGAGGTCGCGGTTCTTCTCCCAGGCCGCCCGCACCCGCGCCACCATCTTGGCGGTCAGGCTCTCGACGCCGCTGATGCCCACCACCACCGGGATCGGCTGGCGCAGCTCGAGGAAGCGCCTCATCGGCGGGTCGCCGGCGCGGAACAGCAGGGGCCGGCCGAAGGTGGCGATGGTGTTGTCGATGCCCGAGGG
Organism: Thermoanaerobaculia bacterium; assembly: GCA_035546355.1. GTDB lineage: Bacteria > Acidobacteriota > Thermoanaerobaculia > Multivoradales > JAIOJS01 > DATKEH01. The sequence goes on from DATKEH010000207.1 coordinate 802, forward strand.
CGTGCCGTGGGCGATCTTCTCGCACTCGAACGCCAGGGCGTTCACCGCGTCGTCGTCGAGGCCGAGCCGGAAGTGCACGTCGAGGGCGCGGATCAGCGCCACCGCCAGTGCCGCCGACCCGCCCAGGCCCATGGCCCGCGGCACGCTCGGGTAGACCTCGATGCGCAGCGCCCTGTCCGCCAGGTCGAGCCGATCGAGGATGAGCTCGATCGAGCGCTGGAAGGAGTGCGGGTGATGCTTCTGCTGCTGCAGCCGCAGCTCGACGTTCCAGCGGGGAATGAACAGGTCCACCCCATCGACGGCGTCCTCCACCCGGGCGCGGATGGCCAGCGGCACCGGCGCCACCACGCCGTGGCGGCCGTAGACGACGGAGTGCTCGCCCAGCAGGATCACCTTGCCGTGGCCGCAGCCCAGGCCCACCTCGCCGGCCAGGCCCTGGCCCGGCTCCGCCTCCACCAGCCGGGGAGCGCTCCGGCCGATCTCCTCGATCAGCTCCTTGGCCTTCCACACCTTCACCTCGCCGGACTCCACCAGGCGCTCGACGACGGTGTCGAAGAGCTCCGGCGTGGCCCCGGCCGCCAGCGCCACCGACCGCGCGTGCAGCGTCATGTGCCCCTGCTGGATGCCCTCGCTGACCAGCGCGCGCAGGGCCGAGAAGTTCTGCGCCAGCCCCACGGCGCCCATCACCTCCGCCAGCTCGCGCGCGGACTCCACGCCCAGCAGGCGGAGGTGCAGCGCCACCGTGGGATTGGACTGCAGCGGCCCGCCGACGACGCCGACCTTGAGCGGGATGTCGATCGTCCCCTCGAGGTCGCCGTCGTCGTTGCGCCGCCAGTGGGTCAGGGCGGTGTAGTGCTCGCCACGGGCGGCGTAGGCGTGCGCCGCCGCCTCCAGCGCCCGCCAGTCGTTGCCGGTGGCGATGGCGACGGCGTCGATGCCGTTCATCACCCCCTTGTTGTGGGTGGCGGCGCGGTAGGGATCCACCGCCGCCAGCTCGGAGGCGACCAGGATGCCGTCGCGCACCTGCTCGCCGTCGTACCCCTTGCCGGCCAGCTCCGCGGTGGGGATCACCACCCGCCCGTGCACCATGGCGCGGTCGGTCAGGTTCGACAGGATGCGCAGGAAGACCTTGCCGCCGGTGATCGCCTCGACCAGCGACGCCACCCCTTCGCACATGGTGTTGACCAGGTTGGCGCCCATCGCATCGCGGGTGTCGACCAGCAGGTGGACCACCAGCATGTCGCCCAGGCCGGTGGTGTGGAGGTGCACCTCGAGGTCGATGGCGCCGCCCCCTCGGGCCACCATCTTCGGGTGCAGGCTGTTGGCCAGGTTGAGGATCTCCTCCTTGCGCTGCAACAGCGCCGCCTTCGCCTTCGGCGGGTGCGGCACCTCCACCGCCTGCACCTGGCCGATGAGGATCGGATCGCTGCTCTCGACGACGAAACCGCCGCTGCTGCGCGCCAGCTTGGCCGCCGCCGACAGCGCGGCGACGATCGACGGCTCCTCGACCACCAGCGGCACCACGTAGTCGCGGCCGTTGATCAGGAAGTTCAGCCCCAGGCCTACGGGCAGCCCCATGACGCCGATGACGTTCTCGATCATCTTGTCGGCGCTGGCGACGCTCAACATGTGCTGCCCCGACCGCAGCGCCTCGTAGTCCTCGGGAGTCAGCAGGCCGCGCTCGTGCACGGCCTGCACCCGCTGGGCGACGGACAGGCGATAGAACCTGGGAATCCGCGAGATGCTCATGGTTGGGGTCCCCTCCTCGGGCTCCGGACACACGGCCGGCTGCCGACTCTCCCATTCAATACCCCTGCCGCCGCAGGGCCGGCCGACGCTACCATCCCACCGCCGGATGGCCATCCGCCAACCCCTCGGCACGAAGCCTGCTTCTCGACAGCGCGGGCTGTAGGCTAGCGCTGCCGGGGCGCGTCCCTCGCCTCGCGAATCCCGTCGCCAAGGAGGAAGCCGATGTCCTTCGCCTGTCCCAACCCCCTCGCCGTCATGGCCGCCATGGCAGGTGGTGCCGCGGCAGTGCTCCTGCTCGGTTGCGCGAGCCGGGTGGCGCTGCCGCCGCTGCCCGACTGCCACCCCGCCAACCCCGCCGCCCCCGCGGCGGAGTACGTCCGCCCCTCCGGCTTGCTGGAGCCCGCGGCGCCGATGCACCCCACCGAGCAGGGGCAGCCCGAGGATGGCCACCACCACCAGCACGGCGAGGACCCGCCCGAGGGGTCCTGCCGGTGAGCCGAGCCGCGCGACTGGGGGCGGTCGTCGCCGCCTTGACCCTCGGCGGCTGCGCCACGGTGCCGGTGCGCGACGTCTTCTCGGACGCCGCCGCGGTCGCCGCCGAGCGCACCGGGCAGCGGGTCGAGTGGGCGGAGGTGAGCGCCGGGACCGCGGCGGTGGACGCGCAGGTGCGCGACCTCCTCGCGCGGCCGCTGGATGCCAACGCGGCGGTGCAGGTGGCGCTGCTCAACAACCGGCGGCTGCAGGCCCGCTACGCCGAGCTCGGGCGGGCGGCGGCGGCCAAGGTGCAGGCCGGCTTGCCGGCCAACCCCTTTCTCGAGGTGGTGGCCCGCTTTCGCGACGGTGAGGGCGATACGCCGCAGCTCGAGATCTCGCTGGTCCAGGAGGTCCTCGACCTGTTCCTGCTGCCGGCCCGCAAGCGGCTCGCCGCGGTGGAGCTCGAGCGCGCCAAGCTGGGGCTCGCCGCGGCCGTGGTCGACCTCGCCGCCGCGACCCGCGAGGCCTTCGTCCGCTACCAGGCCGAGCGGCAGCTGCTCGAGGTCGACCGCCACGTGCTGCTGGCCGTGGAGGCGGCCTGGGAGATGGCCGGGCAGCTGCGCGCGGCGGGGAACATCAGCGAGCTCGACCTGCTGGTCGAGCGCGACTTCTACGAGCAGGTCAAGCTCGAGGTATCGCGCCGCGAGCTGGCGGTGATCGAGCTGCGCGGACGGCTGGACGAGATGATGGGGCTGTGGGGCGAGCGGGCTGAAGGCTGGACCGCCGAGGAGCGGCTGCCCGAGCTGCCCGAGGGGGTGGAGGTGGCGAGCGATCCCGAAGGGCAGGCGGTGGCCCGCTCGCTGGACATCGCCGGCGCAGTGCTCGATCTGGAGGCGGCGGCGCGCCGCCTCCGCATAGCCGACGTGACCGCGGTCTTTCCCGAGCTCGAGATCGGCGCCGAGGGGGAGCGGGAGGTCGAGCACCAGCCCGACGGCACCGCCCACAGCGAGTGGTGGTACGGCCCGTCGGTGGCCTTTCGCCTGCCGGTCTTCGACCAGGGGCAGCCGCGGCGCGTCGGCGCGCGCATGGAGATCCGGCGGCGCTGGGACGAGCTGGTGGCCCTCGGCGTCGAGGTGCGTGCCGCGGCGAGGGTGGCCGCCACTCGCCTCGCCTACGCCGAACGGCAGGCGCGCTACGTCCGCGACGTAGTGATGCCCGTGCGCACCGCGGTGGTGCAGCAGACCCAGCTGCACTACAACGGCATGTTCGTCGGCGTCTTCCAGCTGCTGGACGCCAAGCGCCGGGAAATGGAGGCGGCGCGCGCCTACGTGGCGGCGCTGCGCGACTACTGGCTCGCCGAGAGCGCCGTCGAGCAGCTGCTGGCGGGGCGGCTGCCCGCCGCCGCCCGTACGGGGAGGCCCGAGCTCGAGGGCCTCGGACCGGTCCGCGGCGAGGGCGCCGAGGAGGGACACTGATGAGCACCCGACGACCCGACGACTCGCGGGACGAGCCGATGCTCGCCCCCCGGCCTCTCACCAGGCGTACCGCTCTCGGCTGGGGCGCGGCGCTGGCCGCCGGGCCGGCGCTGGCCGCCGCCGCCCGCGCCCAGCACGTCCATCCCACGCCGCCGCCGGCGCCCGCCCCGCCGCG
>DATKEH010000208.1:0-4532 GCA_035546355.1 Thermoanaerobaculia bacterium
CATCGTGGCCGAGCGCGAGGGCGTGGCGGTGGCCGCGGTGCCGTTCGCCCGCCAGATCCGGCCGCTGGCCGACCTGCGTGCCCTGTGGGTGCTCGCGGCGCTGGTGCGGCGCTTCCGGCCTGCCGTGGTCAGCGCCGGGACGCCGAAGGCGGGGCTGCTCGGCATCGTCGCCGCCCGGTTGCACTCGGTCCCGGTGCGCGTCTACACCGTCCGTGGCCTCCGCCTCGAGACCGCGACCGGCCTCGAGCGGCGGCTCCTCACCGCCCTGGAGCGGCTCGCCGCCGCCTCCGCCTCCCACGTCGTGTGCGTCGGCGAGAGCCTGCGACGCCGCTACCTGCAGTTGGGATTCGCCGAGGCGGCGAAGACGCGGGTGCTCCTGGACGGCTCATCCAACGGCGTCGACGTCGAGCGCTTTCGCCCCGCTCGTCCCGGCGAGGCGGCGGAGTTGCGACGGGGCCTGGGGATCGACGAGGCCGCGGCGGTGGTCGGCTTCGTCGGCCGCTTCACCCGCGACAAGGGGGTCGAGGACCTCGTCGCGGCGTTCTTCGACCACGTGGTTTCCCGGCTCGGAGAGGCCCGGCTCCTGCTGGTCGGCGACTACGAGAGCGGCGATCCCGTAGCCGCGGTGGTGCGCCGCCGGCTGGAAGACCCGCGGGTCGTGCGGGCGGGCTTCGCGGCCGACACCGCCCCCTTCTACCGCGCCATGGACGTGCTGGCGTTCCCCTCGTACCGGGAGGGGTTTCCCAACGCGCCCCTGGAGGCAGCGGCCAGCGGTGTCGCGGTGGTCGGCTATGCGGCCACCGGCACCGTCGACGCCGTGGTCGACGGGGCCACCGGCCTGCTCGTCCCGGTGGGCGATCGACAGCGTCTCGCCGCGGCCATCCTCGGCTACCTCGAGGACACGGCGCGACGGCGCCGGCACGGCGAGGCGGGCAGGGAACGCGTCGAGGGTCACTTCCCGAGCCAGCGCCTATGGCAAGCTTGGTCCGAGCTCTACCGGAATACACTCGCTGCCGTGGAAGGAGATCGTTGACCGCAGCCAACCGGCTCTACCGGCGGAGGGGCAAGCGGCTGCTGGACCTGGCGCTGACCCTGCCGCTGCTGGTGCTGCTCGCGCCGCTGCTGGGCCTGGTGGCGGTGGCGGTGCGGCTCCTGCTGGGCTCGCCGGTGCTCTTCCGCCAGGTGCGGCCGGGGTACCAGGGCCGCCCCTTCGTGTTGACCAAGTTCCGCACCATGAGGGAGGCGCGGGACGCCAGCGGTGCCCTCCTCCCGGATGGGCAGCGACTGACCCGCTTCGGGCGGCTGCTGCGGCGCACCAGCCTGGACGAGCTGCCCGAGTTGATCGGCGTGGTGCGGGGGGACCTCAGCCTCGTGGGGCCTCGCCCTCTGCTGATGCAGTATCTCGAGCGCTACTCGCCGCAGCAGGCGCGCCGTCACGAGGTGGCGCCGGGGATCACCGGGCTGGCCCAGGTCGCCGGCCGCAATGCCGTCTCCTGGGAGGACAGGTTGCAGTTGGACGTCGAGTACGTCGACCGCCTCGGCCTGGCGCTCGACCTGCGGATCCTGGCGCGCACCGTCCTTTTCGTCCTCAGGGGCCGCGGGGTGAGCGCGCAGGGCCACAGCACGATGCCGGAGTTCCAGGGGAGCGATCGGTGACCAGCGGCGTCGCGGTGCTCGGGGCGGGGGGGCACGCCAAGGTGGTGATCGCCACGTTGCAGGCAGCGGGACTGACGCCCACGCTGGTGCTCGACGACGATCGCCGGACCTGGGGGAGGACGCTCCTCGGGGTCGCGGTGCGGGGCCCGATCGAGAGCCTGCGCGACAGCGGGTGCTCGCGCGCGGTGGCGGCGTTGGGCGACAACCGGGAGCGGGAGCGCGTCGTGGCGCAGGTGGAATCCAGGGGCGCCGTCAACTGGGTGACGGTGGTCCATCCCGCGGCGTGGGTGCACGAGAGCGTGCAGCTCGGCGCGGGCACCGTCGTCTTCGCCGGGGCCGTCCTGCAGCCGGACGCCGTGGTGGGCCGTCACGCGATCCTCAACACCGCAGCGACGGTCGACCACGATTGCCGCCTGGGCGATTGCGTGCACCTCGCGCCAGGGGCGCATCTCGCCGGCAACGTCACCGTGGGTGACGGCGGGTTCGTGGGGATCGGCAGCGCCGTGCTGCCGGGGATCGAGATCGGTGCGTGGGCCTGCGTGGGGGCTGGCGCGGTGGTGGTGTCAAAGGTCGCTCCTGCCACCGTCGTCGCCGGCGTACCGGCGCGGGCGAGGGAGCCGCAGAAGAGCCAGGCCCCTTGAGCCGGATCTACCTCTCCCCTCCGCACCTCTCGAGCCGGGAGCGCGAGCTGCTCGAGGACGCCCTGGCCTCCAACTGGGTGGCGCCGGTGGGCCCTCACGTCGACGCGTTCGAGCGGGAGCTCGCGCAGGTGGCGGGCGTCGCCCAGGCCGCCGCTCTGAGCTCGGGGACCGCCGGGCTGCACCTGGCGCTGCAGCTGGCGGGCGTGACCGAGGGGGACGTCGTCCTCTGCCCGACCCTGACCTTCGTGGCCAGCGCCAACACCATCGTCTACTGCGGAGCCGAGCCGCTGTTCGTCGACTGTGACCGGTCGTCCTGGACGATCGATCCCGGGTTGGTGGAGGAGGCGCTGGCCGAGCTCGCCGCCGGCGGCAGGTCGGCAAAGGCGGTCATGGCCGTCGATCTCTATGGCCAGTGCGCCGACTACGACCGCCTCGCCGCCGCCTGCGACGAGCACGGCGCGGTGCTCATCCAGGACGCCGCCGAGGCGTTGGGGGCGAGCTACCGCGGCCGCCCGGCGGGCAGCCTCGGCCGCTTCGGCGTCTTCTCGTTCAACGGCAACAAGATCATCACCACGTCCGGCGGCGGTGCGCTGGTGTCGGACGATGCCGAGGCGGTGGCGCGGGCGCGGTTCCTGGCCGGCCAGGCGCGGGAGAAGGCCCTGCACTACGAGCATCGAGAGGTGGGGTACAACTACCGCCTGTCGAATCTGCTGGCCGCAGTCGGCCGTGGCCAGCTGGCGGTGTTACAGGAACGGGTGGCGGCGAGGCGGCGGAACTTCGACACCTACGTCGAGCTGCTCGCAGACCTTCCGGGTGTCGGCTTCATGCCGGAGGCTGCCTACGGGACCAGCAATCGTTGGTTGACGTGCGTCCTCGTCGATCGGGCGGTTTTCGGAGCGACGCCCGGCGAGGTGTGCGCGGCGCTCGCCGCCGAGGACGTCGAGGCCAGGCCGTTGTGGAAGCCGATGCACCTCCAGCCGCTGTATTCCAGCAGCCGCCCGTTCGGTGGCACGGTGGCGGAGGGGCTGTTTCGCGACGGGCTCTGCCTGCCCAGCGGCTCGAGCCTCGCGCCGGCGGATCTGGAGCGGATCGCCGCCATCGTGAGGCGTTGCCGGCGATGAGGCCGCCGTAGCTCTGCCGGAGGCGTTGCGCGAGGCGCGTTTGGCGTGCCCGGCGCGGCTGTGATATCTTACGTTCAGGAGAAAGGGGGCCAGCGATGCGCAGTACACGGACTCGGCTGATCGTGGCCGTCGTCGTCGCATTCCTCGTTCCTGCCGCCGCTGTCGCAGCGGTCGAAGTGGGAGTCGGGCAGGTGGGAGCGCGCGGCGCCGAGATCAACGGCGATGCGGTTCCGGCCGGGACCACGCTGGTGAGCCCATCCCTGGTCCGTACCAGCGGCGAGGCGGCGCTGGTGCACTTCGACAATGGCACCGCGGTGGTGGTGGCGCCGTCGAGCCGGGCCTACATCGAGCGCGCCGGCGGGGACCTGGTGCGGGTGGCGGTGCTCGAAGGCAGTGTGGCATACCGGGACCACCGCGGCGAGGTGGTTGCTCTGCTGGCCGACGAAACCGCCGTCCTGGGGCCCGAGCGGAGGCTGCAGGACCAGGAGATCGGCGAGGGAACGCCGGTGGCCGCCGAGGCCGCCGAGGCCCTCGAGCACGATGACGACGGCGATGGGCTCATCGAGCTCTGCCACCTGGATCTCGAGGCCCCGACGGCAGCGCAGATCCGGGCCTGCCACGAGGATCCGTCGGGGTGCGATTGGGACTTCCTCGAGGTGACCCCGGCGGCAGTGCCCACGCACTTCGCCCATGGCGACGTCTACGCCGGCGACAACGACCTCGGCCTCGACGACGATTGCGAGGAAGAGCCCGTCGGCCTTCTGCTGCCCCACAAGCTGGCCCTCGGGCTGGCCGCCGCGGCCGGGGCGTTCGGCATCTTCGAGATCATCGAGGACCCGGGCGAAGAGCCGGTGACGCCGAGCGGGCCGTAGGCGCGACGTCAACAGTCGTAGGGGCCGGCCTCCGTGCCGGCCCCGGGACGGCGCCGGGGTATCCTGCCGCAGTCGTAGGGGCCGGCCTCCGTGCCGGCGCCGGGGTATCCTGCCGCAGCGATGAGCTGGGACATCGTCGGGTTCGTCTTCTTCGCGGCCCTGCTGTTGACGATCGGACCGGTGGCGCTGCGGAGCGCCGGTCTGGCGTTCGGGGCGAAGCTGGTGCTCGCCGCGCTGCTGCT
>DATKEH010000209.1:0-11682 GCA_035546355.1 Thermoanaerobaculia bacterium
ACGTCGGCCAGCTTCTCGTGCACCACGGCCAGGGAGCGGGCGGCGTCCGCGTCCCCGGGGAGCCGCCGGTGGACGTCTTCGGCCAGCGCCAGCGCCTTGCGGTAGCTCTCCAGGGCTCCCTGCGTGTCCCCCAGGTTCGACACGTTCGGGTTGCCCTGGATGTTGCCCACTCGCTGGTAGGCGAGGGCGAGCTCGCGCCGCAGCTGCGGGTCGTCGCCGGACTCGGCGGCCATCCGGTCGAGATAGGCGAGAGCCCGCGAGACGATCTGCTGGCGGGCGGGCGTCGAGCCCGGGAGGTCGCGGATCAGGTCGTCGACGTCGAAGATCAGGGCGCCGGCCAGCGCGCGCACGTCCTCGGCGCGCCGCTGTGCGATGCGCGCCTGCCAGAGCGTGGCGCTGATCCCCGCGACGAGGGAGAGCAGCACCAGGGTGGCGGCGATCACTCCCAGCTTGTGGCGGCGCAGGAACTTCGACGCCCGGTAGCTCAGGGTGTCGCGGCGCGCCCGCACCGGCAAGCCGTCGAGGTGCCGCTGGATGTCCTCGGCCAGCCGTTCGACCGAGGGGTAGCGGCGCTCCGGCTCCTTGCGCAGGGCCTCGAGCGCGATGGTGTCGAGATCGCCCGCGAGCCGCCGCCTGAGGCGCTCCGCGGTCTCGCCGGCGAGCGGCTCGCGCACCTCCTGGCTGGGCGGCCTGGGGACCTCCTCGCTGACCGCCCGCAGGGCGTCGATCAGCGAGTCGGTGCCCTCGAGGTAGGGGTGGCGGCCGGCCAGCAGGCGGTAGAGGAGCACCCCCAGCGCGTAGACGTCGGTCGCCGTGGTGATCGGCCCTCCCGCCACCTGCTCGGGGCTGGCGTAGAAGAGGCTCATCATGGCGTGGCCGGTGCGGGTCTCCGTCGCCAGCTCCTCGCTGGCCGCGCCGGGGAGCAGCTTGGCGATGCCGAAGTCGAGGAGCTTGACCTCCCCCTGGGCGCTCACCAGGATGTTGTCGGGCTTGAGGTCGCGGTGCACCACCAGGTTGCGGTGGGCGTGCTGCACCGCCGTGCAGACGTCGAGGAACAGCCGCAGCCGCTCCTCGACGCCCAGCCCGCGCTCGTCGCAGTAGGCGTCGATCGGCGCCCCTGCGACGTACTCCATGACCAGGTAGGGAGCGCCTTCGTCGGTGGTGCCGGCGTCGAGCAGGCGGGCGATGTTGCGGTGCTTGAGGTTGGCCAGGGTCTGGCGCTCGGCCCGGAAGCGCTGCAGGAGGTCCTCGCCGCCGCCCGGGCGCACCACCTTGACGGCCACCTGGCCCTCGAACTCCCCGTCGGCGCGCGCGGCGAGGAACACCTCGCCCATGCCGCCGCGGCCGAGGGAGCGCACGACGCGGTAGGCGCCCACCCGGCGACCGGCCATCGCGGCGGCGGGCTCGCGGTCTGCGAAGAGCTCGCGCACCTCGGCGCTGCGGCCCGCCCCACGCCCCGACCCCATCGTCAGCCGCTGCGTCAAGCGGCGGCCGAGCTCGGCGTCCTCGGCGGCGACCGCCGCGACGAACGACGCCCGCTCCTCCGCGCGCAGGCCCGCGGCCCTGTCGTAGAGCTCGTCGAGCCTCGCCTGGGACGACACGGGCGAAGCCTACCGCACCGTGCCGGGCGACCCCGCCCTCGTCAGTCCCTGCCGCCCAGCAACCCGGCGCGGAACAGGAAGTAGAGCAGGGTCAGGATGCTGGAGACGGCCGCCGCCACGTAGGTCATCGCCGCTGCGTTGAGCACGCGGCTGATGCCGGCGCGCTCCTGGTCGAGCACGATGCCGTGCTCGAAGGCGAGGGCCTTGGCGCGGCGCGAGGCGTCGAGCTCGACCGGCAGGGTCACCAGCTGGAACAGCACCACCGCCGAGAACAGCACCGCGCCGATGGCCACCATGTTCGTCGACGCCATGAACAGCCCGATGATCATCACCCAGATGCCGAGCTGCGAGCCGATGTTGGCGGTCGGCACCAGGGTCGAGCGCAGCCACAGCGGCGCGTACTTCTGGGCGTGCTGGATGGCATGCCCCGCCTCGTGGCAGGCCACGCCGACCGCGGCCACCGACTGCGAGGCGTAGACCGGCTCGGAGAGCGCCAGCTTCTTGGTCAGCGGGTTGTAGTGGTCCGACAACATGCCGCGGGTCGGCACGACCTGGACGTCGCCGATGCCGGCGCGATCGAGCAGCAGCTGCGCCGCCTGGGCGCCGGTGAGGCCGCGGGCGGTGCGCACCTTCGAGTACTTCTTGAACGTCGAACGGGTGCGGTAGCTGGCCCACAGCGACAGGATCAGCGCCGGGCCGACGAAGAGGAAATATATGGGGTCGAATATCACGTCCTGGGTCCTCCGCGATCGAAAACTCCGGCAGCGCCGGGGCTATTCCCCATCCTACCGCGTGCCCCCGGTATACGCTTGGCCACGGGGGTTGATTTCATGCCCGACACCGACAGCCGGCTGGTTCGCGTCGCGCTGGTCACCGGCGGCAGCCGCGGGATCGGGCGCGCCGTCGTCGAGGCCCTGCTCGCCGAGGGGTTCGCGGTCTTCTTCTGCAGCCGCAACCCCGACTCGGTCGGCGCCGCCGAGCGGGACCTGCAGGGGCGCTTCCCCGGCCGCGTCTCCGGCCGCGCCGTCGACGTCCGACGGCAATCCGAGGTCGATGCCTGCGTGGCCTGGGTCACGGCTACGGCCGGCCGCATCGACTGCCTGGTGAACAACGCCGGCACCGGCGCATTCGAGGCGGTCGACGCGCTCGACGGCGACACCTGGCGGGAGGTGGTAGAGACCAACCTCTGCGGCGCCTTCTACGGCATCCGCGCGGTGGCTCCCCACATGCGCCGCCAGGGCTCGGGCTGGATCTTCAACGTCGCCTCGCTCGCCGGCCGCAACCCCTTCGCCGGCGGCGCCGCCTACAACGCCTCCAAGTTCGGGCTGGTGGGGCTGTCCGAGGCGGCGATGCTCGATCTGCGCCACGACGGAGTACGGGTGACGGCGATCCTTCCCGGCAGCGTCGACACCGGGTTCCACCAGGGGCGGCGCCCGCAGCGCGAGTGGATGCTGGCGCCGCAGGACGTGGCGCGGGTGGTGGTCGACTGCCTGCGCTTTCCGGATCGGGCGCTGCCCAGCCTGGTCGAGCTCCGACCCAGCCGGCCGCCCAGGAAGTAGCGGGGGCGGGCGGGCAGCCACCCTCTCACAGCAGCCGCATCGCCTCCTCGCCGTACAGCACCACCGGGCCGCTGGGCGTCGCGGCACCGCCGGCGGGCTCGAGGGTGATCGTCACCGCGCGGGTACCGGCCGGCATCGTCTCCGAGGAGATCTCCGCCGGCGCGCCCTCGGCGATGCGGAAGGTGCCGGCGCTGACCTGCCGGCCGTCGCCGGCCAGGAACCACAACTGGTACTCCTGCCCCGCCGCCAGCGGCGTCAGCCCCTCCACCCGCAGGTACCAGTGCTGATGGTCGTCGGCGACGAACAGCAGGCCCCTCGCCGCCGGTGCCGGTGCCTGGCGGCCCAGCGGCGGCCGCAGCGGGCACACCTCGGTGCCCGGCGTCGTCACCAGCGCCAGCTGCCGGCCGATCTCGTCCAGCCGCCGCCGCACGTCCGCCACGGTCTCGACGGGCCCGCCCGCCAGCTCCGACTCCAGGCGCTCGAGCCGCCGTTCGGCGGCGGCCAGGGCGGCGCGCTGGAGGTCGAGCTGCTGGTGGAGCCACGCCGCCAGCCAACCGACGCCGAGGAGGGCGACGGCGAGGCACGCCGCCAGGGCCACCGGCCACCGGCCGGGCCGCACGGAACGCGACGAGGCCAGCGGCCGTGCGGCGGCCGCGGCGCCGGCGGCCGACGGCGCTGCCCCCTGCGGCGCCGGTTCCACCGCCACCCGCGCCAGGATTCGCTCTCTGGTGGCGGGGGCGGGGCTCGCCGGCGGCAGCGCCCAGGCCAGGGCAGCCCACGCTGCGACCTGCTCTCGCAGCTCCGCCGGATCCACCGTGCCGCCGGCCCGCAGCGCCCCTTCGAGCGCCGCCGCGTCGCGCGCCGACAGCACCTCCAGAGCGGCGGCGGCCGCCTCGTCGCGGTCGTCTCCCGGCTGGCCGGCGAAAGGCTCGTCGCTCACAGCAGGTCTCGGATTTGGTCGCGCATCGCCGCGCGCAGCTTCTTCATCGCCAGTAGCGTCCGCGTCTTGACGGTACCCAGCGGGGTGTCGCTACGGGCGGCGATCTCGGTCTGGGTCAGCCCCTCGAAAAACGCCATCTCCAGCACTGCCCGCTGCTCCGCCGGCAGCTCTCGCAGGGCGTCCAGCACGCGCTGTCGGCGTTCCCCATACCATACGGACGCCGGGCCCTCGGGGGATGCATGCCGGCGCGGGTCCTCCTCGCCGGCCGCCACCGCCGCCCGCTCCCGCACCTGGCGGCTGCGCAGCAGGTCGATGGCGCGGCTGCGGGTGATCAGCACCAGCCAGGTCGACACCGAAGACCGCCGGGGGTCGTAGCGCGCCGCCTGCCGCCACAGCTGGACGAACGCATCCTGCAGGACCTCCTCGGCGTCGCCGTCGCTGCCCAGCACGCGGCGCGCCAGGGCGAGCAGCATCGCGCCGTAGCGATCGTAGAGCGCGGCGAGGGCGTCCTCGCGCCGCTCGGCGACCCGGCGCACCAGGGCGGCGTCGGAGAGGTCGGCGCCGGCGGGCTCGGCGGGGGCGCGGCCGGCGACTGCTGGGGGATCCTCCCCGGGTTGGCTCACCGAGACCGTACAATACCACGCCATGGGAGCCCGGCCGCAGATCGCCGTTGTGGGCGCCGGCGAATGCGCCCCCGAGCTCGCCGAGCAGGCGCGGCAGGTGGGGGAGGAGCTGGCGCGGGTCGGCGCCGTGCTGCTGACCGGCGGCCGCGGCGGTGTGATGGCGGCGGCCAGCCGCGGCGCGCGCGCCGCCGGCGGTACCACCCTCGGCATCCTGCCGGGAGCGGACGCGCGGCAGAGCCCGCCGAACGAGGGGGTGGACATCGCGATCTTCACCGGCCTCGGTCAGGCGCGCAATCAGGTCCTGGTGCTGTCCGCCGCCACGGTGATCGCGGTGGGCGGGGGGTGGGGCACTCTCTCCGAGATCGCTACCGCCCTCAAGCACGGAATCCCGGTGGTGCTGCTCGCCAGCTGGCGGCTGGAGCGCCCCGACGGCGTCGCCGAGCCGCTGCTGCAACGGGCCGCCAGCCCACAGGAGGCGGTGCGGATTGCGCTCGCCGCGGCGACGTCCGGGTCGCCCGATCGGGGTTGGTAGCGGCGGCGCAGAGACAGGCATCGGCGGCAGGTCGCCGCCATTCACGGGAGGCAGGCGATGGCGGCGACGGGCGGCGAGACAGGCCTCGGCGGCACGCGACAGCCGGCGATCCGGGTGATCCTGATGCCCAAGGACACCAACGCCCTGGGCACCATCTTCGGGGGCATCATCCTCTCCTACATCGACCAGGCGGGAGCGGTCGAGGCCTACCGCCACGCCACCTCGCGCATCGTCACCGTGGCGATGCGGGAGGTGGAGTTCCACCACCCGGTGTTCGTCGGCGACCTGGTCAGCCTCTACACCGAGACGCTACGGCTGGGGCGCACCTCGATCACCGTCAAGGTGGTGGTCGAGGCCGAACGGGCGCGGGAGCGAGGCGTCAAGGTCAAGGTGACCGAGGCCGAGGTGGTCTACGTGCAGGTCGACGCCGAGAGCTGCCCGCTGCCGTTGGCCAGTCGAGACAGGGAGCCGTGAAGCCCGGGCCGGCCCGCGCGCCGGCCCGCTGGGTGGACGACCGTCCTCAGACGATCGGCACCCGCCCCGCGAACCCCTCCTCGTAGCCGTGGAAATGGGTGATCGACGGCTCCGGATAGCGCCAGCAGTAGTAGCCGTGGCCGCTGTCCCAGTCGACCAGCCACAGGCCCTTGACCTCGCAACCCAGCGCGGTGATGCGGTCGGTCCACAGCCGCACGATCTGCTGGCTCACCTGCTCGAGCTCGGCCCGCCGCGACTCCCCCTCTTCGCGGCTCCCCACCTGGTTGTAGAGGGCCTCGATCTGCCGCACCGCCCCCTGGGTGAGCTGGCGCACGCGCGGCAGGGTGGCGAGCGCCTGGTCGTAGGTGAAGATCCGTTTCTCGGCCATCGGCGCGGATGGTAGCAGTCGGCGTGTGATACAAACCCGCCCATGCGCCGGCGGGCGGAGCACGGGGGCCAGATCGAGGTGATCGCCGGAGGGATGTTCTCCGGCAAGAGCGAGGAGCTGCTGCGACGCCTGCGGAGGGCGCTCATCGCTCGCCAGAAGGTCCAGGTCTTCAAGCCCGCCATCGACAGCCGCCACGCCCCCGATCGCGTGGTCACCCGCGACCAGCGGGAGGCGGCGGCGACCGCGGTGGCCGATACCGCGGCCCTCGAGGCGCTGATCGAAGAGGACGTGGCAGTGGTGGGCATCGACGAGGCGCAATTCTTCGACGCCAGTCTCGTCGACCTCGTCACCCGGCTGGCCGACCGCGGGGTGCGGGTGGTGGTCGCCGGGCTCGACCAGGACTACCTGCGCCGTCCGTTCGGCCCCATGCCCGCCCTGCTGGCTCTCGCCGAGCACGTCGACAAGATGCATGCCGTGTGCATGGCCTGCGGCGCCCCCGCCCACTACAGCCAGCGCTTCGCCGGCGGCCGCGAGCAGGTGCAGGTGGGAGACGCCGAGGCCTACGAGGCCCGCTGCCGCACCTGCTACGAGCCCTATCCCGGCGCCGCCAACGGCGGGCCGCCCGCCGGGCCCGGGGGCTGAGCGACTTTCCCGCAGCGAGCGTCCCGGCCGAACGGGCCGCCCCGGAGGGCGGCCACGACACCGCACGCGCCGCCGTAGGCGGAGGGCGGGGCCTACGCGCGGCTGGCCTCGGCGTAGAGCTCCTGCAGCCGGGCCAGGCTGGCCGCGGCGAGCCGCGCGATGACCGCGTCGG
Organism: Thermoanaerobaculia bacterium; assembly: GCA_035546355.1. Classification (GTDB taxonomy): domain Bacteria; phylum Acidobacteriota; class Thermoanaerobaculia; order Multivoradales; family JAIOJS01; genus DATKEH01. The sequence continues at coordinate 6,932 of DATKEH010000209.1, forward strand.
CGCCCGCGAGCTCCGTCGCCTCGTAGGTCTGCGCCACTGCCAGCGTCACCAGGCCGGCGCCCTTGGCGGCGGTCAGGCCGGCGGGGCTGTCCTCCACCGCCAGCACCTCGTGGGGGTGGAGCAGCCGTTCGGGGAGCGGCGGCTGCTCGTTGAGCAGCTCCAGGGCCCGCCGGTAGCCCGCGGGGTGGGGCTTCCCTTCGGCGACGTCCTCGGCGGTGACCAACACCTTGAACAGCGACCGCAGCCCGGTGCCGCGCAGGGCGCCATCCACCTCCTCCTGCAGCGCACCGCTGACGACGCCGAGCATCAGCCGGGCGGCCGCGGCCTCACGCACCAGCTCCAGCGCCCCGGGGAAGAACGGGTACCCGCGGTGGCGGATCACCTCCTGGTAGTAGGTCGCCTTGCGGGCGATCAGTCGCGCCAGGGAGAGCGGCGGCGCCCGCCGCCCGGCGCGCGCCAGCACCGCGGCGAAGCACCCCCGATCGTCGAGCCCGAGGTAGCGGCGGTAGTACTCCTCGGCGGTGAGGGCGACACCCTCCTCGGCGAGCACGCGCTGGAACAGCTCGAGGTGGATCGGCTCGTCGTCGAGGAGGACGCCGTTGAAGTCGAACAGGATGGCGCGCAGCACCTCGGCGCATCCTATCCGCGCGGCGAGGGCCGAGCCGCGCAGCCGCAGGCTCCGCTTCGCGGCCCGCCGGCGTTGACGGGCCGACGCCTTGCCGCTAACGTCTCCCTGCGCGGCGGGAAATTCCGGCCGCCCCTACCCGCGTTGTTTCCGTCGAGGAGAGAGCCCATGGCCCATACCGAGCACGATCCCACTCCCCCGCCGGCGCCCCCCGCGTCACCGGCCGAGGAGCATCCCGTGACCATCACCCGCAAGGCGGTACAGATGGTCAAGCTGACGCGGCAGGAGGAGGGCCTCGACGAGAGCCGGGGCCTGCGCGTGGCGGTGGTGGGCGGCGGCTGCAGCGGGTTCCAGTACGCCCTCGACTTCACCGACGAGGCGCGCAGCAACGACTTCGTCTACGAGGTCGACGGCCTGACGCTGTACGTCGACGCCGTCTCGGCGCGCTATCTCGCCGGCACCGAGATCGACTACGTGATGGGTGCCGCCGGGGCGGGCTTCAAGTTCCACAACCCGCGCGCCGTGGGCTCTTGCGGCTGCGGCTCGTCGTTCACGGTCTGACGATCAGACGAACGGGAGCGCGGTGATCTCGCCGGCGCCGCCGCCGGCGATGTCGACGCGCGTGCCCGGATCGGCGCCGCGGCGGTGGACGATCGCCAGACCCGCCACCCGGCCCAGGCAGGGGGCCTGGACGACGCTGGTCAGCCTTCCCAGCGGCCGCCCGTCGTAGAGCAGCTCGCTGCCTTCCGGCGGCACCCCCCGCCCCTCCACCAGGACGCCGCGCAGCACCCGGTTGACCTGGCCGCGGTAGTGGATGCGGGCGATCACCTCCTGGCCCAGGTAGCACCCCTTGGTGTAGCTGACCGCCTGCTCCTCCAGCCCGGCCTCCTGCGGGAAATGCTCCTCTCCGTAGTCGCGACCCCAGCGCGGTACGCCGCGCTCCACCCGCGCCGCCTCCAGCGCCTCCCACCCCACCGGCCGCAGGCCGCCGTCTCGGCCGGCGTCCAGCAGCCGGCGCGCCAGCTCTCCAGCCGACGGCGCCGCCACCCACAGCGTCAGCGCCGGCAGGCCCGCCAGCGGCCGGCGGTCCGCCACCACCGGCACCCCGTACGCCTCCCCCTCGACGGAGCTCCAGGGCTCGCCCGCCAGCGAGTCGACGCCGGCGGCCGCAGCCGCGGGCGCCCCCACCAGGGTCAGGGGCAACCGGTCTCCGCGCCCGCCGATCTCCACCCGGTCGGCGATCACGTACTTGCCGAGGTGCGCGGCGATCGCCTCCTGCCGGCCGGGCGGCAGCTCGAGCCACAGCGCATCCGGTCGCGCCAGCACCGCGGCGTCGGCGAGGATCCGCCCCTGGTGGCTGGTGAGCAGGCAGTAGATGGCGCCGCCGGGCTGCAGCCCCTGCACGTCGCAGGTGACGAGACCGTGCAGGAACCGCCGCCGATCTTCGCCGGCGATCTCGAGCAGCCCGGCCGCGGGGCGCGGCACCAACGCCAGGCCCCCTTCCAGGGCCGCGTGCTCCTCCGCGGCGGCGCCGAAGTGGGCCGGTACGCGGCCACCCCCGAGCTCGGCCCAGGCGGCGCCCAGCTCGTCGAGAAGTGCCGTCAGGGCGCCGTCGCTGCGCGCCGCCTCTACCACCATCGCAGTCTACCTCCCGGCCGCGGGGCGGCGGTGGCGGGATAGACTGCGGCGATCGCGGCGCCCGCGCTCACCATGGCCCCTCCCCGCCCCTTCCGCCTGACCACCGGTCCGCGCCCCCTGGACGGGCTGCTCGACCTCCCCGACGGAGACGCGCCGGCTCCCGTGGTGGTCGTCTGCCACGGTTTCAAGGGGTTCATGGAGTGGGGGTTCTTCCCCACCCTCGCCTCCCTGCTGGCCGCCAGGGGGCTGGCGGTGGTGCGCTTCAACTTCTCCGGCGGCGGCGTTCGCCCCGGCGAGGACCTGGTGAGCGATCTGGCCGCCTTCCGCGAGGACACCGTGGCGCGGGGGTTGGAGGACGTCGACGGGGTGTTGCGGGAAGTGGTAGCCGACGAGCTCGCTCCCGGCCGGCTCGAACCTTCGCGGCTGGCTCTGTTCGGCCACAGTCGCGGCGGCGGGTTGGCGCTGCTGGCGGCGGCCTCGGCGCCATGGCGCGAACGGCTGGCGGCGCTGGTGACCTGGGCCGCCGTCGCCACGTTCGACCGCATCGGCGACGACGACAAGGCGCGCTGGCGGCAGACCGGCACCTACACCGTGGTCAATGCCCGCACCGGACAGCAGCTGCCCCTCGGTCTCGCCGTCCTCGAGGACGTGGAGGGCCACCGCGAGGCGTACGATCTCGAGGCCGCGGCCGCCCGGCGGCGCGCGCCCTGGCAGCTCGTGCACGGAGAGATGGATCCCACGGTGCCGGTGCGCGAAGCGGAGAACCTGCTCGCCGCGGCCGCGCCTCCCGTCGCCTGCGAGCGGATCGCGACGGGCGACCACACCTTCGGCGCCAAGCACCCGTTCCAGGGCCCCACGCCGCAGCTGACCGCGGCGCTCAACACCACCCAGGCATGGCTGCTGCGCCACCTGCGGCCGGGGGGCTGAATGCCGGCCGGGGCGGACGCGCTGGCGCCATCAACCCTTCAGGGCGTCGAGGTCGAGGCCGCGCACGGCGAACACCTCCAGCCCGTCGTCGACCGGCCGCAGGTAGACCTCGAGCTGCCGCATCTCGGCCGTCTCGGGATCCATGGGGCGCGGCACCGCCAGCGTCGGGCGGGCGCGGAAGCAGCCCACGGGGTGGGCGATGGGCTCCCGCTCCCCCTGGCGCAGCGCCGCCTCCAGGTCCTGCTCGGCCACCATGGCCAGGCGCAGTTGATCGCGGATCGACTGGGGGATGTGGATGGCCTCGGGCATGGCGGCGACCGCTCGCGGCGCCATTGTAAGGCAACGCGTTGAGCCGGCCCAACTCTTCCGCTGCATCGGAGCACGACGGCGCGCGGCAACGGGTGGCCGAGCGGTGGGGCGACCAGCAGCTCACCTCCGAGCTGGCGCGCATCCACTGGATGGGATCGCCGGTGGTGCGGCGGTATCTCAACCGGCTCGCCTCCGGCCGCCCGCGGATCGACTGGCTCACCGCGCTGGCGCCGCGGGTGCTGCGCGGCAGCGACCTGCAGGTGCTGGTGGTGGGGGCCGGCGAGGGCTGGCTCGAGCGCTCGCTGGCGCGCCGGCCGCAGATCGGCCGCATCGACGCCTCCGACGTCTCCGCCGGCGCGGTGCAGCAGGCCGCGGCCGCCGCGCGCCGCGCCGGGTTCGACAACATCCACTACCGCGTCCTCGACCTCGACCGCGACCCGCTGCCGCCGGCGCGCTACGACCTGGTGCTCGCCCACGCCGCGCTGCACCACGTCGAGCAGCTCGAGCACTGCTTCGCCCAGCTCGCCTCGACCCTGCGCCCGGGCGGGCTGCTGGTCTACAACGAGTACGTCGGCCCCGACCGCTTCCAGTTCAGCGAGGCGCAGATGGCGGTGATCAACGACGTCATGGTGCGCCTGCCGCCGCGCCTGCGGCGCAGCGCGGTCCTGGGGGAAGTGCTGCCCCACAAGACGCGGCCGACCGTCGCGGAGATGCTGGCGGTCGACCCCTCGGAGTCGGTGCGCTCGAGCGAGCTGCTGCCCCTCACGGAGCGGCACTTCACGCTGCTCGAGCGGATCGATTACGGCGGCACGCTGCTGCAGCACCTGCTCTACGACATCGTCCAGAACTTCGCCGCCGACGACCCGTTCGACCGCGCGACGCTCGAGCTGCTCTGCCTGCTCGAGGAGTCGTTGATCGCCGGCGGCGCGCTGCCCGCCGACTACGCGGTAGTGGTCGCCGGCAAGCCGCCGTTGCCGCGCTGGGCGCCGCCACGGCGCAAGGGCAGCTCTCGCCTCGGGACCGTTTCCCTGCCACTCCCCCGCGACCGGCCGGCGGCGCCCTGCGGATCGCGCGGCCTCCAGCTGGCCACCGTGTGCCGGCACCTGCACCGCCTCGCCACCGGCGATCCGGCGACTCCGTGGCGCACCTGGGTGGCCCACCACCACCTGGCGGCGGGTCGCGTCCTGCTGCTCGGGCCGGGCGACCCCGCCCTGGTCGCCGACCTGCTCGCGCGCGGCGCGGCGGCCGTCGA
>DATKEH010000210.1:0-2808 GCA_035546355.1 Thermoanaerobaculia bacterium
GCTCGACCAGCACCCGGCTGCGGGCGCAACAGTCCTGGCCGGCGTTGTCGAAGACCGCCCACAGCGAGGACTCGACGCAGGCGTCGAGGTCGGCGTCGGCGAACACCAGGCTGGCGGACTTGCCGCCGAGCTCGAGCGACACCCGCTTGATGCCCGACGCCGCGGCGCGCATCACCCCCCGGCCGACGGCGGTCGAGCCGGTGAAGGAGACCTTGCGCACCAGCGGGTGCTCGACCAACGCGGCGCCGGCGACGCCGCCCTCGCCGGGGAGCACCTGCAGCGCCCCCGGCGGCAGGCCGCGCTCCAGCGCCAGCTCGCCCAGCCCCAGCGAGCTCAGCGGCGTCAGGCCGGCCGGCTTGAGCACCGCGGTGTTGCCCATCGCCAGCGCCGGCGCCACCTTCCAGCTAGCGATGAGCAGCGGGAAGTTCCAGGGGGTGATCAGCGCGCAGACTCCGAGCGGTTCGCGGAAGGTGAGCCCGGTGCCGCGCGCCGCCAGCGGCAGGGTCTGGCCGCCGAACTTGTCGACCGCGCCGGCGTAGTACTGGAAGCAGTCGGCGGCGGCGGCGACCTCGGCGCGGGCGGCGGCGATCGGCTTGCCGGCGTTGCGCGACTCGAGGCGGGCGAGCTCCTCGCAGCGCTCGCGCATCCCGTCGGCGATGCGCTGCAGCAGGCGCCCGCGCTGGCGGCTGCGCATCGCCCGCCAGGGGCCGTCGGCGAAGGCCGCATGCGCCGTCCCTACCGCCCGGTCGACGTCCTCGCGGCCCGCCTGCGCCACCCGCGCCAGCACCGCCCCGGTGGCGGGGTCGTGCACCGGCGCCTCGCGCCCGTCGGCGGCGGCGCGGCGCTCGCCGGCGAGCAGCAGGCCGGCGAAGGGAGCGGGGGTCGCGGCGCTCTCGGATGACGACGTCACGCTGGCTCGGCCTCGCGGCTACTCCGGCGTCACGTATGCGGCGGTGATGCCACCGTCGACCAGGAAGGTCGCGCCGGTGAGGTAGGAGGACTCGTCGCAGGCCAGGAAGAGGGCCGCCTGCGCCATCTCGCGAGCGCGCCCGAAGCGGCCCATCGGCACGTGCACCAGCCGCCGCTGCTTCTTCTGTTCGGTGTCGAGGTAGTCCATCAACAGCTTGGTCTCGAGCGGCCCGGGGCACAACGCGTTGACGCGGATGTTCTCGCGTGCATGGACCACGGCGAGCTCGCGGGTCAGCGCCAGTACCGCCCCCTTGCTCGCCGTGTAGGCGATCTGCGGCGTCGCCGCCCCCAGCACGGCGACGAAGGAGGCGGTGTTGACGATGCTGCCGCCACCGGCGCGGCGCAGCGCCGGGATGCCGTACTTGCAGCCCAGGAAGACGCCCCTGGCGTTGATCGCCAGGGTGCGCTCCCACACCTCCTCGCTGGTGCCGACGGCGTCGCCGTCGCCGGGGTCCATGATGCCGGCGTTGTTGCACAGCACCTCGAGGCGCCCGAAGGCGCTCTCGGCGGCGGCGACCATCGCCTCGCAGTCGGCGGCCCGCGAGACGTCGGCCCGCACCGCGATGGCCCGGCCCCCGGCGTCCGCGATCCCCTGCGCCGTCTCCTCGGCGGCCGCGGCGACGACGTCGACCGCCGCCACCGCCGCGCCCTCGGCGGCGAACAGCAGCGCCGCCTCGCGGCCGATGCCGCTGCCGGCGCCGGTGATCAGCGCCACCTTGCCCTCGAGCCTCATGGGCGTGCCCTCCGCCGCTCGCCCGCCGCGGTCACCAGGGCGTCGAACAGCCGCTGCTGGCTGGCGTCCTCGGCGGCGGTGAGCTCCGGATGCCACTGGACTGCGAGAAGCGCCGGGTGCCCCGGCAGCTCCAGCGCCTCGACGGTACCGTCGGCGGCCCGGGCCACCACTCGCAGCGACGGCGCCACCCGATCGGGCGCCTGGTGGTGCCAGGAGACCGCCTCGGGACGCGTCGCGGCCATCGCCGACGCCAGATGGCTGCCCGGCTCGACCGCCACCGGGTGGCGGGGGTGCTCGTCCCCCGCGGCCGCGCGGCGGTGGGCCAGCCCCTCGCCGACCACCTCCGGCAGGTGCTGGTGGAGGGTGCCGCCCAGCGCGACGTTGAGCACCTGGCAGCCCCGGCAGATGGCGAGCGCCGGCAGGCGGCGCTCGGCGATCGCCCGCGCCAGGGCGAGCTCGGAGGCGTCGCGCTGGCGGTCGACGCGATCGGTCGCCGCGTGCGGGGCGCAGCCGTAGCAGGCCGGGTCGAGGTCCCCGCCGCCCGTCAGCACGAAGCCGTCGAGGCGGTCGAGCAGCTCGTCCACCCGCTCGTCGCCGGGCGGCAGCAGCAGGGCGACGCCGCCGGCGCGGCGCACCGCGTCGACGTACTCCGCCGGCAGCCCGTAGCGGCCGTCTTCGCGCCCGTAGGTGGTGATGCCGATCAGCGGCCGGTCCCTGTTCACGTCACGTTCTCCTGGCACCGTCAGGCGCGCTCGAAGTACCGCTCCCGCTCCCAGCTGGTGACCTCGCGGTCGAGCTTGCCCTGCTCGGTGCGGAAGAAGTGGGCGTAGTGGGTGAGGACCTCCTCGCCGAAGGCTTCGCGCAGCATCTCGCTCGCCTCCATCTCGGCCACGGCCGCGGGCAGGCTCGCCGGTACCTCGGGCAGCTCGCCGGCGACGTAGACGTCTCCGGCGAACGGCGGCGGTGGCTCGGTCTGCCGCTCGATGCCGTCGAGCCCGGCGGCGAGGCTGGCGGCGAAGGCCAGGTAGGGGTTGGCGTCGGCGCCCGGCATGCGGCACTCGATACGCAGCGCCGGCCCCTCGCCGAGCACCCGGAACCCGGCGGTA
>DATKEH010000211.1:0-15815 GCA_035546355.1 Thermoanaerobaculia bacterium
TCCACCGGGAGCTGATGGGCAAGGCGTTCAACCTGATCCTGCGGTTTCTCGGCGTCACGCCGTTTCGCGACACCCAATGCGGCTTCAAGCTGCTGCGCGGCGAGGCGGCGCGGCGACTCTTCCCCGAGCTCACCATCGACCGCTTCGCCTACGACGTGGAGCTGGTGGTCGAGGCCGAGCGTCAGGGGTTGCGCGTGGTGGAGGTGGGCGTCGAGTGGCACGACTCGCCGAGCTCGCGGGTGCGGCCGTTGCGCGACGCGCCCGAGATGCTCGTCGACGTGCTGCGGGTGAAGTTCCGCCGCCGGCGCTGAGGGCGCGTCGCACGCCCGCCGCTCGAGTCGCAATGCCGCTGCACCCAGCCATCCCGATCGTCGTCGTCGGCACCCTGCTCGGCTGGTGGGCGACCCGTCGGCGGCTGGGCCCCGCCGTACTGGTGGCCGGAGCCGTGGCGACGGCCTTCCTGGCCCCGGCGTTGATGGTTCCCACCGGCATCCCGAGCCCCGCCGCCACCCTCTCGGAGGTGCCGCCCTGGCAGCGAGTCGGCGATCCCGCCGAGGGCAACTCCCTGCTCGGAGACGTGACGTTCCAGATCCAGCCCTGGCTGTTGCACCTGCGGCGGGAGCTGCGCGCCGGTCGCCTGCCGTTCTGGAACCCCTATCAGTTCTCCGGCGCCCCGTTCTGGGGCAACGGCCAGAGCGCGCCCCTCTTCCCGCTCCATCTGCTGTTCGTCGCCCTGCCCCTGGAACTGGGATTCGTGCTCCTCCCCTGGGCGCGGCTGGTGCTCGCCGGCGTCGGCACCTGGCTGCTGGCCGAACGGCTGGGGCTGCAGCGCCCGGGAGTGCTCCTGGCCGCGGTCGCCTACCCCCTGTCGGGAATGATGGCGAGCTTCCTGCTCTTCCCCATGGCCAACGCCCTGGCCCTCGTCCCCTGGGTGTTGTGGGCCACCGAGGGTCTGGCGGCGGGGGCCGCGGGCTGGGTGCCGCTGGGCCTGCTCGCCGGGCTGCAGCTGCTCGGCGGCCACCCGGAGACCGCGATCCATACCGCGATGGTGGCGGCCCTGTACCTGGCGGTGCGCGGCGGCTCGCTGGCGGCCTGGAGGCGCTTCGTCATCGGCTGGGTGGTCGGTGGGGCGGTGGCAGCGGTGCAGCTGCTGCCCTTGCTGCTCAACCTGGTGGCGAGCAGCAAGTGGCTCGACCAGGAGCTCGGCGGCAGCGCGCCGCTGTCGCTGCTGCTGCAGCAACCGCTGCGGCTGGCGCTGCCGGAGCTCTTCGGCCACCCGGCGCGGGGCACCTGGTGGGGCCCCTTCAACCACAACGCCACGGCGGTGTTCGTCGGTGCGGCGGCGCTGCCGCTGGCGGTGGCGTCGTGGCCGCGGCTACGGCGCGATCGCCGCCTGCTGGCCCTGGGCGTGGTGGTGGCGTTCAGCTTCCTGGCCGCCTACCACGTGCCCGGCGTGCGTCACGTGTTGCAGGCGCTGCCGATCCTCGAGCGGGTGGCCCATTCGCGCTTGATGCTGGCCATCGAGCTCGGGCTGGCGCTGCTGGCCGGCGCCGGCCTCGACCGGGTGCTGCGCCACGGGGAGCGCCGCTGGCTGCTGCTGGGGGTCGGCCTCGCAGCGGGGCTGCTGGCCATCGCCTGGTGGTTGTTCGCCGACGACTGGCGGAGTCAGCACCAGGTACCGCGACAGCTGGCCTGGACCGCGTGGGGTCTCCTCTGGCCGCTGGCGCTGGCGGCGCTGCCGACGCTGCGGCCGAGCCGCCGGCGCCTGCTGGCGGCGCCGATCGCGGCCGTCGTCGTCGTCGAGCTGTTGGCGGCGCACATCGCCCTCAACCCGCCGCTGCCCCTGGAGCGCCTCTACCCGGTCACCCCGGCGGTGGCCTTTCTCGGCGCGCGGCCCGGCCGTGTCGCCGGCGTCGGCTGGAGCCTCAACCCCAATGGCGCCATGGTCTACCGGCTCTACGACGTGCGCGGCAACGACCCGGTCAAGCTGGCCCGCTACGAGAGGGTCTACGAGCAGATGGCGGCGCCCGACCCCGTCTACTTCCGCCCCATCAGCGACTGGGAGGATCCCTGGCTCGACCGACTCGGCGTCGCCTGGGTGCTGACCGGACCCGAGCATCGGGGTCCGCCGGTGCCGAGCTGGGAGGTGGCGTACCGCGGCGGGGACGGGGTGATCTTTCGGCGCCCCGGGGCGGAGCCGGTGGTGCGCTGGCTGGACGATGCGGGCGCGATCGAGGTGGGGGAGCGGCAGCCTGGGCTGTGGCGCCTGCGCTGGCGCGCGGCCGAAGGCGGGCGATTGGTGGTGGCCGAGAACTGGGACCCCGGCTGGAAGGCGCGCTGTGACGGCACGCCCTGCACCGCCGCGGCGCACGACCAGGTCCTGATCGCCGTCGACCTGCCTCCCGGGGGGGGCGACCTGGAGCTGCGCTACCGCCCGCCAGGGATCGGGATCGGGGCGGCGGGCAGCGCGGCGGGCCTGCTGCTGCTGGCCACCGGCTCGGCCTGGGGGGCGCTCGGCGGGGCAGGCCGCAGGCGGAGGGACGGACGCGAGGGGCCCGCCGGCCCGTATGAACCGAAGGGTGACCGCGATGGCGTTTGATGGCGGGCGACAGCGGCTGCGCGGGGCCTGGCCGCTGCTCGCCTTCTCCCTGGTCGGATGCGGGGCTGCGGGCGAAGGCCCCCCCCTCGACGGCCGGCTGCACGAGCTGGTGGCGGCGCAGAGCTGGGCGGTCGGACGAGCTGCCGGGTCACCGCTGCGCTTCGCCACCCCCCCTCGCCAGGAAACCGTCAGCGCAGGGGGCGAACGGCGACCGGCGGTGGTGGTCGCGGGCGAGCGATGGTGGTGGCGCGGGGTGGTGCCCGATCGCGCCACCCTGGTGGCCGCGGCGCTGCCGCTGCCCCAGGGGGGTGACGAGGCGTCGGCGGTGGAGATCACGGTGACGGCCCACCTCCCCCTGCGGCGGATCCTCCTGGAGCGGGTGTACGCGCGGGCCGACGCGACGTCCTGGCTGCCGCTGACCGCCGACCTCGGCGCCCTGGCGGGGCGCGACGTCGAGCTCGAGGTGGCGGTCGCGGGGATCGACGGAGCGGCTCCGGCCATCGCCTGGGCACCGTTTCACGTGACCTCGCGGGGGCCGCACCCGAACCTGGTGCTGATCGTCGTCGATACCCTGCGGGCCGACCGTCTCACGACCTACGGCGCCGAGCGGGCGACCTCGCCCGCCATCGAGCGGCTGCTGGCGGGCCGCGGGGTGGTGGTCGAGCGCGCCTACAGCCCCGCTCCCTGGACGCTGCCCTCCGTGCGGGGGTTGCTGGCGGGCCAGGGGGCGGACGGCGTCCGCGACGGCGAGCCGGACCCCTACCGCCTGCCGCCGGAGCCGACCCTGGCCGAGGCGCTGCGCGCCCGCGGCTACCAGACGGGCGCCTTCGTCGCCAACCCGCTGCTGACCCCCGAGCTGGGGTTCGCCCGTGGCTTCGACACCTACTTCGTGCCCCTCGAGATCGAGGCCATCGGGACCCTGAAGGCCGCCGAGCTGGTCGAGCGCTCGCTGCGATGGCTGCGCTCCGTCGCCGGTGGCCCCTCCTTCCTCTACCTGCACCTGGTCGACCCGCACGACCCCTACGAGAACGAGGACATGCCCGGCGGCCGCTCCGTCTTCAGCGGCGAGTACCGGGGAGCCCTGGCGGGGGACCACGTCCAGGGCCTGCACGCAGGCAGGATCGAGCTGGCGGACCCCGAGCAGGACGTCCCCTACCTGCGCTCGCTGTACGACGGCGAGGTCCGCTACGTCGACCGCTGGCTGGGGGAGATGCTGCGCGCCATGCCGCGGCGGGCCGCCGACACCCTGTTCCTGCTCACCGCCGATCACGGCGAGGAGTTGCACGAGCACGGCGGCTGGAAGCACGGGCGGACGCTGTACGAGGAGCAGCTGTGGGTCCCGTTCGTGGCGCGTTGGGACGGCGAGCTGCCGGCGGGGGCGCGGCGCCAGGGGCCGGTATCGCTGCTCGACGTGGCGCCGACCCTGCTCGCCGCAGCAGGCGGGGAGCCGCCGGCCGCCTGGCAGGGCCGCGACCTGCTGCCCTGGTTGCGCGGCGGCGCCGAGCTGCCCCGCAGGCCGGTGCTGGCCGAGCACCACGGCTTCGGGCCGACTCGCGCCAGCGCCAGCGCCGGCGGCTGGAAGCTCATCGTCTACGACCTGCGGCAGCGATACACTCCGGGCAACCCGCTGCAGGACGCCCTTCATCGGGACGAGCAGCGACGCCTGGAGCGCGTGGAGCTGTACCATCTGACCGCTGACCCGGGCGAGCGCCACAATCTCGCCGGCGAGCGCCCGCAACAGGTGCGGCGCCTGAGCCCGCTGCTGCACCAGCGCCTGGCGACGGAGCTGCCGGGCCTGCGGGTGCTGCTCGCCGGGGCCGCGGACGGTCGGCCGGTGCGGGCGCGGCTGCGATTCGCTCGCCAGCCGGAGGGGTGGGAGTCGTATTTCCTGGCGCCCGAGGACGCGGTCGAGCTCGCCGGCCGCGAGCTCTCTCTCGAGCTCTACGGAGAGGGGCTGGAAAAGGGGGTGCGGGTGATCGGTGACGTGGGAGCGGTGGAGGTGCTGGCGCTGGAGCCGGCTGGCCTGGAAGTACGGCATCCAGGCGGCGGGCGGGTGGACAGCGCCGTGCCGGTCGGGCGGTTGCGCGCCGCCGGCTGGCCGGGCCGGGCCACCGCCGGCGGGGCCCTGCTGCTGTGGGAGCCGGTGGGTACGCCGGCCCAGCCGGCGGCCGCCGACGGCGTCGACCCCGAGACGCGCCGCCGCCTCGAGGCGCTGGGGTACGGCGGATGAGCCGGCCCACCCCCCTTCCCGGTCGGGCGGAAGCGGTGCGCGCCGAGAGCGCCCTGGTGGTGGCGCCGCATTATGACGACGAGGTCCTCGGCTGCGGCGGCCTGCTGGCCCAGCTGGTGGCCCGTGGGGCGGCGGTGCGCGTCCTGTTTCTGAGCGACGGGTCGGGTGGCGTCGAGGAGGTCGGCGACCGCCCGGAGTACGCGCGGCGCCGGCGCCGCGAGGCGGAGGCCGCCGAGGCCGTGCTGGGCATCACCGGCAGCGAGCACCTCGGCCTGGCCGACGGCGCGCTCGAGCATCACGTCGCGGCGGTGGCGGCCGCCCTGCGCCGCGAGCTGCTGGCGACCCGTCCGGATCTGCTGCTGGCGCCCTCACCGCTCGAGGTCAGCGGCGACCACCGCGCCGCCTTCGCCGCCCTCCACCGGCTGCTGGCGCCGCTGCGGCCGGGGGACCCCCTCGAGCCGGTGGCCCGCGAGCTGACGGTGCTGCTCTACGAGGTCAATCATCCCGGCCATCCCGACCTGCTGGTGGACGTCGGCGGCGAGCTGGCCGCCCTGGAGCGGGCGATGGCGTGCTACCCCAGCCAACAGGAGCGCCACGACTACCTGGGCGCGGCGCTGGGGCTGCGGCGGTTCCGGGCGCTGTCGCTGCCGCCCGGCGTGGCGGCCGCCGAGGGCTACCGGCGCCTGGCGCTCGCGGACTTCACCACCCGCAGCCCGTCGCAGCTGCTGGCGCACCTGGGCGGCAACCCCGACCTCACCGTGACCCCTGCGGCGGTGCGCATCAGCGTGGTGGTGCGTACCTGCGATCGCCCCGATCTGCTGGCCGAGGCGCTGGGCAGCCTCGCCGCCGGCACTCACCCGCCGCTCGAGGTGGTGTTGGTCAACGACGGCGGCGCCGCCCCGGAGGCGCCTTCGCGCCTGCCCTTCCCGGTGGTGCGGGTGGACCACCCGCAGCGGCTAGGGCGGGCGGCGGCGGCCAACGCCGGCGTGGCGGCGGCGAGCGGCGACTGGGTGGCCTTCCTCGACGACGACGACCTCGCCTATCCCGAGCACCTGGCGACCCTCGCCGGCATGGTGCGCGGCGCCGGGGTGCGGGTCGCCTACACCGACGCCGCGGTGGTGGTGTACGCCCTCGGCGCGACGGGGTGGGAGCCGGTGGAGCGGCGCCTGCCCTATAGCCGCGACTTCGACGCCGAGCTGCTGCTGGTCGACAACTACATCCCCTTCAACACCCTGCTGATCGAGCGCTCGCTGCTGACCGAGGTCGGGCCCTTCGATCCCGAGCTGCCGTTCTTCGAGGATTGGGACCTGCTGCTGCGCCTGGCGGCGCGGGTGACCTTCCACCACCTGCCGCGCGTCACCTGCGAGTACCGCCACTTCCGTGGCGGCAGCCACGTGCTCGGGGAGCGGCCGCGCGAGCGCCCCGACTTCGTGGCCATGAAGCAGCGCGTCATCGCCCGCCACCACGAGAGCCTGACCCCCGAGGTGCTGGCGCGGGTCGTCGACCGGCTGCGGGCCGAGACGGTGGAGCTGGGGGAGGAGGCGGCGGCGGCCCGCGGCCGGCGGCGGGCGCTGGAGGGCGAGGTGGCGGCCGCCGAGGAGCGGGCGCACCGGCTCAACGGCGCGGTCGCGGCGCTGTCGCACGAGCGCCAGGGGTTGCTCGCCGAGCACGCGGCCCTGCGCCGGGAGGTGGCCCGCCGGGACGCCGAGCTCGAGCGGCTGTACGGGGAGGAGCGGGCGCTGCGCGCGGCGGTCGACGACCAGACCGACCACATCGGGCGGCTCTACGGCGAGGTCGAGCGCCTGCAGCGGGTGATCGAGGAGATGCGGGCGACGCGCGCCTGGCGGCTCCACGAGTGGCTGGCGCGGCGGCGAGGGTGAGCGTGCGACTGGCGCTCCTGTGCAGCGAGCCGGTGCGGCCGGCGATGGCCGGCATCGGCATCCGCTACCTGGAGCTGGCGCGGCGGCTGCACCGCCCCGCCGTCCAGACCGTGCTGGTGTCTCCCGGCGAGCCCGCCGAGGCGCCGCCGCTGCCGGGGGAGGTGCGGCGCTTCGTCCGCGGCGGGCTGGCACGGTTGCTCGCCGACTGCGGCGCCGCGGTGGCGCAGGGGCAGCTGGCCAACGACCTGCTGCTCGAGTGCCCGTCGCTGCCGGTGGCGATCGATCTCTACGACCCGTGGCTGGTCGAGAACTTCCAATACCTGGGGTCCCTCGGGCTCGCCCCCTTCCGCAACGACCACGCCTCGTGGGTGCTGCAGATGGGCCGCGGCGACTTCTTCCTCTGCTCCTCGCCGGAGCAGCGTCTCTTCTACCTCGGCTTCCTGACCGCTCTCGGCCGCGTCAACCCCGAGCGGGTCGCCGCCGACGCCGACTGCCGCCAGCTCGTCGCGACGGTGCCTTTCGGCCTGCCGGCGCCGGGCGAGCTGCCGCCGCACCGGCCGCTGCTCCCCGACCGCACCGCGGGGGAGCGCCGCCTGCTGTTCGGCGGCCTCTACGACTGGTACGACCCCCTCACCCTGCTGGCGGCGCTCGAGCGGCTGCAGGAGACGCCCTGGACCCTCACCTTCGTCGCCAACCCGAACCCCGAGAGCACGCCGCAGGCGCTGCTGGCGGAGGTCGAGCGGCAGTGCCGGCGCCGCGGCTGGTGGCAGCAGCGGGTACGCGTCCATCCCTGGGTGCAGGCGGAGCGCCGCTGGGACCTGCTGCGGGACGCCGACCTGCTGGTGGCGCCGCACCACCCGACGCTCGAGACGCGGCTGTCGCTACGCACCCGCTTCCTCGAGGCCCTGGCGGTGGGCTGCCCGGTGGTGGTCACCGACGGCGGCACGGTGGGGCGGCTGCTGCGCGAGGCGGAGGCCGGGTGGGTGGTGCCGCCGCACGACGACGCCGCGCTGGCGTCCGCCGTCGCCGCGGCGCTAGGCGACGGCGAAGAAGTGGCGCGGCGGCGGCAGCGCGGGCTCGAGGTCGCGTCGCGCTTCGCCTGGGAGCGGGTGCTGGCACCGCTCCTCGCCTGGGCGGCCGACCCGCGCCCGGACCCCTTCAAGGATCGCTTCGCCTTCACCCCGGTCGCCACCGTCCCGCCCGACCGGCTGCTGCGGCGCGTCGCCCGCCGCCTCGGCCGGCTGCTGCCGGGAGGTGCGGCGTGAGCTCCCTGCGCTCCCTCGCCGTGGCCGTGCCCAGCTGGAACGGTCGCCACCACCTCGCCACCTGCCTCGCCGCCCTCGCCCGACAGCGCGGCGTGCCGCTGCCGTGGGAGGTGTGGGTGCTCGACAACGGCTCCACCGACGGCACCGCGGAGTGGCTGCGCGGCGAGCACCCCGCGGTGCGGCTGGTGGAGAGCCCGCGCAACCTGGGGTTCGCGGCCGGGGTGAACCGGCTGGTGGAGGCCTGCGGCGCCGACGGGGTGGCGCTGCTCAACAACGACACGCGGCCGCAGGAGAGTTGGCTGGCGGCGCTGGCCGACGCGCTGGCCGCGGCGCCCGCCGACGTGGCGGCGGTTTCGGGTCGGATCGTCGACTGGCAGGGGGAGCGCCTGGACTTCGGCCGTGGCGTCGTCACCTTCGACGGCCACGCCTTCCAGCTCGACTTCCGCCGCCCGCTGGGCGAGGCGCGGCTGCCGCGAGCGGGCGACGAGCTGGCGTTCGCCTGTGGCGGCAACATGCTGGTACGGCGCGAGGCGTTTCGCGCCGCCGGCGGCTTCGACGCCGACTACTTCGCCTACTACGAAGACGTCGACCTGGGGTGGCGCCTGTGGGCACGAGGCCTGCGGGTGCTGGCCGCGCCCGAGGCGGTGGTGCGGCACCACTCGAGCGCCACCAGCGATCTGCTGGGCCTCTACCACCGGGGCATGCTGTTCGAGCGCAACGCCTTCCTGACCGCCTACAAGAACTACGACGACGAGCTCTGGCCGCGGCTCCTGCCGGCGGTGCTGCTGACGCTGACCTCCCGCACCCAGGCCCTGCTGGTGGGCCACAACCCGGGCGGCGAGCAGCTGGCCGTCGACCCCTACGACGGCGGCATCGCCGCCACCGGCGGCCCCGGCGGCGCGGCGGCCGAGGAATCGGCGGGGATCTGGGCGAAGATTCGCCGCCACGGCCTGCCCGGCGCCACCGGGCGCGCGGTGCGCAAGCTCGGGCGGATGCTGGCTGGGATCGATCGCGCCGGGTGGTGGGGGGAGCCGCGGATCACCGACCCGCGCACGGTGGCGCAGCTGCGAGCGGTGTCGTACCTGCTGCGGCACCTCGACCGGGCGGCGGAGAAGCGGGCCCGCAACCAGGCGGCGCGGCGGGTACCGGACCGGGAGATCCTGGCCCGCTTCCCACTCTACCTGGTGCCGACCTACCCGGGGGACGAGGCGCTATTCGCCAGCCCGGGCTTCCGCCGCTGGCTGCCCGAGGACGTGCCGCTGGTCGAGGCCACGCTGGGAGAGCTCATGGATCTGGGATGAGCGCCTCCACCGTTCGTAGGGGCCGGCCTCCGCGCCGGCCCGGGCGGGGACGGAGCCCCGCCCCTACGACCGCACGGGGGTCTGCGGCCAGACCCTTACTCGTCCTCGAGCCGGACGGCGGTGCCGTAGACCAGCAGCTCGGCGGCCGCCTTCATCACCTCGGTGGTCTGGAAGCGCACTCCCACCACGGCGTCGGCGCCCAGGCCCTCGGCCTCCTCGACCATGCGGTCGAGCGCCTGCTCCCGCGCCTCGGCGAGGAGCTTGGTGTACTCGCCGATCTCGCCGCCGACCAGGTTGCGGAAGACGGCCAGGATGTCCTTGCCGAGATGCCGCGTGCGGATGGTGTTGCCGCGCACCAGGCCGAGGGTCGCGACGATCCGCTTGCCGGCGACGACGTGGGTGGTGACGACGATCACTTGAGCACCCTCCGGTAGCGGTCGCCCTCGAGGGCGTGCAGGCGGTCGAGGAGCACCGACAGCAGCAGCAAGCCGCCGCCGGATAGGCCGCCGAACACGGCCAGCTTCTCCCACAGCGGGCCGCTGGAGGCCGCGAGATGCCACAACCCGAAGGCTCCCGACCCGGCGGCCCAGGCCAGCAGCATGACCCAGCCGGCCCAGCGCAAGGAGCGGCTGGCGGGCCCGCGCGGCGCCTCCCGCCACTGCTCGTCGCTGGGGATGCGGAACGCCGTGTCGCGGGCGGCGGAGCGCAGCTCGCAGAGCTCGGCGAACAGCTCGGTGCAGGCGCCGCAGGCGGCGAGGTGGAGCTCGACCCGCTGCCGCTCCTGCTGGGTGAGGGCACCGTCGAGGTAGCCGCTGATCAGGGACTCGTCGAAGGCGTGGGCTCGGGGCTCGCTCATGGCTCTTCCCCCGCGCTCGCGGTCGGACCGAGCAGGTCACGGACCCGCAAGGCCAGCTGCTTGCGCGCCCGGTGCAGGCGCGACATCACGGTCCCCTTGGGGATCCGGAGCACGGCGGCGATCTCCTCGTAGGAAAGGTCCTGGTACTCCCGCAGCACCAGGATCTCCCGATGCTCGGCGGGAAGGTCCGCCAGGGCGCGCCACAGGTGGCGCCGCACCTGGCGCCGCTCGACGTCACGGTGCGGGTCGGCGGCC
This sequence comes from Thermoanaerobaculia bacterium, assembly GCA_035546355.1. Classification (GTDB taxonomy): domain Bacteria; phylum Acidobacteriota; class Thermoanaerobaculia; order Multivoradales; family JAIOJS01; genus DATKEH01. Next base: position 10,387 of record DATKEH010000211.1, read on the forward strand.
GGGTCGACCAGCTCGGGCCGCCAGTGCTGCTCGTCGCCGTCGAGGGGCTCGCTGCGGCGGACGTTGCGGCGCCGCAGCAGGTCGCGGCAGCGGTTGCGCACGATGCTGAACAGCCAGGGCCGCAGCGGCTGGCTGTCGTCGTAGCGATCCAGCGTCTGGAACAGGCGCAGCAGGGAGTCCTGGGCGGCGTCGAGGGCGTCGTCGGGATCTCCCAGCAGCTGCAGCGCCAGCAGGTAGGCGCCGCGCCGGTGGCGGCGCGCCAGCGCGTCGGCGGCCTCCCGGTCGCCGGCCCGGCAGCGCCGCACCAGGTCGCCATCGCCGGCGGTCGCCGGCGGCGCGGACGCGGGGCTGGGGACGATCATCGGGACGCTCACCATCATCCCATACGGCGGCGGCGGGGAGGGAATTCCCCGGCCTTCCGCGCTAACCTTCCCGCGTGCCGGCGACGTTCTCGGTGGTGATCCCCACCCACGACAGGCGACAGGTCCTGGCCGAAGTGCTCGCCGCCGTCGAGGGTCAGGCCGGCGCCCCGGAGTTCGAGGTGGTGGTGGTGGACGACGGCTCGACGGACGGCACCGCGGACCTGCTGCGGGCGACTCGCCTGCGCTGCCCGCTGACGGTGTTGTCGCAGGACAACCGCGGCCCGGCGGCGGCGCGCAACGCCGGCGTCGCCGCCGCCCAGGGGCAGATGGTGGCCTTTCTGGGGGACGACACCGTACCCCAGGAAGGATGGCTGGCCGCCCATGCGGCGGCCCATGCCGCGCGGCGGCAACGCCAGCCGCTGGCGGTGATCGGCTACACGGCGTGGCATCGCCGGATGCGGCTGACGCCGTTCCTGCGCCACATCAACGAGCACGGTCTGCAGTTCGGCTATTCGCTGATCGCCGATCGCGAGCGGGTGCCGTTCAACTTCTTCTACACCTCCAACGTCTCGCTCCCCCGCCAGCCGCTGCTGGACGAGCCGATGGACCTCGGCTTCCCCTACGCCGCCTGGGAGGACATCGAGCTGTCCTATCGCCTGCATCGGCGCGGGTTGACGATGGTGTACGAGCCGCGGGCGGTGGTCGAGCACGACCACCCCACCGACTTCGATCGCTTCACCCGCCGGCAGCAGCGCGCGGGGTTCTCGGCGGTGGTGTTCTACCAGCGCCATCCCGAGCTCGGGCCCTTCCTCGGGCTCGGTCCGCAGGGGCCGCCGCCGCTGCCTTCGGCGCTCGATCAGCGGCTGCGCGAGGGCGTGGTCCGGGCCTTGCAAAAGCTGCCGGTGAACGCGCCCCGGCTGTGGGAGGAGGCCCTCCGCTACCATTACATCCTCGGCCTGCAGCGGGGGTGGTCCCGGCTGGTCGGGCCCCCGGAAGGAGGTTGCGATGAACCCGACTGAACGACCGGCGGCCGGCGCCGCCGGGGCCTCGGTGGTCGCGCTGCTGGCGGTCCTGCTGTTCGCCGGCCCGGCCCTCGCCGCGCCCGGCGCGGTGCGGACGCGCGGTGGCAGCTCCGCCGAGAAGGTCGCTGGCAAGAGCACTGCGAGCAAGAGCACGTCGAGCAAGAGCACTGCGTCGCGGAGCGGCTCGCGCAGCGCCGCCCGGGTCGATGCCGGGCGCTCCCGAGGCGGCTCGGCGCCGACGGTGATCGAGAAGGACCGGCGCACCGTCCGCCGCGGCGGCAGCCTTCGCGCCCCCGCCTACTGGGGGCACTACCCCTGGGGGTACGGCTGGTGGGGCGGCGTCTACGGCAGCTGGTGGGGCGTCTGGTCGCCGCTGACGGTGGTGGTGGCGGCGGACGGCTACCCGGGGTATCCGCAGCGCGGCATGGGGGCGCTCGACACCGACGTCCACCCCGAGGAGGCCGAGGTCTGGGTCGACGGAGAGCGGGTGGGAATCGCCGACCACTTCGACGGCTGGCCGAGCTACCTGTGGCTGCCGACCGGCACCTACGACGTGGTCTTCTACCACCCGGGGTACCGCACCCTGGCACGCCAGTACTCGATCTACGACGGCGTGGTGATCGACGTCGAGGACCGCATGGAGAGGGGAGAGGCGGTGCACCCCCGGGACCTGGCATCGACCTCCACCGTACGCCGCGACGCCCGCATCGAGCGCGACCGCCGGCAACGGCAGTCGGTCGAGCGGCTGCGTCGCGACGACGACTGGCGGCGTCGCGAGCGCGTGGTGACGCCGCAGGCGACGGCGCCCGAGGTCGAAGAGGAGGACCTCTTCGACGATGCCGACCCCTACCAGGCGCAGCCGTCCGAGGGGGCCGTGGTGACGGTGCGCCCGGACGGCGGCGACGAGGGCCGGCTGTTCCTCCGCGTCGAGCCGTTGGACGCCTCGGTCTACCTCGACGGTCGCTTCGTCGGTACCGGCCGCGAGCTGGGCATGCTGCAGGAGGGGCTGCTGCTGGATCCCGGTGACCATTCGCTGGAGGTGGTGCGGCCCGGCTACGAGCCGGAGTCGCTGCGCTTCGACGCGGCGTCCGGCGAGGACGTCGAGCTGCGCGTGACGTTGGAGCGGGACTGACCGAACGGCGCGACGCGGAGGGCGAAGTGTTGCCAGCGGGCGGCAGCCAGCTCGCCCCCCAGGTCGGCGTCGCCGCGGTAGCGGCGAGCGGGGATACGCCGGCAGGGGATCGAGAACGTGGTCGTACCCGCCAGCGGGAAGGGAGCGAGATGCAGCGTCGCATCGACCAACTGGGCGCGATACTCGTGTCGCGACCGCGACTCCGGCCCGCCGCTGCAGGCGGTGAGCGACAGCAGGTCGCCCACCGCCAGCCAGCGATAGTCCGCGGCCACCTCGACCTCGGCGAGCTCGCAGCGCTCGCACAGCTCGTCGTGGCGCTCGTCGAGCTCGGCGAGCAGCGGCTGCCACGCCTCCTCGCCGCGGCGGTCGCCGAGCAGCTCGAGGGCGTGTCGGGTGATCAGCAGGGCGACGTAGGGATCACTCGCCGCGTAGCGCCGGCTGCCCCGCCGCCAGACCTCCCGGCGCACCTCGTCAGGAGCGTCGAGGAAGGAGCAGGGCGCGCCGCTCGCCGGGTCGACCCGCGGCGCGGCGTCGGCTTCGCGCCAGCCGTTGTCGTGCTCCCGCACCGCGACCAGCAGACCGGCGCGGCGGGGGTGGTCGACCAGCTTCGGCAGCCGCCACAGAGCGAGCAGCTCGGCAGCCAGGCGCGCATGGTCGGGCTGGGTGACGAGGCGCAGCGTCGCGCCCATGCCGGAGACGATCATGCGTCAGCTACAATAGCGGCACGCCCAGGGACACCGAAGCGCAGAACCCCAGGCCCCGCACTAGCAGTCAGTAAAGGAGGACACCCGTGCGCAAGAGCATCGTCATCGGATTGACACTCGCCCTCGCCTTCACCGCCCTGCTGCCCGCGGCCGCCGCCGCCAGCGAGCAGAAGCCCCGCATCGCCGTGCTCGAGTTCAAGAACAAGGCCGACAACCAGTACTGGTATCGCGGCGGCGCCGAGGCCGCCCAGGACGTCTTCGTCACCGAGCTGGTCAAGAGCGGCAAGTTCCGCGTCGTCGAGCGCGAGCAACTGCAGGCCCTGATGCAGGAGAAGAACCTCGCCCTCTCCGGCGACATGGACGCGTCGACGGCGATGGAGCTGGGCAAGCTGCTCGGCGTCCACTACCTGCTGACCGGGGCGGTCACCGAGTACGGCGACACCAAGGCCAGCGTCAACACCCCCGGCGTCGCCCGACATGGCAAGTGGGTTCCCGGGACCAACGTCGGCAAGAGCTCGTTCACGGCGGCGATGAACGCCCGGCTGATCGACGTCTCGACCGGCGAGATCGTGTGGGCCGACGAGGCGCGCGGCGACGACTCCAACGTGCGCGTGCGGGTGGGCGGCTTCGGCGGCGGCGTCGATCACGACAACAAGATGTTCGACAAGGTGATGAAGCCGGTCATCCAGCAGCTGGTGGCCAGCATCAAGGCGGCGGACATCTAGGGGTTTGAGGCACCCCTACCCGAAGGCCTGACGGGATACCTCCCGCACGGCGTCGGCGATCGCTTCGGGGACCTCCTCCTGCAGGAAGTGGCCGGCCGGTGTGCGGGTCACCGGCGCTTGCGGGAGCATCTTCTGCAGCCGTCCGAGGGCGCGTCCCAGCACCGGGTCGCGGTCGCCCCAGACGATGGCCGCGGGGCCGCTGAAGCCCTCGACGAACCGCTGGCAGCGCTCGAGGCCGGGCACCGTCGGGTGCTGCAGGGAGTCGGGGACCATCCGCGCCAGGGCCAGGGGCGCCGTCCGGTCGGCGAGCCGGCGTAGCGGCCAGCGGTAGGCGCGGGCGATCTGCCCACGGATGCTCGCCGGGTCGCCCTGCGCTCGGTGTAGGGCCCGCTGCGGGAAGCCGAACAGCCGAAAGGCCACCGTGCTCACCAGCGGCATCCTGGCGAAGCGATGGAAGGCGGTAGGACGGAAGCCCGGCCGCGGGGGTCCCGCCACCGTGTTGGCCAGCACCACGCCGCGCGCCATCCGCGGATTGTCGGCCAGGTAGCGCAGGCCGATCGGCCCCCCCCAGTCGTGGCCGACGAAGACCAGGGGGGGCAGCTCCAGGGCCTCGACCAGGCCGCCGAGCCAGCGGGCGTGCGCTGCGAGCGTGTGCAGCGAAGGGTCGCGGGGTTTGTCGGAGAGGCCCAGGCCGACGAGATCCGGCATGATCAGCCGCAGCGGGGCATCGGCCAGCGCGGCGGCGACGCGGCGCCAGAGAAATCCCCAGGTCGGGTTGCCGTGCAGCAGCAACACCGGAGCCCCGGTGCCGGCGGTCATCACGTGCATGCCCCGGCCCTCCACCGCGAAGCGGAAGCGGGCGAACGGCAAGAGGTCCGCGAGCCACTCGGGAAGCGGCGGCACCGGGAGGGGATCCATGAGCCGAGACTAACCTGCCGCGGGCGGGCCCGCGCGACCGCGTGGTTCTGCCGCGCAGGCTCCTAGATCGACGGGCCGATCCGGCGGATCGGGTGGCGGCGGACGAGACTCTGGCACGCGGGTTCGCCAGGTGTACGATGCGCGCCATGCTCGCCTATCGGGCAGCCGAGCGGCACCCGCTGGTGGAGTCCTATCTCGCCACCCAGGTGCCGGCGCCGCTGCAACCGGCGCGGGAGATCGCCGCCGGCGACTTCATGCTGCGGTTCTTCCTCGAGCACCGGCACGGCCACCGGGACCTCGCCCTGGTCGACTACTTCCAGTCCGGCTGGAGCCTCGCCCGCACCCTGCGGCAGGTGCTCGCCTGGCGGTGGGGCGAGCACCTCCCCGGCCGCGTGCTCGACTTCGCCTGCGGCTTCGGGCGCGGCACCCGCTACCTGGTGCGGTTGCTACCGGCGGAGACGGTGACGGTGGCAGACATCTTCGCCGAGGCAGTGGCGTTCCAGCGGCAGCTGCTGGGCGTCCGCGGCTTCGTCTCCGCCGCCGATCCCGGGGTCGTGCGCTGCGAG
>DATKEH010000212.1:0-2276 GCA_035546355.1 Thermoanaerobaculia bacterium
CAGGCCGACCATGGTGGAGCAGAAGGTGGCCACCAGCAGCGGGATGAAGACGTCGGTGGGGTCGGCGGCGCCGAGCTGGGCGCGGTAGACGAAGATGGTCACCGGGATGACGGTCACCGCCGAGGTGTTGATCACCAGGAAGAGGATCTGCTCGTCGGTGGCGCGCTCGGGCTCGGGGTTGAGCGTCTGCAGCTCGCGCATCGCCTTGAGCCCCAGCGGCGTGGCGGCGTTGTCGAGCCCCAGCATGTTGGCGGCCATGTTCATCACCATGGCGCCCATCGCCGGGTGCCCCGCCGGCACGGCGGGGAAGAGGCGACGCAGCAGCGGCCCGAAGGCGCGCGCCAGCAGGTCGACGGCGCCCCCCTTCTCGCCGAGCCGCATCACCCCCAGCCACAGGCACATCACGCCGGTCAGCCCGAGGGCGATCTCGAAGCCGGTCTCGGCCATCTCGAAGGCGGCGGCCACCATCCCCGCCCACACCGCGGCGTCGCCCAGCAGCAGCCAGCGGCCGAGAGCCGCCACGAAGGCCACCAGCAGGAACCCACCCCAGATCTTGTCGAGCATCGCGGCCGCGGCAATCTAACACGCGGGCCGACGGGCGGGCACGGAGGCCCGCCCCTACGACGATTCAGTGAACGCACCTCCAAGGTCGTAGGGGCCGGCCGACGGGCCACGACGATTCAGTGAACGCACCTCCAAGGTCGTAGGGGCCGGCCTCCGCGCCGGCCCGCGGTGCGTCGGCTACAGTGGGGCGTGCCTGCAGCGACCTCGAGGACCGTCGGCGCCGCACACCGCGCCCCCGCCCGCCTGCCGATCGCCGCGTGGCTGCTGGCGCTCCTCGCCGTCGCCGGGTGCTCCCGCGATGGCGAGCGGCCCGCCGCCCCGGCGGGCGAGGCCCTGCGGCCGGCCCTCCTGCTCGTCACCCTCGACACCACCCGCGCCGACGCGGTGGCGCCCGAGGCCCCGGCCGCGGACACGCCCGCTCTGGCCCGCCTGGCCGCCTCCGCGGTGCGCTTCACCCAGGCCTACGCGCCGGCGCCCATGACGTTGCCGGCGCACGCCTCGCTGATGACCGGCCTCTACCCCGCGGGGCATGGCGTGCACGAGAACGCCCGCGCCCTCGCCGCCGGCCATCCGCTGGTCGCCGAGCGGCTGCGCCAGGCGGGCTATGCCACGGCCGCGTTCGTGTCGGCCTTCCCCCTAGACCGACAGTTCGGGCTCGCGCGCGGCTTCGACCTCTACGACGACGAGCTCGGCGCGGGACGCGAGGAACGGCCCGCCGCCGAGACCACCGCGCGCGCGCTGGCCTGGCTCGATGGAACCGCCGGCGGCCCCACCTTCCTGTGGGTGCACTACTTCGATCCCCACGCGCCGTACGAGCCACCCGAGCCCTTCGGCTCCCGGTTCCCCGACGACCCCTACCGCGGGGAAGTGGCCGCCATGGACCAACAGCTGGGCCGGCTCCTCGACGCCTTCGCGGCGCGGTACGGCGACCACCGTATCCTGGTGGTAGGCGACCACGGGGAGGGCCTCGGCGAGCACGGCGAGGCACAACACGGCAACCTCCTCTACCAGGGGGTGATGCGGGTACCCCTGCTGCTCGCCGGCAGCGGCCTGGCTCCTCGCGTGGTGGCGCATCCCGTCAGCACCCGGCGGGTGCACGACACCCTGCTGGCGTGGGCGGGCCTGGACGGCCCGGCCTCGCTGCTGAGCGCGGCGGCCGCCGCGGAGCCGGTGCTGGGCGAGGCGATGACCCCGTTCCTGCAGTACGGCTGGCAACCGCAGGTGATGGCGGTGTCGGGGCGTCTCAAGGCGATCCACGCCGGGCGGCTCGAGATCTACGACGTGGTGGCCGACCCCGGTGAGGGGCGCGACCTCGCCGCCGAGGCGCGGCTCGACCGCGCCGCGCGCCAGGCGCTGCGCGAGTACCCTCTCCCCGACGCTACGCCCGCCGCCCCACCGGTGGACGACGAGGCGCGGCAGCGGTTGGCGAGCCTCGGCTACGTCGCCGCCGAGGGGCGGCCGCCGCCGCGCGAGGGCGCCCCCCGCCCCGCCGACATGGCCTACCTCTTCGCCGATCTGGACCGCGGCTCCGGCCACTTCGTCCGCGAGGAGTACGCCGCCGCGATCCCGGTGTTCGAGCGGGTGGCGGCGCAGGATCCCGGCAACCTGATGGTCGCCGTCCGGCTGGCGGTGAGCCACTCGCTGCTCGGCCGGGACGAGGAGGCGCTGCGCTGGTTCCGCCGCGCCGAGGGGATCGACGGCGAGTCGCTGGA
>DATKEH010000213.1:0-5773 GCA_035546355.1 Thermoanaerobaculia bacterium
CCCGCGGTGGCGCCGCGACGGCCGGGAGCTCTACTACCGCTCGCGCGACATGCTGGTGGCGGTGACGGTCGACGCCGACGGTACCGTCGGCGAGGAGGTCGAGCTGTTCCCGCTGCCGGGCGCGTTCGACGTCGCCCCGGACGGCCGCTTCCTGGTCATCGAGCCCGAGGGCGAGGTGTCGCCGCCGATCACCGTCATGCTCGACTGGCTGCCGCCCGAGCTGGCGCAGTAGCCAGGGACGGGCGGCCACGGAGGGCCGCCCCTACGACGATCGGCGGGACGGTCGTAGGGGCCGGCCTCCGCGCCGGCCCGTCCCGGGGATGGGCCTCCGCGCCAGGGACGGGCGGCCACGGAGGGCCGCCCCTATGACGATCGGCGGACGGTCGTAGGGGCCGGCCTCCGCGCCGGCCCGTCCGGGCGGCAAAACCTCGCACGCGGCGCGTCGTATAAGGTCACTGGCGCGGTGTCGCCGCGCCGGCAACGCACATTTGCCAACTGCTGGGAAGGAGGACCGGCCTTGGATCGACGCCAGTTCCTACGCCTGACCGGGATCGGCATGGGGGTGCTGGTGGTCCCGGTGATCGGCGAGCCGCGATCGCTGTGGGGCGCCACCACCCCCATCCCCACCGGAGACAAGAAGGCCCTCGCCGACGCGGCGCTCAACGCCGCCAAGATGAAGGGGGCGACCTACGCCGACGTGCGCATCGGCCGCTACCTCAACCAGTTCGTCATCACCCGCGAGGACAAGGTGCAGAGCCTGGTCAACACCGAGTCGTACGGCGTCGGGGTGCGGGTGATCGCCGACGGCACCTGGGGGTTCGCCGCCACCAGCGACGTCTCGAAAGACGCCATCGCCAGGGCCGCCGAGCAGGCGGTGGCGATCGCCAAGGCCAACGCCGGCATCCAGAAGGAGCCGGTGGTGCTGGCGCCGGTCAAGGGCGTCGGCGAGGTGTCGTGGCGCACGCCGATCGAGAAGAACTTCATGGTGGTGCCGGTGCAGGAGAAGGTCGACCTGCTGATGGCGGTCAACGCCGCCGCCATGAAGGCGGGCGCCAACTTCGTCAATTCCATGCTCTTCCTGGTCAACGAGCAGAAGTACTTCGCCTCCACCGACGGCTCCTGGATCGACCAGGACATCCACCGCATCTGGCCGACCTTCACGGTGACGGTGATCGACCCCGAGAGCGGCAAGTTCCAGACCCGCGACGCGATGTCGGCGCCGATGGGGATGGGCTGGGAGTACATGCTGCCCAAGGCGTCGGAGAAGGTGCAGGGGCCGGCCGACCTGGTCGGCTACCGCAACGCCTACGACATGGTCGAGGACGCCACCCTCGCCGCCGGGCAGGCCAAGCGGAAGCTCGGCGCCAAGTCGGTCGAGCCGGGCAAGTACACGATGGTGCTCGAGCCCAACCACCTGGGGCTGACCATCCACGAGTCGGTGGGCCACCCGCTCGAGCTCGACCGCGTGCTCGGCTACGAGGCCAACTACGCGGGCACCTCCTTCGCCACCCTCGACAAGTGGAAGTCCAAGAGTTTCAACTACGGCAGCGAGCTGGTGACGCTGTTCGCCGACAAGACCCAGCCGCACTCGCTGGGCGCCGTCGGCTGGGACGACGAGGGGGTCGCGACCAAGCGCTGGGACCTGGTCAAGGACGGCATCCTGGTCGACTACCAGAAGATCCGCGACCAGGCCCACATCCTCGGCCAGAGCGAGTCGGACGGCTGCTGCTACGCCGACAGCTGGAGCTCCGTCCAGTTCCAGCGCATGCCCAACACCTCGCTGGCGCCGGGCAAGAAGCCGCTGACCCCCGACGAGATGATCGCCGGGGTCGACAAGGGGATCTACATCGGCGGCCGCGGCTCCTACTCGATCGACCAGCAGCGCTACAACTTCCAGTTCGGCGGCCAGGTCTTCTACGAGATCGAGGACGGCAAGATCACCGGCATGATCCGCGACGTCGCCTACCAGGCCAACACCCAGGAGTTCTGGAACTCCTGCACCGCCATCTGTGACGAGCGCGACTACCGGTTCTTCGGCTCCTTCTTCGACGGCAAGGGGCAGCCGGGGCAGATCAGCGCCGTGTCGCACGGCAGCAGCACGACCCGCTTCGACGGGATCAACGTCATCAATACCGAGCGCAAGATCTAGGAGGGGGCGACGACCATGACCATGCTCAGCAAGGACCAAGCGCAGGCCCTCATGAAGAAGGTGCTCGGCTACTCCAAGGCCGACGCCTGCGAGGTGAACCTCAACGGCGGCACCACCGGCAACATCCGCTACGCCCGCAACACGGTGACCACCAGCGGCTCGGTGAGCGACATGACGCTGGTGGTGCAGTCCAACTACGGCAAGAAGTCGGGGACGGCGACGATCAACGAGCTCGACGACGCCTCGTTGGAGAAGGTGGTGCGCCGCTCCGAGGAGATCGCCAGGCTGGCGCCGGAGAACCCGGAGTTCATGGAGCCGCTGGGGCCGCAGAAGTACGCCGAGCCCAAGGGGTGGTCGGACGCCACGGCGGCGATCGATCCCGCCTACCGGGCGAAGGCGGCGACGGCGAGCATCGGGCCCAGCCGCGAGAAGAAGCTGGTGGCGGCGGGCTACCTCGAAGATCGCAGCGGCTTCTCGGCGATGGCCACCAGCAAGGGCCTGTTCGGCTACTACCCGTCCACCGCGGCGGACTTCTCGGTGACGGTGCGCACCGAGGACGGCACCGGCTCGGGCTACGTCGAGCGCGACGTCAACGACGCCGCGCTGCTCGACGCCGGCAAGGCCTCGGCCATCGCCATCGACAAGGCGGTGATGTCGCGCCAGCCGCGGGCCGTCGAGCCCGGCAAGTACACGGTGATCCTCGAGCCCTCGGCGTCGATCGGGCTGCTGCAATACATGATCGGCAGCCTCGACGCCCGCCAGGCCGACGAGGGGCGCAGCTTCCTCTCCAAGCCCGGCGGCGGCACCCGGCTGGGGGAGAAGATGTTCGACGAGCGGGTGACGATGTACACCGACCCGACGCACCCGGACGTGCCGGCGTCGCCGTTCGCCGGCGACGGCGTGCCGCGCGAGCGGGTGGTGTGGGTGGACAAGGGGGTGGTCAGGAACCTCGTCTACTCGCGCTACTGGGCGGCGCAGAAGGAGACGCAGCCGGTGCCGTTCCCCAACACCGGGGTGATGGAGGGGGGCGCCGGGTCGGTGGAGGAGCTGATCAAGGACACCCCCAAGGGGATCCTGGTCACCCGCACCTGGTACATCCGCATGGTCGACCCGCAGACCCTGCTGCTCACCGGCCTGACCCGCGACGGCTCGTTCTACATCGAGAATGGCAAGTTGGCCTTCCCGGTCAAGAACATGCGCTTCAACGAGAGCCCGGTGATCATGCTCAACAACATCGAGGCGCTGGGCAAGCCGATGCGGGTGAGCGGGGTGCTGGTGCCGCCGATGAAGCTGCGCGACTTCACCTTCACCAGCCTGTCGGACGCGGTGTGAGGGGCGCCTAGCTGCACGACTTCACCTTCACCCGGCTGCAGTACGACTCGGGCGACTGGGACGTCGACGAGCGGATGCCGTCGAACCTGCTGAGCTCGCTGCTCGAGTACACGACGCTCGACGTCGACCTCGAGGAGAAGGTGGTGGCGCTGCGCGACCCGGCGATGCTGCAGGCGGGGTTCTGCTACCTGGCGGGGCACAAGCTGGTGGAGCTCGACCGCCAGGAGGCGGAGAACTTCCGCCGCTACGTGGAGAACGGCGGCTTCGTCTTCGTCGACGACTGCAATCACGACATCGACGGGTTGTTCGCTCGCTCCTTCGAAGACCAGGTGGCGCGGCTGTTCGGGGGGGACGCGCTGCGCAAGATCCCCAACAGCCATCCGCTGTACGGCGCCTTCTTCCGCTTCGACGACGGGCCGCCGACGACGTCGTTCGAGCTCAACGGCTGGGGCGACGACCTGGTGCACGACTACCTCAAGGCGGTGGAGGTCGACGGGCGGATCGGCATCCTCTACAGCAACAAGGACTACGGCTGCGAATGGGACTACGACTACCGCAACAAGCGCTGGCTGGCGCGCGACAACACGCGGTTCGGGGTGAACGTCGTGATGCACGCGCTCACCGCGTGAGGGGATGGGCGGCGGAGACCCGGAGCGGTCGTAGGGGCGGGGCTCCGTCCCCGCCCGGGGCGGGCCGGCGCGGAGGCCGGCCCCTACGACGGCTTGCATGTGGCACGCTCGGTCGTAGGGGCGGGGCTCTGCCCCCGCCCGCGGCGGGCCGGCGCGGAGGCCGGCCCCTACGACGGCTTGCATGGGGCACGCTCGGTCGTAGGGGCGGGGCTCTGCCCCCGCCCGGGGCGGGCCGGCACGGAGGCCGGCCCCTACGACGACTTGCATGGGGCCGGCACGGAGGCCGGCCCCTACGACGCTCTTGGAGCGGCGGATGACCGTTCCCGACACCACCACCACACCAGACCTCGCCGAGGCGGACGTCGCCCGCCTGCTCGAGCAGCTGGCCGCGCTCGAGCGCGAGATCGGCAAGGCGATCATCGGCCAGCAGGAGGTGGTGCGCCAGGCGCTGGTGGCGCTGCTCGCCAACGGCCACTGCCTGCTGGAGGGCGTCCCGGGGCTGGGCAAGACGCTGCTGGTGCGCTCGCTGGCGGCGGCGCTGCACCTGTCGTTCAAGCGCATCCAGTTCACCCCCGACCTGATGCCCAGCGACATCCTCGGCACCGCCGTGCTCGAGGAGGAGGCCGGCACCGGCCGGCGCCACTTCCGCTTCGACCGCGGGCCCGTCTTCGCCAACCTGGTGCTGGCCGACGAGATCAACCGCAGCCCGCCCAAGACGCAGGCGGCGCTGCTCGAGGCGATGCAGGAGCGGGAGGTCACCTACGGCGGCGACACGCATTCGCTCGAGCGGCCGTTCCTGGTGCTCGCCACCCAGAACCCCATCGAACAGGCGGGCACCTACCCGTTGCCCGAGGCGCAGCTCGACCGCTTCCTGCTGCAGCTGCGCGTCGACTATCCGAGCGAGGCGGAGGAGCGGGCGATCGTCGCCGCCACCACCGGCGGAGCCGGGGCGGCGCCGCAGGCGGTGATGGACGCCGGCGAGGTGGTCGCCGCCCAGGCGCTGGTGCGCCAGGTGCACCTCTCCGAGCCGCTGCTCGACTACGCCACGCGCCTGGTGCGCGCCAGCCGCCCGGGCGGCTCGCCGGTGGCCGAGGTGGAGCGCTTCGTCGAGTGGGGCGCCGGGCCGCGCGCCGGCCAGGCGCTGGTGCTCGCCGCCAAGGCCTCGGCGCTGCTCGACGGGCGCCTGGCGGTGACGCTGGACGAGCTGCGGCGCCTGGCGCGGCCGGTGCTGCGCCACCGCGTGCTGATCAACTTCCAGGGGCAGGCCGAACGGATCGGCGCCGAGGCGGTGGTGGCGCAGCTGATCGCGCAGGTGCCACCCCCGCAGAGCCCACTGGAGTGAGCCTCCGGCCGCGCAGGAGCGGTCGTAGGGGCCGGCCTCCGCGCCGGCCCGGGGCGGGCGGGGGCGGAGCCCCGCCCCTACGACCGACCGGGGCTCGCCTCGAGGCGTGCCGATGAGCCTCCCCGCCTCCGCCTTCTTGGACCCCGCCGCGCTGGCCGCGGTGGCCGACCTGCAGCTGGGGGCGCGCACGGTGGTGGAGGGCTTCCTCGCCGGCTTGCACCACGACCCGCGGCCGCGGGAGGGGGTGGAGTTCGCCCAGTACCGCGCCTTCCAGCCCGGCGACGACCCGCGGCGTGTCGACTGGCGCGCCTTCGCCCGCTC
>DATKEH010000214.1:0-5347 GCA_035546355.1 Thermoanaerobaculia bacterium
CGAGATCGCCATCCTGGTGACCTGGCACGACATCGTCGCCGACACCGCCGGCAGCAACGCGCCCGACCTCGGCATCCCCGAGGAGGAGCTGTTGCTGGAGGTGGAGGCCGCCGACGGCGCGGCCGGCGCCGACCAGGACCCCTTCGCCGACGAGGCCGCCGATCCCTTCGCCGAGGAGGAGGCCGACCCGTTCGCCGACGAGCAGGTGGGCGTCGATCCGTTCGCCGACGAGCAGGCAGCGGCCGCGCCGGTGGCCGCGCCGCGGAGCGAGTACTCCGACGCGGTGGCGCTGCAGTTCCCGCGCCGGCTGCCCGACGGCGTCCGCAGACCCTACTTCCTGTTCGGCGACAAGGGCAGCCCGGTGGAGCTGTGGTACGTCGATCTCGCCCGGGCGGCGGAGCCCGCGGTGTGGCTGGGGCGGGGCAGCGACCAGCTCGAGCTGGCCGAGGACGTGCCGCCGGAGGTGGCGGCGGCCTACGAGGCGGGCGCCTGGGGCGTGGTGTTCAAGGCGCCGCGCGTCGACCCGCAGGGGATCTCGGTCCCCGACGACACCTTCGTGCCGCTGGCGTTCAGCGTCTGGGACGGCTTCCATCGCGATCGCGGCAACCAACGTAGCCTGTCGTCGTGGTACGACCTCTACGTGCCGCCGGCCGACCAGCCGTCGCCGGTCGTCCCGATGGTGCGCGCCGCCGCCATCGTGCTGCTGCTCGAGCTGCTGGTGATCGGCGGCGTACGCTGGCGCCACCGGCGGCGGCCCGCCGCCCTCGCCACCGCCCCCGCCACCGCTCGTGAGGGCACACTGTGACGCCACTCTCAGAGGGTCGCCGACCCGCGGCGCGGAAGGAGTGGGGGTATGGGAACCCAGGGTGGGGGTGTTCTTCAGCCGCCGACCGTTCGAAGGTGCATTCACTCTCCAAAGGGACAAGATAGGAAGAACAAGAGGACTCTCTGCCATGTACCAGACCATCTACGTCCCCGTCGACAACTCCCGCCACTCCAACCGGGCGGTGGACAGCGCGCTCGCCCTCGGCAAGTCCTTCGGCTCGAAGCTGGTCGGCTGCCACGTCTACGCGGCGCGCATGCACGACTACCGCTTCAAGCAGATGGAGTTCACCCTCCCCGAGGAATACCTGGTCGAGCAGGAGCTGCATCGACAGCGCAAGATCCACGACAGCCTGATCACCATGGGGCTGGAGCTGGTCTCCGACTGCTATCTCGAGCCGATGAAGGCGATGTGCGCCGAGGCGGGCCTCGACTACGAAGGCAAGATGATGGACGGCAAGCACTCGGTGGAGCTGGTGCGCGACATCGCCGACAACCCCGGCTACGACCTGGTGGTGCTCGGCGCCCTGGGCGTCGGGCGCACCCGCGACAGCCAGCTCGGCTCGGTGTGCAACCGCATCGCCCTGGAGTGCGATCGCGACGTGTGGGTGGTCAAGCACCTGCCGCGGCCGGACGAAGCGGAGCGCGACACCATCCTGGTGGGCGTCGACGGCAGCCCCAAGAGCTTCGGCGCCCTGATGACCGCCGTCGAGCTCGGGCGCCGCTTCGGCAAGCGGGTCGAGGTGGTCGGCGTCTACGACCCCTACCTGCACTACGCGGTGTTCAAGGGGATCGTCGAGGTGCTCACCGAGAAGGCGGCGAAGGTGTTCCGCTTCGAGGAGCAGAACCAGCTGCACGAGGAGATCATCGACACCGGCCTCGCCTCGATCTACCAGTCGCACGTCAACGTCGCCGAGACCATGGCGCGGCAGGAGGGCGTCGAGGTCGGCAAGACGCTGCTCGACGGCAAGCCCTTCCAGAAGATCCTCGACCACGCCCGCAAGCACGAGCCCTGGCTGCTGGTGCTCGGCCGCCAGGGGGTGCACAGCCCCGACGGCGCCGGCGGCCTGGGAAGCAACAGCGAGAACCTGCTGCGGCTGGTGCCGTGCGACGTGCTGCTGACCACCCGCGAAGTGGTCCCCGAGCTCGACGTCAAGGCGGAGGAGAGCATCCATTGGACTCCCGAGGCCCTCGCCCGCATGCAGCGGGTGCCGCCGCAGGTGCTGGGCATCGCCCGCACCGCCATCCTGCGGCTGGCCATCGAGCAGGGGCACAGCGTCGTCTCCTCGGATCTGGTGACCGAGGCGATGGAGCGCTTCATGCCCAGGCGTGCCGCCGAGGCCAACCTACGCCTCGCCGAGGCGCTGGTGCTCGACAGGGCGAAGGACGAGCCGGTGGCGATCTGCCGTTCCTGCGGTGTCGCGGCGCGTTCCGCCCAGGCGGTGCGCTGCACGGTGTGCGGCGGCAGCGATTTCGAGCGGGTGTCGGCGGAGGTGGTGGCCCGCATCATCGCCGAGGAGGGCGGGGTGGAGGAGGAGACCACCTACGACGGGCGCAAGATCCGCTGGACGCAGGAGTCCCGTGGGGCGCTCAAGGCGATCGGCGACATGTACCAGCGCCGCCGCGCCAAGGCGCGGATCGAGAAGGCGGCGCGCATCCACAAGCTCGACCCCATCCCGCTCGAGCTCGCCCGCCGCTTCGTCGAGGAGGAGATCGGGGTGCTCTACAGCCCCTCGGTGCAGCCCGAGTCGGGCGAGGGGGCGGCCAACGGCAACGCACGTCCCGCGGCCGGCGGCAACGGCCGGCCGGCGGCGAGCGAGCTGGGCTCGCAGGGCGATCTGGCGCCGGCGGCGGCCCCGACCGACGAGGCCGGCGAGCCCGCAGACCTCCGCCTCCTGGCCCGCGACGGCAAGGACGTCCCCTTCCTCTCCCGCCTGCACTGGTCGGATGCGGCGCTCGAGCGCATCCTGCGCGTCCCCGCCGGCTTCATGCGCGACCGCACCCAGGGGAGGGTGGAGGAGCTCGCGGGTGCGCGCGGCGTCGAGCGGGTCGACCGCGAGCTCGTCGAGGAGGGGATCGAGCAGGGCAAGCAGATGATGGAGGCGATGCTCACCGAGCAGGAGGCGGCGGCGCAGCCGGCGGCGAGCCCCGACGGCGGCACCGCCCACACGGTCGCCGCGCCGGCCGCCGCCGGTGACGCCTCCTGCCCCGCCGACGCGGCGACCCGTGAGGCGGCGGAGGCCGCGGGCTGCCCCTTCGGCCGCGCCGCCGGCCAGGGCAACGCCGAGGCGCTGCGCTCGGTGATGGAGTCCTACCCCCTCAACGAGGTCAGCGTGGTGGCCGAGATGGAGCGCCGCCGCCGCGAGATGAAGGGGGAGTAGGAGAGACTGGTCGCCTATCGCTTCTGCCGGCCGGACGACATCCCGCTGCTGGTGGCGGCGGTCAACGGCTGCTTCCGGCCCCACTTCCCGGCCGCCCCCGAGCTCACCGTCGAGGGCTTCCGCGAGGAGATGCGGCGCCTCGACGTGTGGCCCAGCAACAGCCTGGTGGCGGTCGAAGGCGACCGCCCGATCGCCGTCCTCATCGGCACCAAGCGGCCGCGCGAGGTGCTGGTGCAGCGGCTGGGAGTGGCGAGCTCGCACCAGAGACGGGGTCACGGATCGCACCTGCTGACCTCGCTGTCGCAAAAGCTCGCCGTGCTCGGCCCCGAGCGCCTGATAGCCGAGGTGCCGGAGGGGATGCCCGGGGTGGCGCCGTTCCTCGCGGCGGTCGGCTACCGGCTGGAGGCGGAGTACACGGACTTCCTCGGGCCGGAGCCCGAGGCGGCGGGCGCGGTCGAGTCGCCGGCGGTCTCCCTGGCGGAGCTCGAGGCGTCCGAGGCGTTGCCCGAGACGCCCGGCACGCCCTGGGAGCGGCAGCTCCCGACGCTGCGCCAGAGCCGCGGTCTGGCCGGGCTGGCGCTGCCTGGCGAGGCCGGCGCCCGCGCCTGGGCGCTGTACACTCGCACCGCCGACGCGGTCGAGGTGTGGGCCAGTGGCGGCCCGCCGGGGAGGCCGCCGAACGCCTGGTTGCCGGCCCTGCTCGCAGCGCTCGGCCGCCACCAGCGGCGAGTGCGGCTGGCGCGCCTGCTGGCGGACGAGTACCCCGGGGACCTGCTGCGCCAGTTGGGGCTGCGCGCCGAGACGCGCTACCATCGCTGGGCCGCTCACGCGACACCCCTGTGAGCCACCGCCGATGAAGAGCTATCGCGACATCCCGGGCGACGGCGGTTCCGACGTGGTCGGCCAGGTAGTGGCCCAGCGCCGGGCCGTCGAGTCCGCCCTCGGCGGCGTGCGCCACCTGGTGGCGGTCGGCTCCGGCAAGGGTGGCGTCGGCAAGAGCACCCTGACCCTGGCGCTCGCCCTGGCGATGGGGCAGCGAGGTCGCTCGGTGGCGGTGCTCGACGCCGACCTCAATGGGCCGTCGCAGGCGCTGCTGGCGGGCATCGACGGACGGCCGTGGGTGCCGGGCGACGAGGGGTTGCTGCCGCCCCGGCGGGCGGACGGCATCGCGGTGCTGTCGCTGGGCAGCGTCCTCGCCGCCGGCGAGCCGTTGACCTTCGCCAGCGCCGCCCAGGGCGACGAGCACACCTGGCGCGCCACCCGCGAGCACGCGCTGTTCTCCCAGCTGCTGGCCGGAGTCGCCTGGGGCGGCCTCGACGCCCTGCTGATCGACCTGCCTCCGGGCAGCGAGCGCACCCGCCACTTCCTCGGCCAGCTCCCGACGCGGGCCCGCCTGCTGCTGGTGACCCTGCCCTCGGCGCTCGCCCGGGGGGTGGTGGCGCGCGGACTGGGGGGAGCGGGGCGAGAGCAGCTGCTGGGTTACCTCGAGAACATGTCCGGCTATGCCTGCCGCGGCTGCGACACGGTCCAGCCGCTGTTCCCGGTGGCGGAGGAGTCGCTGGACGCCCCTTGCCTCGGTCGCATCCCCTTCGACCCCGAGCTCGCGGCCTGGTGCGATCGCGGCCTGCCCGAGGCCGGTGCCCTCGCGACATCGCCGGCGTTCCGGGCCGTGGCGGTTGCCGCGGACGCCCTCGACGCCCTGCTGGAGACGCCATGAAGTTCCTCTGCATCGCCTGCGACCAGCCGATGAAGCTCGAGCGCACAGCCGCCGCCGATGGCTCGATCACCGCCGTCTTCCGCTGCCCACGCTGCGAGCAGGGGATCGCCATGCTCACCAACCCCTGGGAGACGCAGGTGGTGCAGTCGCTGGGGGTCCAGCTGGGGGGCCAGGGGAAGGAGAGCCGCTGCCCGTTCGGCCCCGCCGCCGGCAGCGTTGCCGAGGCGAGCCCGACGGACCCGGGGGCGCCGGCGGCCCGGGCGACGGCGGAAGGCATGGCGTGGACGGCGGGCGCCCTGGCCCGGCTCGAGCGCATCCCGGATTTCGTGCGCCCGATGGCGCGCCAGGGGATCGAGCACTTCGCCCGCGACCGCGGGCGCACCCTGGTCACCGAGGAGGTGCTCGAGGAGGCGCGGGGACGCCTCGG
>DATKEH010000215.1:0-4565 GCA_035546355.1 Thermoanaerobaculia bacterium
CCGACGGTGAAGTCGTCCTGCTCGCCGCCGCGGACGCCGGCGTCGGTCAGGTCGAGGTGCGAGTAGCGCAGGGCGATTTCCCAGGCCCCGCCCCCCTTGCCGAAGTTGGCCGCCGGCTTGTTGCGGGCGAACGCCCCCTCCGCGGCGTCGAAGGCACGGCTCTCGCCAGTGAGGAACCAGCCCGCCTGGACGTAGTAGCCGCCGAAGGTGGGGTCGCCTACCGTCGGGGCGTCGGTGGCAGCCTGCATGTACTCGCTGGCGAACCAGAAGGGGCCGAAGACCCCCGCCACCTCACCGCCCAGGACGGTGGCGCCATCGCCGGCGAAGTTGCCGGTATCGACGAAGCGGGGCGCCAGGTGCGCCTCCGGGCGGGCTCGGAAGCGCATGCTGCCCCCCCGCTCCCGCAAGGAGGCGCCGAAGCCGAGGTGCAGCAGGGTGTCGCCGTCGTCCTGGTAGATGGGGCGCCAGCCGATGCGGCCGGTGACGTTGTAGTCGTCTTCGCTGACGCTCTCGCCGAAGTCGTCGGCGTCGTAGAAGGCGCCGACGCCCCAGTTGAGGGTCTCGCCGGTGGCCCCGTGGACACCGACCCCGGAGTTGCGGCTGGGGGCGAAGGCCTCCACCGGCAGCGAGCGCTCGAGGAAGGTGATGTACTTCGAGCTGGTCAGCTCCTCCAGGGAGAAGTACTCCTTGTAGTGGCCGAAGCGCAGGGTGGCGGGATCGAACAGCAGCCCGACGTAGAGGTCCTTGGCGGCGGCAGCGCCGCCGGCGAAGTCGTACTGCGCCTTGAACTCGATGCGCTCGTAGACGGTGCCGGAGAAGAACAGCCGGGCTCGCCGGAGCTCGAAGCCGTCCTCGAGCGCGCCCAGCGTCTCGTCGGCGTCGGCGAAGGTGTAGTCGGCCATCAGCCGGCCGCCGAACTTGAGGGCAAAACCCTTCTCCTTGTTCTCTACCTTGAAGCCGTTGCTCCAGGTGACGTCCCAGTCGTCCTGCGCCTGCGCCGCCGGGGTGGCGGCGGTAACGGCGACGGCGGCGACGGCCAGGGCGAGGCGGGTCGAGGGACGTAGAGACCTCCGCATCAGGTGCCTCCTTTCGCTGCCGGGGCATCGGGCTCCGGCGTCGAGCGATGAAACCGGGTTGGGCTCGGAGCCGCCGAGTCCGCACCCGCCGGCTCGCCGAGGATGCTAGGGGCCGGCCACTGCAACGGTGCGACGCGGTCGTGACAGCCGTGTCACGCGCGCGGACCGCCCTGCCGCTACCGCTCGCGCAGCCGCCGCAGCGGCGGGCGGCTGCCGACCGGTGGCGCTCTTCAGGCTGGCTCGGGACCACCGGCCGGCCCGGGCAGGCCCACAGTGACCCGCAGCTCGTCGGGGCGCAGGTGATGCCGCGCCACCGCCTCGAGGCGCCGGCGGTCCACCGCCTCCAGCTCCCGCCGGCGCCACTGCGGATCGTCGAAGGGCAATCCCCAATAGGCGGCCTCGGCCAGCAGATCGGCCCACTGCCGCGCCGTCTCGCGGCGGAAGGGCTCGCGCCCGAGGAGGTAGGTGCGCGCCTCTTCGAGCTCCGCCTCGGTGACCCCCTCGGCCAGCAACCGGTCCAGCTCCTCGCGCGCCGCCCGCTCCGCGCGCTCCACGGCATCGGGCGAGGTACCGGCGTAGATCGCCAGGCGGCCTGGCTCGCTGCCCGCCCCGGCGACGACGGCGGCCTCGGCCGAGTACGCCAGCCCCTCGCGCTCCCGTAAACGCTCGGGGACGCGGCCGGTGAGGCCGGCGCCGGCGCCGAGGATCACCGCCAGCAGCTCGAGGGCGGCCAGATCGGGGTGGAGCCGCGGCACCGTCAGGTGGCCGAGGTAGAGGTGCGCCTGGTCGATCGCCCCGGAGGGGAGGGTACGTCGCCGCTGCGGCAGGCCAGTCGCAGGCGGCGGCGCGGCACCGGGCGCGCCGCCCTCGGCGTCGGTGGCGAACAGCGCGGCGAGCCGCTGCGCCACCGTCTCCTCGTCGATGGCGCCGGTCACGACGACGATGCCGCCGGCGGCCAGCCCACGGCGGTGGAAGTCCCGGCAGTCCCTGCCGGTGAGACGCGCCAGCCCCTCGGGGGTGCCCTGCAGCGGCCGCCCTCGCGGGTTCGGAGCGTAGAGCTGCTCCAGAAACGCCCAGGCCGTGCGCACCTCCGGCTGGTCGAGGTCGCTGCGCAACTCGGTCTCCCCCTGGCGCGCGATCCAGCGCACCCGCTCCTCGAGGAAGGAGCTGTCGTAGAGCAGCTCCGCCACCCAGGAGAGAGCCAGCTCCCAGTCCTCCGCCAGCGCGTCCGCGGCGAGGCCATGGGCCTCCGGGCCACCGGACCCGTAGAGCACCGCGCCCCGGGCCTCGGCGGCGGCGGCGATGTCGCGCCAGCCGCGCCGCGCCGTGCCCTCGGTCAGCAGGCGCCCGGTGGCCCAGCACTGGCCGGGGAGGGACTCCGCCCGGCTGCCGCCGCGCAACCATACCCGCACCGCCACCACCGGCACCCCCTCCACCCTGCGGACGCGATGGATCAACGGGCCTCCGCTGGCAGCGTCCAGCCGACCACCCCACCGGCATCGGGGTCGAGCCAACGCCGCGCCGCCTCGACCAGGGAGCCCGCCGCCGCCTGGGAGGCCTGCCACAGGCTCCGCTCGACGTAGGCCTCGTCGCCGAAGAGGGCCGCACCGAACCCCAACGACAGCCCCTGCTGGTGCACCTGCTCGTGCGCGAAGAGCCAGTCGGCGAGCACCCCCTGGCGGCAGCGTTCGAGCTCCGCGGCGGCCATCACCTCGGCGCGCAGCGCCGCGAGATGACGCAGCACCGACTCCTCCACCGCCGCGGGTTCGGCTCCCGCGTGCAGCTCGGCCTGGATGGCGAAGGAGCCGGGGCCCTCGGTCGCCGAGACCTCGGCGCTCACCCACAGGCACGCCTCCCGCTCCTCCACCAGCTCGTCGTGCAGTCGGCTGGTACGCCCCTCGGCGAGAGCGGCGGCCAACACCCGCAGCAGCGGGTGGTCGGGGTGGTCCGCGGGCGGCGCCGGCAGCAGCAGCAGCATACGCGGCACCTCGCCGTGAGCCCGCTCCAGGCGGCGGAGCCCGGGCGGCGCCATCAGCTCCTGCGACAGCCGGGGCCGCCCCGCCGCCCCGCCGGGAAGCGCACCGAGGGCCCCCTCCACCGCCGCCGTCGCCTCGGCGATGGCCACTCCGCCGGCCACCACCAGCAAGGCGTTGTCGGGCCGGTAGTGGCGGCGGTGGAAGGCGGCCAGCTCGTCGCCGCCCAGGCTCGCCAGCTCGAGGCGCGTGCCGAGCACCGGCCGGGCATAGCAGTGGCCGCCGTAGAGCAGCTCCGCGACCGCCTGTTCGAGCGCGTCCCAGGGGTCGCTCTCGTACATGGCGATCTCTTCGAGGATCACCTGGCGCTCGCCGCTCACCGCTTCGGGGCCGAGGGTCAACGCGGCCATCCGGTCGGCCTCGATGGCCAGCGCCTCGCGCCAGTGCGCCGGCGAGAGCTTGAAGTAGTAGACCGTGGCGTCGTGGGAGGTGAAGGCGTTGTTGACTCCGCCCAGCGCCTGGGTGCGCCGGTCGACCTGCCCCGGGCCGTAGCGCGGCGAGCCCTTGAACATCATGTGCTCGAGGAAGTGGGCGAGGCCCGCCTGACCCCGCGGCTCGTCACGGGCGCCGACCCGATACCACAGCGCGGTGCTCACCACGGCGCTGCCCGGGACCGCCGACACCAGCACCTGCAGGCCGTTGTCCAGCTGATGTCGGTGGCGCGAGCCGGCGAGGAGGGGGTGTCGCAGCCCGCCTACCGCCATCACCCCTCGGGCACGAGCCGCACGGCGACCTTCTCCCGCCGCGACTCCGCGCCGGGAAGGACCTCGACCAGGAAGTCGTGGCGCCGGAAGCCGGGCGCCTCGACACTCACCCGGTAGCGGCCCGGCGGCAGCTCGAGCCAACGCTTGCCCCCCAGGCCGCCGGAGAAGTCGTCGACCCCGCCGCGGCGCTGCCCGTCCACCAGCACCCACCCCGTGCGCGCCGCCTCACGGGGCTCGACGTCGACCGCCACCGCCTCGGCGACCCGATACCGGGGCAGATCGCCGCGGGCGACCGTCGAGGCATCCTGGCGGGCCATCCGCACCGGCACGCGAGTGGTCTCGGCGCTGCCGCCGGCGCGTACCCGGTAGACCCGCTCCTGCATGCCATCCTTGTAGAAGCGCAGGTAGTACTCGCCGGGGCCGGGGAGTTGGAAGGGCGCGGCCTTCTTGCTGCCGGCGGGGAAGTCCCTGGCCTGGCCGATGCTGCGGAAGCGGCGCTCCTGCGGCTCGCGTAGCGACACGAACGTGTCGTCCGGCTGGACGTCGAAGGCCAGCCGCAGCCCGGTCGCGATCTCGCCATCGACGGCGATCGCCTCCTGGCGCGGCGGCGGCGGCGCCGGCGCCGGCGCTTGCGCGGCAGGTGCCTCGGGCTCGGGCAGCGAGAGGTCCGGGCGGGAGGGCTGCGACGGCGGCTCACGGCGCGGCTGCGGTGCCGCCGGCGGCGGGCTCGGTGCCGGCTCGCGGGCGACTGG
>DATKEH010000216.1:0-17710 GCA_035546355.1 Thermoanaerobaculia bacterium
GCGGCCGCCGTGCCCACCACCGCCAGCATGGCGAGCCGGCCCGTCATCGGGCGTGCGGCGGCGGCGCGCAGCCACACCGCGAGCGCCAGGCCGAGGAGCGCGAGCTGTACGAAGGCGAGGCGCTCGGCCGTCACCTGCGCCGCCAGGACGTAGAAGAGCCACACCGCGGCGCCGGCGAGCAGGAAGCCCATCACCTCCTTGAGCCGCACCATCCAGGCGCCGGGGCGCGGCAGCAGCCCTGCCGCCCGCGGCCAGGCCGCGAGCGCCAGGTAGGGGAGGGACATCCCCAGCCCGACGGCGGTGAACACGGCGAGGATGGTTCCCGGCGGCTGGGCGAGCGCGAAGCCGACCGCCGTGCCGAGGAAGGGTGCCGAGCACGGGGTCGCCATCAGGGTGGCGAACAGCCCCGAGGCGAAGTGGCCGGCCACACCCTCGTGATGGCCGCCGCCGGCGAGCTGCGCCAACCGCCCGGGCAGCTGGATCTCGAACAGCCCCCACATGTTGAGGGAGAACAGCACCACCACCACCGCCAGGAAGGCGACGAATCCCGGCTCCTGGAACTGCACGCCCCAACCCACGGCCCGGCCGGCGGCGCGAGCGGCGATGGCGGCCCCGGCGAGGGCCAGGAAGGAGGCCAGGATGCCGGCGGCGGTGGCCAGGCCGGCGGTCACCACGTCGCGGCGGGAGAGGGCGGCGCTCTGTACCAGGCCGAAGACCTTGATCGACAGGACCGGCAGCACGCAGGGCATGGCGTTGAGGATCAGGCCGCCGACAAGGCCGAGGAGGAGGATCAGCAGCAGGTTGCCCGAACCGGTGGCAGCGGCGGGTTCGGCGGCCGTGCCGCCGAACCAGGGCCCGGCGGTGGCACGGCCGCCGCCGCCCACCGCCAGCCCGAGCTCCTGCTCGGTAGTCACCGGCGGCAGGCACTGGGTGTCGTCGCAGGCCTGGTAGGTGAGGGCGGCGCGCAGCGGCACCCTGCCGCTCGCCGCCCCCTCGGGGACCCGAGTGCGGGCGCGGATCACCACCTCCCCCTGGTACACCGCGAGCTCCTCCTCGGCGAAGGTGAAGCGCTCGTGCTCGGCCGGCGGATAGGCGATCTCGGCGTCGGCCCACCCCGGCGGCAGCTCGAGCTCGAGCTCGGTGGGGATCAGGTAGTCGAAAGTGGGCCGGAAGGCGTTGACGTGCCAGCCGCGATCGATCCGCAACACCGCGGCCAGCTCGACCTCCGCGCCTGGCAGGTAGGCGGTGCGGTCGGCGTGGAGCTCGAAGCGTCCCTTCTCCGCGAACTGGGCCGCGAGCGGCGGAGCTGCGGCGGCGACGGCGAACAGAACGGCGGTGGTGGCGAGGGCACGCGAGGCGATCATCGCAGGGATTGTACGCGCTGGCCTCCGGCGGGGTTTGTCGCGGCCGGCAGAAGGGGTCCGGTGGGCGGGCGCAGCGGCCCGCCCCGACGACCGCGCGGTCCGTCTCACCGTGCCCTGGGGGACCCCGAATCGGTGAGGGGCCGCCCTCTGGGCGGGCCGTTCCGACCCCACTCGAAAAGGGTCCGGGAGGGGACGGGGTGGGTGATAGCATGCCCTCCGCATGCGCCTCGCTTCCCGGCTCGACAAGGTCAGTGAGTCGGCCACCCTCAAGGTCACGCGCCGGGCCGCCGAGCTTCGCCGCCAGGGTGTGCGGGTGATCGACTTCGGCGCCGGCGAGCCGGATTTCCCGTCGCCGGGGTGCGCGGTCGAGGCGGCGCGCGGGGCGCTGGCCGAGGGCTTCACCCGCTATACGCCCGTCGCCGGTACCCCGTCGCTGCGCGAGGCGCTGGCGGAGCGCTATCGGCGACGCTGGGGGGCGCCCTGGACGGCGTCGCAGGTGATGGTCACCGTCGGCGGCAAGGCGGCGCTGTTCGAGCTCGCACTCGCCCTCTTCGAGGAGGGGGACGAGGTGGTGGTGCCGAGCCCCTGGTGGGTCAGCTTCCCCGAGCAGATCCTGCTGTCGGGCGCGCTGCCGGTGGCGGTGCCGGCGCGGCTCGAGGATCGCTTCCGCATCCACGCCGACGCGGTCCTCGCCGCGCTGTCGCCGCGCACCCGGGCGGTGCTGCTGAACTCGCCGTGCAACCCCACCGGCGGCATGGTCGAGATGGACGACCTCGAGCGCATCGCCGCGGCGTGCGCCGAGCGCGGCATCGTGCTGATCTCCGACGAGACCTACGAGAGCTTCGTCTACGACGGGCGGCCGCCGGTGAGCGCCGCGGCGCTGGCCGAGCGCTACCCGCAGGCCATCGTGCTGGTGGGCTCGTTCTCCAAGACCTTCGCCATGACCGGGTGGCGGGTCGGCTACGCCCTCGGCCCGGCGGCGGTGATCGAGGCCGCCCTGCGAGTGCAGGGGCATGCCACCTCCAACCCCACCTCCTTCGCCATGGTCGGCGCGGAGGCGGCCCTCGCCGGCGCGACGGCCGATCTCCCTGCCATGCTCGCCGAGTACCAGGCGCGGCGGGACCAGCTGATCCCGCGCCTCGAAGCCCTCCCTGGCTTCCGCTGCACCCCGCCTGCAGGGGCGTTCTACGCCTTTCCCGACGCCTCCGGCTGCTTCCGCGGCGGCACCGACGGATCCGTAGCGCTTGCCGAGTATCTGCTCGAGGAGGCGCAGGTGGCGGTGGTGCCCGGCGCCGCCTTCGGCGACGACCGGCACCTGCGGATCTCCTTTGCCTGCTCGCGGCAGGACCTCGACGAGGGCGTCAGCCGGATGGAGGAAGCGCTGGCGCGGCTCGGCTCCTGAATCCCGGCGGCCGCCCGGCCGCCTGACCCGACCATCGATCCCTTCGACGGCACCTACCTCACGAGCGACGAGGAGACACCCGATGCAGCAGCTCACTCCCTGGATCGTCATCGCCCTGCTGTCCGTTCCAGGCGCGCTGGTGGCGCACGATCCCCCGCAACCGGCCGCGCGAGCGGAAGCCCCTGCGGGGCCGGTCACCGCCGCCGACGCCGCGGCCTTCATGGAGCAGGCCGAAGCGCTGATCACCGAGCTGTGGGAGAGGGCCTCCCGCGCCCAGTGGGTGCAGTCGACCTACATCACCGAGGACACCCAGCGGATCGCCGCCGCGGCCCAGGAGGAGGTCATCGCCAACCAGGTACGGCTGGCCCAGGAGGCGACCCGATTCGACGGGCTCGACCTGCCTCCCGAGCTGGCGCGCAAGCTCGACCTGCTCAAGCTGACCATCAACCTGCCGGCGCCCAGCGATCCGGCGAAGACCGCCGAGCTGTCGCGCATCGCCAGCGACATGGAGGGCACCTACGGCAAGGGGGAGTACTGCAAGGAAGGGGGCGAGTGCCTCGACCTCCAGGAGCTGTCGAAGATCCTGGCCGAGAGCCGCGACCCGCAGGCGCTGGCCGAGGCCTGGGCCGGCTGGCGCACCATCTCGCCGCCGATGCGCGAGCCGTACCAGCGCTACGTCGAGCTGGCCAACGCCGGCGCCCGCGAGCTCGGCTTCGCCGACCTCGGTGCCCTGTGGCGGTCGCGCTACGACATGACCCCCGACGCCTTCGCCGCCGAAGTGGAGCGCCTGTGGCAGCAGGTCGCGCCCTTCTACCAGGCGCTGCACTGCTTCGTGCGCGCCGAGCTCAACGAGCAGTACGGCGACGAGGTGGTGCCGCTCGACCAGCCGATCCGCGCCGACCTGCTGGGCAACATGTGGGCCCAGGTCTGGGCCAACGTCTACCCGCTGGTGGCGCCCGCGGGGGGCGACGGCGCGGTCGACGTCACGGCGCTGCTCGAGGCGAGGGGCCTCGGGGCGGTGGAGATCGTGCGCATCGCCGAGCGCTTCTTCACCTCGCTCGGCTTCGACCCGTTGCCGGAGACCTTCTGGGAGCGGTCGATGTTCACCAAGCCGGCCGACCGCGACGTGGTGTGCCACGCCAGCGCCTGGGACATCGACAACGTCGAGGACGTGCGCATCAAGATGTGCATCGAGCCCACCGAGGAGGACTTCGTCACCATCCACCACGAGCTCGGCCACAACTTCTACCAGCTGGCTTACAACCAACAGCCGATCCTCTTCCGCGACAGCGCCAACGACGGCTTCCACGAGGCGCTGGGCGACACCATCGCGCTGTCGGTGACCCCGGAGTACCTGCAGGAGATCGGCCTGCTCGACGAGGTGCCCCCGGCCGGTGACGACATCCCGCTGCTGCTCAAGATGGCGATGGACAAGATCGCCTTCCTGCCCTTCGGGCTGCTCATCGACCAGTGGCGCTGGCAAGTGTTCGGCGGCGAGATCCCGCCGGAGCAGTACAACGCCGGCTGGTGGCGGCTGCGCGAGACCTATCAAGGGGTGCGGCCGCCGGTGGCGCGCAGCGAGGAGCACTTCGACCCGGGCGCCAAGTACCACATCCCGGCCAACGTCCCCTACACGCGCTACTTCCTCGCCCGCATCTTGCAGTTCCAGTTCCATCGCGCCCTGTGCCAGGCGGCGGGGGAGAGCGGGCCGCTGCACCGCTGCTCGATCTACGGCTCGCAGGAGGCGGGGGAGAAGCTGCGGGCGATGATGGCGATCGGGATCAGCCGCCCCTGGCCGGAAGCCCTGGAGGCATTGACCGGCAGCCCGGAGATGGACGCCGCGGCCATCGTCGACTACTTCGCGCCGCTCGAGACCTGGCTCGACGAGCAGAACGCCGGCCGCACCTGCGGCTGGTGAGGACATCGCGCCACGCTTCGTCGTAGGGGCCGGCCTCTGTGCCGGCCCGGCGGGCGGGGACGGAGCCCCGCCCCTACGACGGTCGCGGGGTCTTCACCCGAACAGCGACCGCTGCGCCCCCGGTGGCGGGCTCTCCAGCGCCACCGGCTCCACGCAGCGCAGCCCCTCGTTGCCGGCGGTGTTGACGTAGCGGCTCACCGGTACCGCCTCGAGCTCGCCCGCCCAGGGCGCCAGCAGCGCCTGCAACCGCTCGCGGCCGGCCAGCGGGTCGAGCCACGCCGCCTGCGCCTCGGGCGGCAGCATCACCGGCATGCGGTCGTGCAGCGGCGCCACCGTCGGGCAGGGGGGGCAGGTGAGGATGGTGAAGGTCTCCAGCGGCGCCTCGCCGGCCGCCTGCCACCAGGACCACAGCCCCGCGAAGCTGAACGGCCGCCTCGTCGGCAGCCGCAGGTGGAAGGGCTGCTTGCCCGCAGCCATCGGCCGCCACTCGAAGAAGCCGTCGGCCGGTACCAGGCAGCGGCGCTGGCGGAAGCTGTCGCGGAACGCCGGCTTGTCGGCCGCGCTCTCGCTGCGGGCGTTGATCAGCCGGCTGCCGACCGCCGGGTCGTCGGCGTAGCGGGGAACCAGACCCCAGCGCAAGCGGTAGAGGCGGCGGCGGCCGTCGTCGCCCAGCCGCACCACGGCCGCCTCGTCGGTGGGGGCGATGTTGTAGCGCGGCGCGAGCTGCGGCACCTCGTCGAGAGCGAGGGCCGCGGCCACCAGGTCGCCGGGCGTGGAGAGGGTGTAGCGACCGCACATCGCCGGTCAAGGATAGCCGCCCGGGCGACGCCCGGCGCCGGCCGCCGCTACGAAGCGACCGGGTCTTGCGACGCAGCCGCCGCCAGCCCGCCGCCCGTTGCCGCGGAGGCCTCCCCCAGGTACTCCTGGCGCGAGAAGTCGTCCACCTGGATGACCTCCTCCTGGGCTGCCAGGGCCTGCCGGACCAGCGCCGCCTCGGCGGCAGCCAGGACTCCGGCCTCCAACGCCGCGTCCACCAGTGCCTCGGGGCGCTCGCGCGGCAGCGTGCCGGCGCGGCTCGCCTCCCGCACGCTGGCGAGCAGCGGCGCCGCCTCGGCGGCGAGGCGGAAGGCGCACTCGAGGCGGGCCAGGGTCTCCTCTTCGCCGGCGGGGACGAAGGTGCCCGCGACCAGCCGCTCTCGCGCTTCGCCGGGCAGCAGGACGACGGACGCCGCGGGCGGGTCGAGGTGGTCGCCGGGCGGCCGTCCCATGGGGTTGAGCCGCGCCCACGCCAGCCCGGGGCCGCGCAGGAGCCACGACAGACCGGGCAGCGGCAGGTTGGCCAGGATCCCCTCGAAGGCCTCCTGGATACGGTGCAGGGCGTGCTCGACGGCCCAGGCGACCAGGGGGAGGTCGGCGGCGCGCCGTCCCTCCGCCTCCCAGCGGCGCAGGGTGGCGAAGGCGAGCAGCTGCCAGGTGAGCAGGTCGGCGAAGCGGCCGGAAAGCCGTCCCCGGTTCTTGAGCCGCGACCCCAGCGCCAGGAAGGCCACGTCGGCCCAGAAGGCGAAACGCGCCGCCGCCCAGCCGAGGCGCCGGAAGTAGCGGGCCGTCGGCCCGGAGACCGGCGAGCCCGCCGACCAGCCGCGGGTGAGGCCGGCGACGGCGGCGCGCACGCCGTTGCCGAGCAGGTGCCCGGTGAAACCGAAGAGCGCGCGGCGCAGTCCCGTGGCGTCGCCGCGCTCGACCGCCGCCAGCGCCGGCAGCACGTGCGGGTGGCTGCGCACCATCCCCTGGCCGAAGACGATCAGGGTGCGGGTGAGGATGTTGGCCCCCTCGACGGTGACGCCTATCGGCAGTCCCGTCCACGCCTGCGCCATGAGGTTGCGCGGGCCGCGGCAGATGGCGGCGCCGGCCATCACGTCCATGCCGTCGCTGACCACCTCGCGCGCCAGCTCGGTGGTGGCGAGCTTGGCCACGGCCGACACCACCGCCGGCCGCGCGCCGCGATCGATGCCGCCGCAGACCAGGACCCGGGTAGCCTCCATCAGGTAGGTGAGGGCGGCGATGCGCGCCAGGCGGGCCTCCACTCCCTCGATACGGCCGATCGGCGTGCCGAACTGGTGCCGCACCGCCGCGTAGGCGCCGGCCACCCGCGCCACGTGCTTGGCGCCCGCCGCCGACTGCGCCGGCAGCGAGATGCCGCGCCCCCCCGAGAGGGCCTCCATGAGCATCCGCCACCCATCGCCGGCGCGCCGTGGCCCACCGATGATGGCACTCGCCGGCACCCGCACGTCGCGGCCCGACAGCGGGCCGTTGGGGAAGGGGATGCCCAGCGGGTCGTGAAAGCGCCCGATCCGCACTCCCGGGGTCGCCGCTGGGACCAGGGCACAGGTGATCCCCGGCTCGGGTCCCTTTCCCAGCAGCTCCTCGGGGTCGCGCAGGCGGAAGGCCAAGCCCACCAGCGTCGCCACCGGCGCCAGTGTGATGTAGCGCTTGTCGAAGTCCAGGCGCAGCCACGGTGTCCCGTCCTCTCCCGGGTACACCTCACCCCGTGAGCTCAGGGCGGCGGCGTCGGAGCCCGCCTGCGACTCGGTCAGCGCGAAGCAGGGGATCTCGTCGCCGCGGGCCAGGCGCGGCAGCAGCGTCTGCTGCTGCTCCTGCGTGCCGTAGTGCAGCAGCAGCTCGCCGGGCCCCACCGAGTTGGGGATCAGCACCACCGCCGAGAGCGTCGGCGAACGGGTGGCGAGCTTGCCGAAGATCGCCGAGGCGGCGAGGGCGGAAAAGCCCAGGCCGCCGTGCTCCTCGGGTATGCCGAGGCCGAAGAAGCGCCGCTCGCGCAGGAGCTCCCACACCGCCTCGGGCAGCCGCCGCGTCTGCTGCACCTCCCACTCGTCCACCAGGGCGCAGACCTCCTCGACGGGGCCGTCGAGGAACGCCCGCTCGGCCGGCGCCAGCTCGGGCCAGGGCTCGGCGAGCAGCCGCCGGAAGCCGGGGCGCCCCGCAAAGAAAGCACCGTCCAGCCATACCGTGCCGGCGGTCAGCGCCTGGCGCTCGGTGTCGGAGATCCGCGGCACCAGGCCGCGACGGCGGGCCTGGGCCAGGAGCCACGAGGTCATGGCGGCATCATACGGCCGGTGAGGAGGGGCCGCTCCGCGTGCCCGACAGCAGGGCCTCCACGACTCGCTCCATGCGCAGCGCGCGCGAGCCCTTGACCAGCACCACGTCCCCCTCGCCGACGAGGTCTCGCGCCCGCCCGGCCGCCGGCCCGGCCTCGGGGAATACCTCGACCGACGACCGCGGCAGACCGCTCGCCACCGCCGCGGCGGCGACCACCGGGGCATGGAGCCCGACGCACAGGAGGTGATCGCTGGTCGCGGCTGCCAGCGTGCCCACCGCAGCATGCTCCTCCTCCGAGAAAGGGCCCAACTCCAGCATGTCCCCGAGCACCGCCACTCGCCGCCGCACTCTCAGGTCCCCGAGCTCGCGCAGGGCCGCCCGCGCCGCCAGCGGAGACGAGTTGTAGGTGTCGTCGATCACCATCGCCTGCTGGCCGGTGCGGCGCAGCTGCATCCTCCCGCTCGCGGGCCGCAGCTCGGCGAGGGCCGCGGGCACGGCCTCGAGGGGCACCCCGGCGGCAATACCGACCGCGCTCGCGGCCAGCGCAGCGTAGGCGTGCGAGCGGCCCAGCACCCCGTCGAGCCGCAACCGCACACGGCTGCCTCCGTAGGCGACGACGAAGGCGATACCGGTGGGTAGCGCGTGCGTCGGGCTGGCGTCCATGATCACCGAATAATCGACCCCTCGCGGCTGCGCGTCCGGCGACGACAGACCGTAGGCGATCTGGCGGTGGGGTGTCGCCGCGGCGGCGGCGCGCAGGTGTCGGTCGTCGGCGTTGTAGACGAAGGTACCCTGCGGCCGCAGCCCCTGCAGCAGTTGGAGCTTCTCGGCCCGCTGCGCCTCGGGGCTCGCAAACCCCGCGACGTGCACCGGCACCTCGCCGAGGGCGGTGATGACGGCCACGTCGAGATCGGCCAGTCGCACGGAGCTGGCCATCGCGCCGGGCCGGCTGATGCCGATCTCGAGCACCAGGGCCTGGGGATAGCCGCCGCCCACCGCCGCCAGCGCGGCGCCCTTGCCGACCAGCCGCAGGCCCCGCCCCACCAGCCGCGCGCGGCCGGCCCAACTCGGCCACAGCGCCGCCTCGTCGCGCCGAGGCCTGTCGCCGAGGATGGTGAGCAGCAGCGACATCTCGGCGTTGTCGCTCTCGGACGAGGCGCGGGTCACGAGCCTGCGGGACAGGACCGCCCGCGCCATTTCCTTGGCGGAGGTCTTGCCGACGGTGCCGGTGATGCCCACCACCAGCGGGCGGTGCCGGCGCAGCAGCAGCCGGGCCTGCCAGCGCAGCAACGCCACCAGGCGGCCCTTGAGGAGCTGGCGGAGAGGGGGCGATGACGGCGCCCTCTGCTGCCTGCCTGGCGGGCTGGTCCAGGGATCGACTCGTCGGTCTCCGGGGCGTGTCACGAGCCCCTCGGACCGCCCCGCCGCACCCCATGCGCGCGACAGAAGCGGAGGACGCGGGGGTCTTTCAGCAACGGCGAGTGCACCTGGAGGTTGGGATCGGGATTGGCATTGCCCTCCAGGACCTTGAAGCCTCCTTCGGTGATCAGGACATCCCAGCCGACGTAGGCGATGAACGGCAGCGTCTGCATCATCGACGTCAAGCGCTCCTGGACGTCGCGCCAGCCGGGAACGAGCACGCCGCGGATCGGCGCCCCGGTTTCCGGATGCACGGCGTGTCGCACGGGGGGATCGCCGCCGATCCGCTGCAGCGCCATGCCGATCTCCCCCGACGCGACGTGGACCGGCGCCGACAGGCCCCCGGCGGTGAAGTTGTCCACCGGCCGCGACGCCGCCACCCCCACCCGCTGGACCGCAGCGGCGACGAACGGCTCGGCGGACGCGGGATCGCGCATCATCACCACGCGCAGGGAGTTGGAGCTGTGAGGGTAGAGGCCGCAGGCGTAAGCCGCCTGGTGGACGATTTCGCTGACCAGCTGGGGTTCTGCGATTGCCGCTGCCGCCAGCCGGTCGAGGAGGCTGCGCCGCTCCAGGCGCTGGCCGTTGACGGTCCAGGCGTCGTCGCCCTCGTCGGCCGCGGGGCGGAGCATCTGGATGCCGCGGCCGAAGGCGCCTTCGACCGGCTTCACCACCAGCCCGGTGCCGCCGCCGGCTCGCTCGACGCGATCGAGGAGCCCAGGCAGAGAGTCGGTCCCGCTGCCCGGCTCGGGCAGGAAACGGCCGCGCCACAGCACCCCGTAGACCTCCGGCAAGTGATCGCGGTGTCCCGCCAGCAGGCGATGGAGGACGAGCTTGTTCTGCAGCAGCACCGTGTAGGCGCCGTTGATGCGCGACAGCGTGCGAACCCAGTCGCGATCGGAGAGATAGGCTTCCTGCTCGGCGTTCGGAAGCCGGTAGAGCGCAACCTGCTGCGGCAGGTACCCGTGACGGTAGGCCCAGAGGAGGCCGAGCCAGCCCACCCCGCGGTCGGCGCGGCGGAGGAAGTAGCCGACCCAGCTCAGGTAGCGTTCGATATCCACCAGCCGGCCACGGACCGATGCGCCGAGGGCTTGGATTGACGGCACGCGGGTCGGATCCGGGGTCGATCGGCAGGGGCCGTCCAGCGGCCGCCGCAGCGGCGGTGCCGAGTCGCTGCCGGCGCCAGCCCGTAGATCATAGCGGAGCGCAGCCTGGTCGCTCCGCGGCTGGCTACAATCTCCTACCGGTACCTGCGGCCCGACGAGAGAGTCGTCCGCCGACACCGAGGAACCCCTCTGCGAGTCCGGGAGCTGCACACGCGCACCACCGGGGCCGACGTCGAACGTTCGGCTAGGGTGTCCTCCTGGCGCGGCGGGCTCTTCGGCTTCCGCCTGTTCTATCGTCTTCCCAGGTGCCATGGGGCCTGGCTCGGTACCGGCGGCGACGCGTTCCTCGCCGCGCTGTTGATCCCGGCCATGGCGCTGCGCGAGCCCCTGTTCATCGACGGGCCGGTGTCGCGGACGCTCCTCGACAACCTGCGGCGGGCCATGGATCTGCTGGTCGCATGGAACGCCGCCAACCCGTGGATCCGGCTCCACCGCGTGCCGCTCGCCGCGGCGACGGTGGTCGCGCCGGAACCGGCGTCGGGATCGGCCTTGTTCTTCTCCGGCGGTGTCGACTCCTTCTACGCCCTGCGGCAACCGGGCTCCGCCGCGGTCCGGCACCTGGTGTTCGTTCACGGCTTCGACCTGCCCCTCGAGAGGCCGGACCTGCGCCGCTCGATCTCGCACCGGCTGCGCCAGGCGGCCGCGGCGACTGGCAGGGATCTGGTGGAGGTGGAGACGAACTATCGCACCCTCAGCGATCCCATCGTCTCGTGGACGATGGCGCACGGCGGCGCGCTCGCCGCGGTGGGGCACGCGCTGGCGGGTGGAGCGCGGCGCTTCGGCATCAGCGCCACCGACATCTACGGCACCGGCGCGACCTGGGGGACCCACCCGCAGCTCGACCGTCTGTGGTCGAGCGGCGTGGTGGAGTTCGCGTCGGTGGGAGCCGAAGCGCGGCGCGGCTCGAAGCTCGCGGCGCTGCGGGACTTCGTGCCGGCCCAGGAGCATCTGCGGGTCTGCTGGAACCACACCAGCCAGGCATACAACTGCTGCCGCTGCCGTAAGTGCTTGCGCACCATGCTGCACCTCTACATCCATGGCGCGCTGGGGCGATTCCCCACCTTCCCGCACCCGCCACCTCTCGACCTCCTGGAGCGGATGATCGAACCGCCGCACCTGTGGTTCCTGTGGGACGACCTGGCGGCCGGGCTGGAGGGGCGTGGGGAGACCGAGGTGGCGGCGCAGGTGCGGCGGATGTTGCAGCGCAGCCGCCGCCATGGGGGTGAGCGATCCCCGCAGGGGCGCCGTGCCGCCGCCGCGCCAATCGCGGTCCTCGTCGCGCGGGGAGCGACGCGATCGCCGAGCCTGGTCTGGCTCAGGCGTCTGCACTGGCGGCTGCGTCGCCAATGGTGGGCCTTGCGCGCGGCGAGGGCGCCATGAGGGCGTCGACCGCTCCCTTCGTCCTGCGACGGGCGGGTTTCGCGCCGCGCTGGGATGCGGCCCGCGCCGTCTATACCGGATGCGGCGTGGGCGGGGAGGTGGCGCTGACGCTCGAGGCGCCCCTGCAGCGCGCTGCCGAGGCGGTGCTGATGCAGGCACCGGGCATCGCCGGCGCGGTCGTGGTGCTGGAAGCCGCCAGCGGCCGCGTGCTGGTGCTCGCCGAGCGAGGCGCGGCCGCGGCCGGGTGGGGCTCGTTGGCACTGGAGCCGTTTCCCGCGGCCTCGCTCTTCAAGGTGGCGAGCGCCGCGGTGGCCCTCGAGGCGGGGCTGCGCCCCGCTAGCGTGATCCGGTACCGGGGTTGGCGGCGAGAGCGCGGGCCGACGACCGCGAGCCGGTGGCTCGACGTCCGCGGCATCACGCTGGCGCGGGCTCTCGCCTGCTCGCACAACACCGCCTTCGCCCGCTTGACTCCCTCGCCGGTGACCGCCGCCGGACTGCGCGGCTGCGCCGCGCGCCTCGGCTTCGGTCGCCAACTGCCGTTCGACGCCGCGGTCGGAGTGAGCCGGGCCGACATCGATGACGACCCCCGCGACCTGGCGGAGGCCGCGATGGGATTCGGATGCGTCACCATTTCACCCCTGCACGCGGCGGCGTGGTTCGGCGCCATCGCCGACGACGGGCGCCGCGCACGGCCGCGACTGGTCTCCTCCGGGGAGGTCGCGGGCGGCGGGGAGACGCGGGTGTTGCTCGCGGAGACGGCGCGGGACCTGAGGCAGATGTTGGCCGAGACGGTGCATCGGGGTACGGCGCGGCGGGCGTTCCGGCCGCTCCTCGGGCGGCTCCCCGCGGCGCTCGCGATCTGTGGCAAGACCGGCAGCCGCACTGCGTGGCGGGGCCGCCCGGGGATCAGCTGGTTCTCGGCCGCCCTCATCGGCGCGGGCCCCCCTCTGGGCCTGGCGTGCCTGCTCCTCGGCGATGGGTTGACGAGAGCGCCGGCGGCCGAGGTGGTGGCCCGCTGGATGGAGCTCTGCCGGCCCTGGACCCGCGACCCCGGGCGCTGAGCGCCCGCCGCGCCGGCCCCCGGCCCCCGCCCCTCGACGCATCGCTTAGTATCGGCCGATGGAGCGACACCCTGCCCGCGAGCGCTTCGTCTCCTGCTGGCGTGAGATCCGCGCCGTGCAGTCCGCCGAGCAGGTCCTCGAGTGGGACCAGGAGACGTACATGCCGGCGGCCGGGGCCGAAGCCCGGGCGCGCACCCTGGCGACTCTGGCCGGGATCAAGCACGCCCGCCTGACGGCGCCCGAGCTGAGCGAGGCGGTGGCGACGCTGGCCAGCGAATCCCAGGCCGAATGGCAGGCGCAGGCGCGGGAGGCCCGACGCCACATCCGCCGCGCCGCCGGCATCCCCCGGCGCCTGGCGGAGGAGCTGGCGCAGGCGGCCAGCGCCGGCCTCGCCGCCTGGGAGGAAGCGCGGCGGCAGCGCAGCTTCGCCGGCTTCGCCGCGCCGCTGGAGCGATTGGTCGGCCTCAAGAAGGAGCAGGCGGCCGCCCTGGCCGACGGCGGCAACCCCTACGACGCGCTGCTCGACGAGTTCGAGCCCGGGGCCACGGAAGTCGGCCTGCTGCCGCTCTTCGACCGCCTACGGGCGCGCCTGGTGCC
Source organism: Thermoanaerobaculia bacterium (assembly GCA_035546355.1). Classification (GTDB taxonomy): domain Bacteria; phylum Acidobacteriota; class Thermoanaerobaculia; order Multivoradales; family JAIOJS01; genus DATKEH01. The sequence goes on from DATKEH010000216.1 coordinate 13,422, forward strand.
GCTGGTGCAGGCGGTGGCGGAGCGTCCGCCGGTGGACGAGTCGTCGGCGCGCGGCGACTTTCCCCTCGCGGACCAGCGGGCCCTGGGAGCCTGGGTGGCGGAGCGCATCGGCTTCGACTTCACGGCCGGCAGGCTGGATCGCTCCTCCCACCCCTTCTGCCTGGGAGTCGATCGGCGCGACGTGCGCCTCACCTGGCGTGGGCAGGAGAACGACTTCCGCCCGGCCCTGATGGGCATCCTGCACGAGGCCGGCCATGGTCTCTACGAACAGGGCTTGCCGGAGGCATGGAGCGGCACTCCGCTGGGGGAGCCGGCCTCTACCGCCATCCACGAGTCGCAGTCGCGCCTGTGGGAGAACATGGTGGGACGCGGCCGCCCTTTCTGGCGCTGGCTGCTACCCCACCTCCGGGAGCGCTTCCCGCAGCACGACGCTGCCCTCGAAGATCTGTGGCCGGCGCTGCACGCCATTCGCCCGTCGCTCATCCGCGTCGAGGCCGACGAGGCGACCTATCACCTCCACATCCTGGTGCGCTTCGAGCTCGAGAGGGCGCTCTTCGCCGGGCAGCTGGCGGTCGGCGACCTGCCGCACGCCTGGGACGAGCTCTACGAGCGCAACCTCGGCCTCCGCCCGCGGGACGCCGCCGAGGGCGTGCTGCAGGACCTCCACTGGGCGATGGGCGCCTTCGGCTATTTCCCCACCTATACCCTCGGCACCATGGCTTCGGTGCAGCTCTTCGCCGCCGCCCGGCGCGCGCTGGGCGGCCTCGACGAGCCGTTGGCCAGCGGCGAGTTCGCGCCGCTCCTGGACTGGCTGCGCCGCGAGGTCCACACCCGTGGCGCGCTGCTCGAACCCGCCGAGCTGCTGCGCGAGGCGACCGGCGAGGCACTGTCGCCGGCGCCACTGCTCGAGTACCTCGAGGCGGTGGCCGGCGAGGTGTACGGGGTGCGCCTTCAGGGCGGGAACGAATAGCGGTCGAAGAGCCCGTCGATGCGGTCGCGGTCGATGCGGGCCCCCGGCAGCAGGTAGTACCTGCGGATCCCGGTGCCGACCTGCTCCAGCCAGACTTCGACGTTGGAGGTGGTGAAGCGGACCAGGGTGGGCCAGAGGAACCCGTTCGGCTTCGGCCCGACGACCCGCAGGAACAGCTCGGAGCGCCCGGGGACCGCCGCCGAGAGGCAGGCCGTCTCCTCGATGCACTGCCCTTCGAGCCGCACCTCCTGCACCTGCCCCAGCTGGTTGCTCACCCGCACCTTGAAGCGGAACCCGGGGACGCTGGAGTCCCACAGCCAGGAGCCGCTGGGCGGCGTCGGCCAGGTCGCGCCGGCCACCGCTTCGCTGTTCGCCTCACCCGGGAATTGCGACCAGAACCCGGCGCGGTCGAAGAGGCCGGGGAGCGTGTCGTAGCCCGGCGCGGCGGCGTCGAGACGATAGGTGCGCACTTCTCCGGTGGCCTGCCGCCGCACCGACACCTCGACCTCGGAGGTGGAGAACTTGACCAGGGTCGGCCACTGGTAGCCGTTGGGCTTGGGCCCGACGACGCGGAGGAACAGCTCGGACCGCCCGGCGACGGCACCGCTCACGCAGAGGGTCTCGGGGATGCACACCGGATTCAGGGCGCCCTGGATCGTCGCCCCTCCCTCGCCTTGAAACCGCGCCTGCAGCTCGAAGCCGGGCACGTTGGGGTGGTAGAGCCAGGTCGAGGTGCTGGCGCCGCCGAAGGTGTTGATCTCGGCGACCGCCGAGTAGGGCGAGCACCCGGCCGCGTTGCAGGCCTGCATGCGGAAGCTGTAGGGGGTGCCGCCCGCCAGGCCGTCGACGAGGACCTCGCGGGTACCGCTGGCCGACGGATAGGTGGCGATGAAGGCGCCGCTACCGGCGGCGCGCTCGAAGCGATACGAAGTCGCGGTGCTGCTGCCGCCCCAGGAGAGCTTGGCTTGCGTCATCGATATCGGCCAGGCGGCGAAGCTCGTCGGCGTCGAGGGCGGCAGCGTGGCTGACGAGGCCTTGGTCGTGGCGCTGGCCAGGTTGGAGAACGACGAGCAGCCTGCCGCGTTGCAGGCCTGCACCCGGAACGCGTAGCTGGTGGTGGCGGCCAGGCCGCCGACCAGGTAGCTCGTCGCGCCGGCGCCGGTGATGGCGAGGAGACCGAAGGGGCCGCCGCTGGTGGAACGCTCGATGCGGAACGAGCTCTCGTCGCTCGAGGTGTCCTTCCAGGTGAGCTGGATCTGGCTCTCCGAGACGGCGCTCGCGGAGAGCGAGGTGGGGGCCGACGGTTTCGTCGGCGCGGCGCTGGTGGTGGCAGTCGCCTGGTTGGAGTAGCTGGAGCAGCCGACGCTGTTGCAGGCCCGCACGCGGAAGGTGTATTGCGTCGAGGCGGCGAGGCCGGTGACGTCGAGCTTGGTGACGTTGGCCCCCAGGGTAGCGATCCGCGAGAACGAGCCGCCGGTGCTGCGCTCCACCTCGAACCGCGACTCGTCGCTCGAACGGTCGCTCCACGTCAGGCGGATCTCGCTCGACGACAGCGTGGTCGCGGACAGGCTGCTCGGCGCCAGGGGAGCGCTGCCCCCACCGCCGCCGTCGTCGCCGCCACCGCTGTCGCCGTCGCCGTAGACGAACGCCGCCGCGTTCCTGTCGTCCGTCCCCAGCTTGGCGCCGCGGCCGTCGCCGTAGGCGGTAGAGCGCATCAGCGCCCCGCTCACCGTCGAGTGGCCGAAGCCGAGGGTGTGCCCCAGCTCGTGGCCGAACACCTCCTCGCCGTTCTTGCCGCCGTTGCCGCCGAAGAAGCAGCCGGCGCCGTCCTGGGTCACCACGAAGCCGCGGACCGCCTCGCGGTAGCTGGTGCCCGCATAGGTCTTGTTGTTGCAGTAGAAGGACGGCCCGCCGATGGCCAGCACGCCGCCCGAGCTGCAGGAGAAGCTGCCGGAGATCTGGTTGTCGGGGTCGTCGAACTTGATGGTGCCGTCGCCGGTGGTGCCCTTGCCGCCGTAGGCGAGGCGGATGGTGCTGCCGCCGTCGTCGGTCCACGCCGCGAGCGCGTTCTGGAACTCGGTGAAGCCGCCGCCGGTCATCCCCGGCTGACCGGCCGGGTCGGCGCGCCAGACGGCCTGACCGCCGCTGTCGAAGGAGAACCAGCGAATGGGCAGCACCAGCCCGTCCCCGCACTGGCCCGGCTGGTTGGTCATGTGGCTGTACTGCTCGTAGACGGCGATCGTCCCGTCGTCGGCGGCGACGAAGTAGTCCGCCGGGCGCTGCTGGCCCTGGGCCCGGTCCTGCAGCCAGCTGGCGAAACCTTCGAAGCTGCGGTGCCCGTCGGCGCCCTCCTCGGGAGGCGTCGAGGGCTGCAACACCACCTCGTGGGCGCCGTCCAGGTCGCGCAGCGCGAGGGGATCGTCCGCCGCATCCACGCGGTGGAACGCCCCGAGCATCAGCTGGTGGATGGCCCAGGTCCCGTCCTGGCCGGGCACCAGGAAGAGGAGCGCCCTTTCCCCTTCATGGAACCGCGGCGCGCCTTGCACCTCCCAGGCCACGCCGTCGAGGCCGAAGCCGCCGGGTACGCGCACCACCAGGGTGCTGCCGCCCGGCTCCCCCTTGAGCAGCCGTTCGACCTCGACGAGGTAGTCGGTCGCCGGCAGCCCTGCCGCGTCCGCCATCTCCCACGCCACCACCCGCACCTCGGCGATGACGGGGGCGGAGTCGGCCAGATCGGCGTCGCTGATGCGGACGAAGGTGGTGCCGAGGGCGGGGGCGGCGAGGCACCCCGAGACCAGGATGGCGAGGAGACGCATGGGGAGTGGGGTGATGGTCACCAGCAGCCAACCTCTGGGAGGCACGTCCGATCGTAGGCGTCGGCGGCAGGGGGCGCCATGGAATCGGTCACTCTGCCGCCGTAGAATTCGTCACAGGCACTCGAGCAGACGTGGTCGCCCCTTGGGAGCTCCCTCGCGGCGACCAGGACTGGGAAGGTATTGCCCCGGGTGCGCAGGCACCGGGCGTGACGTCGAGACAGAGTTGAGAACCGCTACCGGGCCCGGTTTGTTCCCGCGCCCCCCGCTCCGCCGCGGCCGGCCGCGGCCGAGAGCGTCGGCCGCGGGTGGCGTCGTGGGCGATCGGTAGCGAGTTGTTAGGCGAGGCCTGCGGGACCGGGCTCCTAGGTGAAGCCGCCGCCGGGGTTGCCCAGGGCGCTTCGCCCTGGCTGAAAGCGGCCGCCGACGAAGGTCCCTGTCACCAGCTCTTCGTCGCCGCCGCTGATCAGGGCCTCCGGCAGCTCGTCGCGGTCGCAGCCGGCGAG
>DATKEH010000217.1:0-3067 GCA_035546355.1 Thermoanaerobaculia bacterium
CTTCGCCGGCATGACCCTCTTCCTGCGCAGCGCGGCCGACCCGGCGCAGCTGGCGCCGGCGGTGCGCCGCGAGGTGGCCGCCTTCGACCCGGCCATCGCCGTCTCCCAGGTGCAGACGCTGGCCGAGCGGCTCGCCGTGGCCACCTCCCGCACCCGCTGGCTCACCTGGCTGCTGGCGGCCTTCGCCGGGCTGTCGCTGCTGCTCGCCGCCTCCGGGGTGCACGCGCTGCTCAGCCAGCTGGTGGCCGCCTCCCGCCGGGAGATCGGTATCCGCCTCGCCGTCGGCGCCAGCCCGCGGGAGGTGGTGCGGGGCGTCATCCGCCGCGGCGGCGGGCTGGCGCTCGGGGGGCTGGCCCTCGGCGGCGCCCTGGCCCTCGGCCTCGGCCGCTTCCTCGAGGCGCTGCTGTTCGAAGTCGCCCCTGCCGATCCCGCCATCTTCATCCTCTCGCTGGTGGTGCTGCTGGCGGCGGCGCTGCTCGCCGCCTGGCTGCCGGCGCGGCGGGCGGCGCGGGTCGAGCCGCTGGTGGCGCTGCGCGCCGAGTGACGCCGGGAGGAGCGCGACCCAAGGAGCGACGCACCATGCACGGACTCGCCAACGACCTCCGCTTCACCCTGCGCTCGCTGCGCCGTCGACCCGGCTTCACCGCGGCGGCGGTGGGGCTGCTCGCCCTCGGTATCGGCGCCGCCACCGCCGTGTTCAGCGTGTTGCACGCGGTGGTGCTGGCGCCGCTGCCCTACCCGGCCGCCGACCGGCTGGTGCGGGTGTGGGAGACCGACCCGCACAACGACAGCTTCCGCGAGAACGCCTCGGGCCCCGACTTCACCGATTTCCGCGAGCAGGCGACCAGCTTCGCCCGGCTGGCGGCGGCGAGCTTCCCGGAGATGAACCTGCGCCCCGCCGCCGGGCCGCCACTGCGGGTGGCGGTGGCCGCCGCCACCCCCGAGCTGCTGGCGCTGCTCGGCGCCGAGCCCTTCGCCGGCCGGTTGCTGGGCGCTGCCGACGACCGCCCGGGAGGGCCGCGGGTGGCGGTGCTCGGCCACGCGCTGTGGCAGCGGGCCTTCGGCGGCGACCTCGGGGTCGTCGGCCGCACCATCGAGCTCGACGGCCTGCCCTACGAGGTGGTCGGGGTGCTGCCCCGCGGGTTCACCTGGAACGACCGCGAGCTGTGGCTGCCGCTGCACGCCGCCACCCCCTTCCTGGACGTGCGCGGGGTGCACAACCTGGGGGTCTTCGGGCTGCTGCGGCCGGGCGTCTCGCTGGCGCAGGCGGAGGAGGAGATGCAGGCGATCGCCGCGGGCCTGGCGGAGCGGCACCCGCAGGACAACCGCGGGCGCGGCGTGCAGCTCGAGCCGCTCAAGGAGGCGATGGTGGGGGACGCCTCGCGGGAGGTCTGGGTGCTGTTCGCCGCGGTGGCCCTGGTGCTGCTCGTCGCCTGTGCCAACGTCGCCGGCCTGTGGCTGGTGCGCGCCCACGGCCGCCGGCGGGAGCTGGCGGTGCGCGCCGCTCTCGGTGCCGGGCGCCGCCGTCTGGCGTCGCAGCTGCTCGCCGAGGCCCTGTTCGTGGCGGCGGCCGGTGGCTTGCTGGGCCTGCTGGTGGCGCGCGGGGCTCTGGCCCTGCTGCTCGCCCTGCGGCCCGAGGAGCTGCCGCGGGCCGCGGAGGTCGGGCTGCACGGCGGCGCGGCGCTGTTCGCCGCCGGCGCGGCGCTGCTCACTGGGCTGCTGTTCGGCGCCGCACCCCTGGCCCTGGCCGGCGAGCGACGGCGCCTCTCCGGCCTCGGCGGGAGGGGGGAGAGCCGCGGCATGCGGCGCCCGGCGCGGGCGGCGCTGGTGATAGCCGAGGTCGCTCTCGCCCTGGTGCTGGTAACCGGCGCCGGGCTGCTCGGGCGCAGCTTCTGGCGGCTGCTGGCGGTCGACCCGGGCTTCGCGCCGCAGGGGATCGTCAGCTTCGACCTGGCGCTGCCGGACGGCCGCTACCCGATGCCGCCGCGCGCCGAGTACCCGCGCTGGCCGCAAGTGCTGGCGGCGTACGAGCGGATCGAGGAACGGCTGGCGGCGATCCCCGGCGTCGAGGGGGTGGCGTTCGCCGTCAACGGGCCGCTGGAGGCGGGCTTCACCTCGCAGCTCGGCATCGTCGGACGGCCCGAAGCGGACGGGCCGCGAGACGAGGCGCGCATCCGCCCCGTCACTCCCGGCTACCACCGCATGCTGTCGATCCCGCTGCGCCGGGGTCGCTTCCTCGCCGCCGCGGACGGCCAGAGCGCCCCCGACGTGCTGCTGGTCAACGAGGCCTTCGTCCGCCGCTACTTCCCGGCCGAGGATCCCGTCGGGCGCTCGGTGAGCTTCTGGGGGCGCGAACGGCGTATCGTCGGCGTCGTCGGCGACGTGCGCTTCACCGGGCTGGAGAAGCCCTCCGAGCCGGCCCTCTACCCGCCGCTGGCGCAGGTGCCCTTCAGTGGCGTCGAGGTGCTGGCGGCCAGCCCGCTGCCGGCGTCGGCCCTGGTGCCGCAGCTGCGCCGCGCCATGGCCGAGCTCGAGCCCGACGTGGCGCTGGCCGCCGCGGGGCCGCTGACCGACGGCCTGCGCACCGCCCTCGGCGAACGCCGCTTCCTGCTCGCCCTGCTGGGCGGCTTCGGCGGCGTCACCCTGCTGCTGGCCGCGGTCGGCATCTACGGCCTGGTGGCCTTCCAGGTGGCGCAGCGGCGGCACGAGCTGGGGATCCGCCAGGTGCTCGGCGCCGGGCCGCGGGCGGTGACCGGCGAGGCGCTGCGCGAGGGTGTGGTGCTGGTCGGTGCCGGCATCATCGTCGGTCTGGCGGGCGCGGCGGCGGCCTCCCGCGGCCTCGCCGGGTTGCTCTACGAGGTGCCGCCGCTCGACCCCGGCGCCTTCCTCGGTGCGGCCGGCGTGCTGGCCGCCGTCGCCCTGCTCGCCGCCTGGCTCCCCGCCCGCCGGGCGGCGCGCCTGGACCTCGCTTCCGTGCTGCGGAGCGAGCAGCCGTGAGCGGGCTCGCCGGCGCCCTCCGTCTGGCCTGGCGCGGCCTGCGCCGCCGCCCCGGGTTCACCCTCGCCGC
>DATKEH010000218.1:0-2542 GCA_035546355.1 Thermoanaerobaculia bacterium
ACCACGATCAGCAGCTCGATCAGCGTGAAGCCGGCGCTCCGGGACCTGGCGATTCGCATGGGAACCCTCCGACCTGTCGGGTGTCGCCGGTGCCGGCTGCAAGGGCCACGCCAGCGTCCGGGAGCCGCCCTGGGGAGCCCCCGGGAAGCGGCGCGCGCAGGCGAAAAAAAAGGGCGCCCGCGAGGGGCGCCCCTTCTCCTGCCTCGAAGAACCGTCTCAGGTGACCTTCTGCGGCCAGGTCACGAAGAAGCCGTCGGCCCAGACGATGTCCTGCACGTAGTCGGTGGGGTCGAAGGCCGAGACCGTGTAGGCGCCATCGCAGCCGTCGCCGCCCTGGCCGGTGCTGCAGATGGCCATCACGTTGCGCTGGTTGAGGTTGGTCACCAGGTAGTAGCTGAAGACCTCCTTCCACCCGTCCTTGTCGGGGATCTTCTGGATGTACTGCGGCACCATCGCCGCGGTCATCGCTCCGACGCTGGTCGTGTCATACGTACTGAGATCCACCGTGGTGGTGCCGGCGCCGGCCGCGGCCCCGGCGATCTGGTCGGTGAGCCAGGACATCCAGGCGGTCCCCAGGTTGCGCTCGTCGGCCACTGTCCGCTTCTGCTTGGCCTTCTGCAGCGCGTCGAGGAAGTTGGGGATGAGCAGCGCCGCGATGATGCCGATGATGGCCACCACGATCAGCAGCTCGATGAGGGTGAACCCCCTCTGCCGTCTCCGCAACCGGTCCAACATGCGGTCCTCCTTCTGAGAGCCCTGCGCCAATACGGTTCATTCCGTGAGGCTTTCAACGGCTATCGAGCATATACCGTGCCAGGAGAAACACCCCGTTTGCCGGCACGCGGCACCCGATCGGGCCTCTTCGGTGACAGGGACTTGTACCGAGGCGACAAAAAACGTCACCCTCCGCGGAGGCCCGGGCCGGCCGCCAGGCGCGCCACCAGCCGCTCGTACAGGTCCGCCCCCTGGCGCAGCCCGGGCAGCGAGATGCGCTCGTTGGCGGAGCCGACGTGGAGGGTGTCCGGGGTGAGGATGAAGAACGGCGTGAAGCCGTAGCAGGGGATCTCCTGCAGGCGCAGGAAACGGCAGTCGGTGGCGGTCCAGGGGAGGAGGAACGGGCCGGTGCGCAGCTCGGGGTGCTCCTGTCGCAGCACCTGCTGCAGCGTCAGGTAGGCCGGGTGCTCCAGCGGGCTGCCGGCCGCCGCCGTCGCCACCTCGTGGCGCAGGACGGTGACCCCGTGCGTCATCCAGTCCGGGAGCAGGCGGGCGAGGGCCGCCTCGAGGTCGCCCCCCGGCAGCAGGTGGACGAGCAGGCGCAGCTCGTAACCGCCCCCCGCGGCCTCCTCGATCCCCATCGGCACCAGCTCGTCGCGCAGCATCGAGCGCAGGTACTTGGGGAGGGCGAGGAACTCCTGGACCTCGCGAAGCGGCCGCTGCGGGGCGGCGACGAGCTGGCGCAGGTCCTCGCGGTCGCGGGAGGGAGCGTACTGCTGCCAGAACGCCGCCACCTCGGGGGGCAGGCGGAGGGGAGCCAGCGGCAGCCCCAGCTCCCGGACGTCCCGCTCCAGGGCCTCCAGCCGCTCGCGGCTGCCGCTGCAGGCGCGCAGCTCGACGTACTGCTTCTGCGCGAACTCGGTCCCCCAGTACTTGGGGTTGCCGAGGGCGCGGGCCTCGAGGACGCCACCCTCGGTGAGCACCGCCCACACGTCGGCGAACAGCTCGGGGCGCTCGCGCAGCAGCCAGCGGACGCCGAGGTCGCTGCCCTGCTCCTCGCCGCTGCTGGCGATCAGGCGCACGGTGCGGGCGGGCCGTGGGTGCTCCGCCGCCAGCCGCAGCAACGCCATCACCTGCGCCACCGCGTAGCTCTTCATGTCGAACGTGCCGCGGCCGAGCAGCCACGGCGGGTCGAGGACGGCGGCGAACGGCGGCTCCGCCCACCTCTCCCGCGGGTGGATCGGTTCGACGTCGAGGTGCGACAGCAGCACCAGGGCCTGGGGGTCCTCGCCGGGCAGCTCGGCCCACAGGTTGGCGTGGCGCTCGCCGAGCCGCTCGACGTGCACCTCGAGGCCGGCGGCCTCCAGCGGCGTGGCGAGCAGCAGGGCGGCGGCGAGCTCGTCGCCGGCCGGCGTGGAGTCGACCCGCACGTACTGCTGTAGCAGCCGCACCACCGGGTCCTGGTCCCAGGCCACCTCGTGCCAGGTCATGTCGCCGAGGGCCGCCATCGGCCGCTGGAACACCGCCCAGGCGCCGCCGACCGCCGCCGTCACCAGCAGCAGGCTGCCGTAGAGAGCGCGCCGCGCCATCGTGCGGCGGCGCCGTTCCAGGGCACTGTAGGGCACGGCGCGCATTGTAGCCGCTGACGGGGCTCTGCCTCGGCCTCTCTCCTGGCCTCGGGGCCGGCCTCTGCCATACTCCCGGCGTCCCATGGCCCCGCCCCCTTCCGGCTCGCCGCCACGGTGGCTCCTCGCCCTCGCGCTGCTGCCCTGCCTCGGCTACCTGGCGGCCGAGCTCTACTTCCTCGACGGGCGGCTGGGGTTCCCAC
>DATKEH010000219.1:0-5671 GCA_035546355.1 Thermoanaerobaculia bacterium
CCGCCACCGGCCGCCGGGTGGCGACGGCGGCGCTGGCCGGCACCGTCCTCTACGCCGGATGCATGCTCGGGCTCACCTCCCACGCCCGGGAACGGGCCCGCGAGGCGGCCCGGAGCGGCGGGCTGCCGCCGCCGCTCGAGGCCTACGCCGGCCCGCTGCCCGCCGCGCCGACGGCGCGCGACCTGCTGCTCGTCCACGCCGACCACTACCGTCCCGGCACCGCCCCGGCCACCGGCCCGGTGGCGCTGGCGCCGCGCCCCATCCCCATCGGCGCCGCCGACCCCCGGGTGGCGACGGCGCTCGCCGCGCCCTGTGCCCGCGGCATGCGCGCCTGGATGCGCTACCCGTTCTTCGCCGTCGCCGCCGAGGCGGGCGGGGCCGCGGTCCACATCCTCGACGCCCGCTACGTGCGCGCCCCGGCACGCGGCTTCGGCGCCACCACGGTGCTGTTGGGGCCGGCGGGGGAGGTGCTCGGCTGCCGCTGAGCGGGTGCGGCTACAGCTCCACCCACACTTCGTCGCCCCGCAGCTCGACCGGATAGACCTCGGTGTCGAAGGCCCAGGGGGTGTCCTGCTGCACGGCGCCGGTGCGCACGTCGAAGTGGGCGTCGTGCCACGGGCAGGTGAGGAGATACCGTCCCTCGCCGCCGAGCTCTCCCTCGGCCAGCGGGGCGCCGGCGTGGGTGCACACGTTGTTCATCGCGTAGACCGCGCCGCCGATCCGGGCCAGCAGCACCTGCAGGCCGCCGTGGTCGCGGCAGATCATGCCCCCGTCGGGGATCTCGTCCAGCTGCGCGAGCTTGACGGCTGCCATGGGCGCGCACCTTAGCACGCCCGCCGTGTGCTACCATCGCCGCTGGAAGTCCTTTCCGGCGCGGCACTTCCGGCTCGCTCACGCCCGCGGCGCCGCGCTCCGGCCAGCACTCGGAGAGTCACTCAGGGAGCCCTCGTGTACGCCATGTCCGGCAGCGAAAGAACCCACTTGAGCCGCGAGATCCGCGGCATCCAGATCCCCGACGGCACGCCGGTGGTGCTGCCGGCCGACACCCCGGTGCGTATCGCCCAGGCGCTGGGCGACACCTTCACCCTGGTCACCCCCTGGGGCCAGATGGTGCGGATCGAGGCGGCGGACGCCGACGCCATCGGCCAGGAGGCGCCCGGGGGCGCCGTCGCGGCGGCGCCCGCCGCCGAGCGCCCGCTCGAGGAGCAGGTGTGGGAGCAGCTGCGCACCTGCTACGACCCCGAGATCCCGGTCGACATCGTCGAGCTGGGGCTGATCTACGACTGCACGCTCGAGGAGCTCGGCGACGGCCAGCAGAAGGCGCGCATCAAGATGACGCTCACCGCTCCGGGCTGCGGCATGGGGCAGGTGCTGGCCGACGACGTCACCCGCAAGGTGGAAGCCCTGCCGAGCGTCGCCCGGGCCGAGGTCGAGCTGGTGTTCGACCCGCCATGGAACCCCAACATGATGAGCGAAGCGGCCCGCCTGCAGCTGGGCTTGATGTAGTCGCCTCGCCGCATGCGGCGCCTGCGCCTGGTGTGGATCGCCCTCGGCGTCACCTCCCTGGCCGGGGTGGTGGCGCTGTTCCTGCTGCCGACCTCCTGGCAGGTGGAGCGGCAGGTGACCATCGCCGCCCCCGCGGAGGCGATCTGGCCCTGGCTCATCGACCTCGAGCGCTGGCCCTCCTGGTCCCCCTGGCGTGAGGAGGACTACCCCGGGCTCGAGTTCCGCTACTCCTCGCCGGCCGCCGGCCCCGGCGCCGAGCTCACCTGGGACAGCGAGGCGACCGGCGACGGCTCGCTGCGCCTGGAAGCGGCCGAGCCGCCGCGGCGGCTGACGGTGGCGATGGCCTACCAGCAGGGGCGCATCACCTCCCGCGACACCCTGGAGCTGGCGCCGCTGCCCGGCGGCGGCACCCGCGTCACCTGGTCGGAGCGCGGCAGCCTCGGCCACACCCTCCTCGGCCGCCTCTCGGTGCCGGTGATCGAGGAGTCGATGGGTCGCGACCTCGAGCGCGGGCTCGAAGGGTTGCGGCGGGTGGTGGAGGGGGAGGCGCCGGGCGAGCTCTAACGCCGGTAGCCGCGCTCTAGCCGAACCCCCGCGCTCCCTCAGGCTCCCCAGCGGGTCGCCACGTAGTCGTCGACGATGGCCTGGAACTGCGCCGCCAGCTCCTCGTAGCTGCCGCGCAGCCTGGTGAACAGCTTGCCGTCGACGTAGACCGGGCAGTGGGGCGCCTCGCCGGTGCCGGGCAGCGAGATGCCGATGTGCGCCGCCTTGGACTCGCCGGGGCCGTTGACCACGCACCCCATCACCGCCAGCTCGAGCTCCTCGACCCCGGGGTAGACGTCCTTCCACTGCGGCATCTTCTCGCGCACGTAGGCCTGCACCCGCTCGGCGAGCTGCTGGAAGGTGGTGGAGGTGGTGCGGCCGCAACCGGGGCAGGCGGTGATGGCCGGGGCGAAGGAGCGCAACCCCAACGCCTGCAGCAGCTCCTGGCAGGCCCACACCTCCTCCCGGCGGTCACCGCCGGGGCGCGGAGTCAGCGAGATGCGAATGGTGTCGCCGATGCCCTCGGCCAGCAGCACCGCCAGCGCCGAGGCCGACCACACCACCCCCTTCATCCCCATCCCCGCCTCGGTGAGCCCCAGGTGCAGCGGCTGCCGCGTCTGGCGGGCCAGCTGGCGGTAGACGCCGATCAGCCCCTGCGGCCGCGACAGCTTGCAGGAGATGACGACCTGACCCTCGGAGAGCCCGAGGGCGAGCGCCTTCTCCGTCGAGTCCAGAGCCGACAGCAGCATGCACTCCTCGACGATCTCCTCGCTCGAGCGCCCCAGGTCGCGGCGGGTGTTGTCCTCCATCCTGGCGGTCACCAGCGCCTGGTCCAGCGAGCCGCCGTTGACCCCGATGCGTACCGGCTTGCCGTGCTCGGCGGCAATCCTGACGATGGTGGCGAACTGCTCGTCGCGCTTGCTGCCGAAGCCGACGTTGCCGGGGTTGATGCGGTACTTGTCGAGCGCCGCCGCGCAGTCGGGATGGCGCCCCAGCAGCAGGTGGCCGTTGTAATGGAAGTCGCCGATCAGCGGCGCATCGCAGCCTTCGCCCAGCAGGCGCCGCTTGATCTCCGGCACCGCCCGCGCCGCCTCCTCGACGTTGACCGTCACCCGCACCATCTCCGACCCCGCCTGCGCCAGCTCCAGGCACTGCCGCACCGTGGCCGCGACGTCGGCGGTGTCGGTGTTGGTCATCGACTGCACCGCCACCGGGGCCCCGCCGCCGACGACGAGGCCGCCGATGCGCACCGGGTGGGTGGCGCGGCGCGGCGCGACGGAGGGAGCGAGCTGGGTCACGACACGATGGTAGCAGCGCACGCCGGGACGGCTTCGCCGAGCGCCCGGCACGCCGGCGACACCTCGGGCTCAGCCGCTGTCCGGCGCCGGCCCGGCCTCACCGTCACCGGAGCGCAGCAGCCCCAGGCGCCGCAGCAGCGCCCAGTAGCGCCTGCCCAGCCGCCAGAGCCGCGAGTCGTGGATCCCCTGCAGCTCTTCGTGCAGGGACCGCAGCTCGGCCTGCAGCAGCGCCCGCTGCTGCGACTCGCTCTCGACGGTCGCCTGCAGCCGCTCCGCCAGCTCCTGGAGGCGCTGGCTGTCGCCGATGCCCGCCTGCAGGCTCGCCAGCTGCTCGAGCAGCTCGCCGCGCGACCTCGCCATCTCGTCGACCAGCCCCTGCCACCGGTCGCGCTCGGCGCGCAGACTCTCGAGCTGCCGCTCGGCGTCCGCGGCGCGCTGCCGCGCCTCGCGGGTGGCCTCGCTGTCGAGGAGCGTCTCGAGACGGACGTGGTCGCCGCTGTAGAGCGTGAGGTCGGTGGGATCGCCGAGGAACCGGTGCGCGTCGTCCGCGACCGCGTCGTACTGGATGTGCCACCGCTTGGCGCGCTCGGCGGCGGTGAAGCGGCCCTTGCGTTCCGCGAACACCTTGCGCCGGCCGTGCTCGGAGCTGCGGATCGGGTAGTGGCGCAGGAGGAAGGGGACGGGGAAGACCCGGCGGCCCGGGAACGACACGTCGTGGCCCGCCTTGGGCGCCAACGCCACCGCCTGCCCCTGGTTCTTCCAGCACTTCACCTGCAGGCGGTCGTAGTCCTTCCCCTCCTCGAAGTAGGTAAAGTGCGCCGACGGGTCCACGCCCTGGCGGAAGCCCTCGTCGACCGGCACGAAGTTCAACAGCCGGAAGGAGATGGCATTGTAGCCCAGGCCATCGACCCAGGCGATCGCGTCGCGCAGCGTGGCGCCCGGCCACGGCGGCTCGCGCAGCTCGTCGGCGTCGTGGTGGATGAACCAGTCGGCCTCGAGCTCGCGCGCCAGCTGCTCCTTGCGCAGCAGGATGGCGGTCCAGTCGTAGGGCAGGGCCGACGGATCGGCCTCGCCCGGGGCGTCGGGCGGAAACCGCTCGACGCCGATCAGGCCCCGCCCCTCCCACCTCCGCGCCTGCTCCACCGTGTCGTCGGTCGACAGGTTGTCGATCAGGTAGACCTCGACGCCCTGGTCGACGAGGTGCTCGAGCACGGGCGCGATAATGTCGCCCTCGTTGAACGCGGAGATGATGGCGACGACTCGCATTCGAGATGAGATTCTTCACCGCAAGCCCCGCCACGGCAAGGGCACCGCATGCCTTGGCCCACCCGGCCGGCGGCTGGTCCAGCACGGGGCTGTGGCTGCTGGTCGCCGCCGGGGTCGCCGCCAAGACGTGGAGCATATGGCGCTTCCTGCCCTCGATCTGGCTGTGGTTGGATGAGCTGTTCTACTTCGCGACCGCCTTCGATTTCGTGCACTGGGGAGCGTCCGGCGTCCCGCATCCGGGGTTTCTCTTCTACCCTCCGCTGACCTCGCTGGTCATCGCCCCGCTCCACCTCGTGGGGCTCGCGCCACCCCAGGTGTACTTCTCCAGCCTCGTCCTGCTCAACACGCTGCTCACCGCCTCGATGGTGTTCGGCGGCCATCTGATCTACCTCGAGCTGTTCGGCCAGCGATCCGTCCTGCTCCCCGCCTTCCTCGTCTTCGCCGCGCCGGCGTACTCGGGTCTGATGCTCATGTCCGAGCCGGTGTTCGTCTCGCTCTTCGTCTGGATGAGCTATTTCTTCATCCGGGCGTTCGCGCACGGACACGCCAGGGACTTCGTCCTCTGCGGCTCCTGCGCCGCTCTGCTGCCGCTGACCCGGGACATCGGCATCTTGGTCATTCCCGCGCTGCTCCTTCTGTCGCCGCTTCAGCTCAGCCGAGCGCGCCGACAGTCGCGCTCCCTGCAGGCGATCGGCAAGGTGACGATGCTGTGGGCGATCCCCGTCATGGTCCTCGCGGTCTGGCGGCCGCTGGAGCCGAGCGGAGCGGTAGCCGCGCACGGGGCAACCAGGGCCGCCGGCCTCATGGAACGAGTCTGGGCCACGCTACAGCCATCGCCGGAGCTGGTGCTCGTGGTGCTGCGGAACTTCCTCACCGGCCTCACCTACATCTCCTTCACCACTCTCGGAGTCTGTCTTCCGATCGTCCTCTGGTTGGTGGCTCGTCGCCGGGCGGATCCCATCGTCCGCCTCACTGCTCTGCAGCTCGTAGCGCTGATGGTGGCCATCTCCGCCGCGGTCGCCATCTTCATGTTCCCTGGCCGTGCCCATCCGCTGCCA
>DATKEH010000220.1:0-16090 GCA_035546355.1 Thermoanaerobaculia bacterium
CCGCCGGTCCAGAGGAGGTGCGTCCGTGGCGGCCGGGACCGCACGGACGCCACGCCAGCCGCCCCTGTCGTGCCCTCTCCCTCACGGGTGCCGTGGCCCCGCACGACGTAGAACTTCTCCTCCCAGACGCGGCCGCCGAAATACCCGACTGCGCCGGCGCCGAGGACGATCAGGGGGAACGGCACGTCGTAGACGAAGATCGCGACGAAGGAGAGCGCAGCGACACCGCCCAGGACCGCGTTCTTCAACGCCCGCCGCCCGATCCGCCAGACTGCCTCGACGACGATGGCCAACACAGCAGGCTTGATCCCGTAGAACAGCGCCTGGACCAGGCTCGAATCCTGGAAGCCCGCATAGAGGATGCTCAAGAGGAGGATGCTCACGAAGCCCGGGAAGACGAAGAGGAGCCCGGCGACCAGACCGCCCCTGACCCGGTGGAGCAGCCACCCGATGTAGGTGGCGAGTTGCTGTGCCTCCGGCCCGGGAAGGAGCATGCAGTAGTTCAGTGCGTGGAGGAAGCGCTCCTCGCTGACCCAGCGCTTCTCCTCGACGAGCAGGCGGTGCATGACGGCGATCTGCCCGGCCGGACCGCCGAAGCTGTACAGCGCGACCTTGGCCCAGACACGCAGGGCTTCCCGGAAGGCCACTGCCGTGTTCTGTGCGTCCAGACTCGGCCGCGCCGGGGTGCCGCCCCGATCCTCGCTTTCCATGCGCCTCCTGACTCTCCTGGCAACTCGTCGAGAAGACTACTCGCAAGCGGACGACCTGACTTGGTTTGACGGAGAAGCGAGCCTCTGGAACAATCCCGGGGTGCGCGCTCCGCTCCACCGCCTGCTCTCTATCGCCGCCCTGCTGCTGTGGATGGCGCCGAGCGTCGCGGCTTCGACGACTGCGCTCCACGTCGCGCTCGATCACCATGGGGCGCACGACAGCGCGCACGCGGAGGAGATCGCGGACCTGGTACGCGCCGTGACGCACGGGCACCACCACGATCTGACGGCGCCCGAGCACGAGCACGAGGCGTCACTCCGGGGCCCGGGGACCCTGCCGAAGCCGATCGCTTCCACTGCCGTCGCTGTTCCCTCACCGCCCGCTCTGAGCGTCCCGGACGAGCGATCTCTCTTGGAGACCAGCTCCCGGCGCGGGCCGCCGCGAGCCCTCTTCACGACCCACTGCTCCCTGCTGCTCTGATCCACGGTTCGCTGCCGGGCTCGCTTCGAGCCTGACACCCGAACCTGGAAAGGAGCCAGCATGCATCGTCTCGCCCTGGCCGGCCTCGTGTCGGCCCTCGTCGCCGCTGCCGGCGGCGCCCAGGACTCCCCGATCGTCACCGAGGCCGAGTTCCTCTCGGCCCTCGACGCCTCCCATCCCGCGGTGGCCGAGGCCGCCGAGGAGCTCGCGCTCGCCCGGGCCCGTGTGGTCGAAGCCTCGACCCTGGACAACCCGGCCGTCGGCGTCGCGCGCGAGGACCCCAGCGGCCCAGTCGAGCAGACCGACCTGCTCGTCTCCTGGCGGCTGCCCCACCTGGCGCGCCGACCTGAGGTCGAGGCGCGAGAGGCTGCTGTACGAGCGGCGTCGGCGCGCACCGCGCTGCGGCTTCGCACGCTGCACCTGGAGATGCGCGAGGTCTACGCCGCCTGGGCCTTGGCGGCGGCCCGGCAGGAGCGGCTCTCGGCACAGGCAGAGCGTGTCGCTACGCTCGCCGCTCGGGAGTCGGCGCGGGCGGAGTGGGGGGAGGCCTCAGGGCTCGAGGCCCATCGGCTGACGCTGGCAACCGAGGCCCTGCGCGCCCGGGTCGCCCTCGCCGCCGCGGCCCGGGAGCGGGGGCGGGCCGAAGCGGCGCGTTGGGTGCCGACGCTCCCCGGCGAGGCCCGCCCCGTGGTGCCCGAGCTCCCGCCGGCGCCGAGCTTCGGCAACGACGATCCACGTGTCCGGGCCGCCGAGGCGGAGCTCGCCGCGGCGCGTCTGGAGAGGGAGGCAGCGAGCCGCTTCCTGGCCTCCCCCGAGCTGTCGGTGGGCTGGCAACGACAGGACTCCGGAGCGAAGTCGCTGGAGGGCCCGGTGCTCGGGATCGCCTGGTCGGTGCCCTTGTTCGATCGCAACCAGGCCGAGCAGGCGGCCGCCGAGGCCCGTGTCGCAGCAGCGGAGGCCCGCCTCGAGCTTGTGCGGCGGGAGGTGGCGAGCTCGCGCGATGCGGCCCTGACCTCCTTCGAGCTACTCGCCAGCTCCCTCGGCGAGGCACGCTCGGCCCTGGTAGCCAGCGAGCGGATGCTCGACGGCGCCGAGGCGGCGTTCCGGCTCGGCGAGGCGACGCTGACCGACCTCCTCGAGACCCATCGTTCCGTCACCGAGGGCGAACTGGCCGTGCTCGACCTCCAGGAGGCGGCGCTCGAGGCCCACCGGCAGCTCGAGCGGCTGGCCGCTCTGGACGATACGTCCCAACCCTCGGCAACCCTGCAATCACCCGACCTGGAGACCCTCCCATGACCACCAAGCAACTCGTCACCTCGTTCTCGATCCTGCCGCTCCTCCTCCTGGCGATCGGCTGCCGGAGCGAGGCGCCCAACGAATCCGCCAGCGAAGAGCCCGCGGCCACCGAGGCTCCGAGCGCCACCGCCACCGAAACGCCGGACGCCGACGTCGCCTACGAGCCCGCCTACCCCGCCGACGTGAGCGCGGAGGGGTTGAGCGAGGAGGACGCGGCCCAGCAGCAGGCCACCCACTCCCACGGCGGAGAGGAGCACTCCCACGCCGAGGGCGAGGACCACCCCCATGGCGAAGGCGAGGGGGCACACACCCACGAGGACGAGGATCACGATGACCATCAGGACTGAGCCGACGAGTGGGGCGGGGAAGGCAGGTCTCGCCCTGGTCCTGCTCGCCGCTCTCACCGGTTGTGCCACGCCCAGCGGGGAGGTGGCCAGTGAGGGCGGCGAGAGCTGGTCCGTGACGGCGTGGGGTGAGCGGTTCGAGGTCTTCCCCGAGGTCGATGCGCTGGCAGTGGACGAGACCGCCACGGCCCACACCCACGTCACCCGGCTCGAGGGCTTCGAGCCCCTGACGTCGGGCGAGGTGTCCATCGTGCTCTCGGGGCCCGGAGGCCAGCAGGTCTTCACCGCCGACGAGCCGACCCGGCCCGGGATCTTCGCGGTGGAGATCACGCCCGAGCGGGCCGGGGAGTACGACCTCTCCTTCCGCATCCGAGACGAGTCCGGCGGCGAAGAGATCCGGGGCGGACGCGTCCGCGTCGGCACCGCCGAGCGTCCCGGAGCCCTGCTCCGCGCGCCCGCGCCCAAGGGCGGCAGCGACGGCGGCGAGCCTCTCTCCTTCCTCAAGGAGCAGCAGTGGCGGAGCGACTTCGGGACGGCCTGGGTGCGGCCCGGAGCCTTGGCGGCGAGCGTCGCCGGCCTGGCGACCGTCCGACCGCCGGCAGGGGGCGAAGCCACGATCACCGCCCCGGTCGACGGCGTCGTCCAGCCACCGCCCGGGGCCCTTTCCTGGCCGTTCGTGGGTCTCGTCGTCGGCCGCGGCCAGCCGCTCTTCCGGGTGAGCCCGCTCGTCGCCTCGGACCGCAGCTTGCCGGCCCTGGAAGCCGAGCTGGCGAGCCTCGAGACGGAGCTCGAGACGGCCCGCGCCCGCCTCGCCCGCCTCGAGGAGCTCCTCGCCCTGGAGGCGGCGAGCCGGCGAGAGGTGGAGGAGGCCCGCGCCCGGGTCGAGACCCTCGGCGCCCGGCGCTCTGCCGCGAGCCGGGACCTCGAGGCGGCCCGCTCCGCACGGGGGGGCGGCGCCTCCGCCAACGACCTCGTCCTCCGCGCCCCGTTCGCCGGCGAGGTGGCGAGGGTGTCCGCCAGCCCGGGGACGACGGTGAAGGCAGGGGACGCCCTCGCACGCCTCGTCGGCTCCGACGCGGTGTGGATCGAGGTCGAGGTGCCGCCTTCCGGCGCCCGGCGCCTGGCGGCGGAAGGAGTGCGCGGCGTCGTCCTCAGCGATCCCGAGCACGGCCCCCTGCGCCTCGAGGAGGGGGTGCGGCCGATCTCGATCGCACCGGAGGTATCGCCCGAGACCGGAACGGTGACGGTGCTCCTCGAGGCGCCGCGAGGGTCGGGACCTGCACTCGGAACGACGGTGGAGGCCCAGGTCCTCTCCGCCGCGCCGCTGGAAGGGATCGTGATCCCTTCGTCGGCCCTGGTCGATGACGGCGGTGTGCCCGTCGTCTACCTCCAGCTTTCCGGCGAGAGCTTCGTCCGCCAGGAGGTGAGGGTCCTCGAGCGCCAGGGCGACCGGATCCTCGTCGATCACCTGGTTCCGGGCCAGCGGCTGGTGACGCGCGGTGGGGACGCCATCCGGCGAGCTTCGCTCATGGCCAGCGGGGAGGTCCACGGCCATGTCCACTGACCGTCGCCCGATGGGAGGAGACGACCCGCGCGAGGGGGAGGGACGACCCAAAGACGACCCGACCCTGCCGATGCGGACGAAGCGAGGTCCCCTCGAGCGGCTGATCCGCTTCTCGCTGCGCCACGGCTGGCTGGTCCTCGCCGCAGCCGGTCTGCTGACGCTTCTCGGCGGGATCTGGATCGCCACCCTGCCGGTGGACATCTTCCCCGACCTCTCGGCGCCGGCGGTGACGGTGATCACCGAGGCCCCCGGCATGGCGCCCGAGGAGATCGAGCTCCTCGTCACCTTCCCCCTGGAGTCGGCGGTGAACGGCTCTCCCGGCGTGCGGCGGCTCCGTTCCGTCTCGGCCGACGGGATCTCCGTCGTCTGGGTGGAGTTTCACTGGGGGACCGACATCTACCAGGCCCGCCAGGTGGTCACCGAGCGGCTGCAACGGGTGGACCTCCCGGGCCAGGCCGAGCGGCCGGAGCTCGGGCCGATCTCTTCCATCATGGGCGAGATCACCTTCATCGCCCTGACCTCGGACACCGTGCCGCCGATGGACCTCCGGCGGCTGGCGGAGACCGTGGTGCGCCGCAACCTGCTCTCGATCTCGGGGATCTCCCAGGTCGTGGCCCTGGGCGGCGAGCTGCGCCAGCTGCAGGTGACCGTGCATCCCGCGGCCCTCGCCCAGCACGACGTGCCGCTCCCGGAGGTGATCGAGGCTGTCGCGCGGGCGAGCCAGAGCCCCGCGGCCGGCTTCCACGTCGAGGGGGGGCAGGAGTATCTGGTCCGCGGGCTCGGGCGCTCGCGAGAGCCCGGAGACGTCGCGAGGGCGGTGGTGCGCGTGCAGGGCGGTGTGCCGCTGCGCATCGACGACCTCGCCGACGTCGCCTGGGGCCCGGAGCCGGTCCGCGGCACGGCCTCCTACAGGAACGAGCCCGCGGTCATCCTCTCGGTCCAGAAGCAGCCCGGCGCCAACACGCTCGAGCTCACCGAGAGGATCGACGAGACCCTGATCCGACTGCAGGAGGCGCTTCCCGAAGGCGTGGTCATCGAGACGGAGAACTTCCGCCAGGCCGACTTCATCGAGGTGGCGATCGGCAACGTGAGCGAAGCGCTCCGCGACGGGGCGATCCTCGTCGTCGTGATCCTCCTGCTCTTCCTCGGCAGCGTGCGGACGACGCTCATCTCGGCCCTGGCCATCCCCCTCTCCCTGGTGACGGGAGTGCTCGTCATCTCGGCCTTCGGCCTGTCGATCGACACGATGACGCTCGGGGGTCTCACGATCGCCATCGGCCTCCTCGTCGACGACGCGATCATCGCGGTCGAGAACGTCTTTCGTCGCCTCAAGGAGGATCGGGTCGTGCCCGAGGCGGAGCGGCGTCCCGCGCGGGAGGTCGTCGCGGCGGCCACCACCGAGGTGGTGAGCCCGATCCTCTTCGCCACCCTCATCATCATCCTGGTCTTCCTGCCGATCTTCTTCCTGCCCGGGCTCGAGGGGCGGTTGCTGCGGCCCCTCGGGTTCGCGTTCATCGCGGCGCTCGCGGCGTCGCTCGTCGTGGCCCTGACGGTCACGCCGGTGCTCTCCGCGATGCTCCTGGGCCGCTCCAAGGCGCTGGAGTCGCGCGAGCCCTGGCTGCTGCGCCAGTGTCATCGCCTCTATCGCCCGACCCTGGACTGGTCGCTCGGCCACCGGCGGGTCGTGGTGGCGATCGCGCTCGTGCTCGTCCTGGGGGCCGCGGCCCTCCTCCCCACCCTCGGCCGCAGCTTCCTGCCGCCCTTCAACGAGGGGTCCCTGACGGTCTCGATCGTGAGCCCGCCGGGCACCCCTCTAGAGGTCAGCGACAGCCTGGGGAGCCAGGTAGAGGCGGCTCTCCTCGAGTTCCCCGAGGTCGTCTCGACGAGCCGGCGCACCGGCCGGGCCGAGAAGGACGAGCACGTCCAGGGGGTGAACGCCTCGGAGATGGAGGTGGTCCTCGCGCCGCTCGAGGACGGTCGGTCGAAGGAGGAGCTCGTGGCGGAGATGCGCCGCGCCGTAGCCACGATCCCCGGCGTCACCGTGTCTTTCGGCCAGCCGATCAGCCACCGCATCGACCACATGATCTCGGGCTCCAAGACGAACCTGGCGGTGAAGGTCTTCGGGCCGGATCTCGCGGTCCTTCGGACCCTGGCCGCCCGCATCGAGCAGGTGCTGGGCACGGTGCAGGGCATCGTCGATCTGTCCAACCAGGAGCAAGCCGCGATCCCCCAGCTGGTGATCGACTTCGACCGGGACGCCATGGCCCGGTACGGGCTCATGCCCGCCGACCTCGCCCAGGCGGTGGAGGCGCTGTTCCAAGGCGTCGTGGTCGGGGAGATCGTCGAAGAGAGTCTCGCCTCGAGCGTCGCCCTGCGCTTCCCTCCGGGCCTCCGGGACGCCCCCGAGAGGCTCGCCGCGCTGCCGGTCTCGACCCCCGTCGGGGACCTCGTGCGCCTCGGCGCCGTGGCCCGAGTGGAGCGCGTCCTCGGACCGTCGATGATCCGGCGCGAGAACGTGCAGCGGGTCGCCATGGTCACCGCCAACGTGGCCGGCGCCGACCTCGCCGGCACCGTGGAGCGCGCCCGCGCGGCCGTCGACGACCAGGTCGACCTGCCCCGCGGCTACCTCGTGACCTTTGGCGGGCAGTTCGAGGAGGCGACGCGGAGCGTCCACACCCTGGGGCTGCTCGTGGTGCTCATCCTCGCGGGCATGTACGGCCTCCTCTACGTCGAGTTCCAGAGCCACCGGGACACCCTGGTCGTCCTCGTGAACCTCCCTCTCGCCTTGATCGGTGGCATCGCCGCGGTGGCGCTGGGTGGCGGCATCCTCTCGGTCGCCACCCTGGTCGGGTTCGTCACCCTGTTCGGGATCGCGACCCGCAACGGCGTGCTCCTGGTCAACAACTACCAGCGGCTGCTGGCCGAGGGACGTTCGCTGGGCGAGGCCGTTCGCCGGGGCTCCGAGGAGCGGATGGCGCCGATTCTCATGACCGCCCTCACCGCCGGCTTCGCCCTGGTGCCCCTGGTGCTGGCGGCGGGCGCCCCGGGCAACGAGATCCAGAGCCCGATGGCTCAGGTCATCCTGGGCGGGCTCCTGACTTCGACGTTCCTCAACCTGGTGGTGGTGCCGGTGCTCTATCTCCGCGGTGCTCGAGGGGCGTAGAGCGCCGCGACCTGAGTTTCCTTAGGTTCGCGACACCAAGTGTTTGAAAAGGTGCGGCTTAGGTCGTGGTGGAGCGGAAGGGATTCGAACCCTCGACCCCCACGTTGCGAACGTGGTGCTCTCCCAGCTGAGCTACCGCCCCACGAAAGCGAGCGCGTATTGTACATGCGGCGCCGCTGAAACACGCAGCCGGGCTCGTGCGTAGGTCCCCACCAGGAGGTGATGGCGATGTTCGAGCTCTTCGCGCTGCTGCTGATCGGCGGGATCGCCCTCGGCGCCGCCCTGCTGATCGGCGTCCTGCTGAAGGTGGTCTTCCACGTGGCGCTGCTGCCGCTGGCGATGGTGCTGTGGGCGTTCAAGGCGGTGCTGGCGGTGGCGGCGGTGGCGCTGCTCCTGACAGTCGGGCTGCCGCTGCTGCTGCTCGCCGGCGTGCTGCTGCTGCCGCTGGCGGCGATCGCGGCGCTGGTGTGGGGCGGAATCGCTCTCGTCGGTTGCCTGGTGTGACGAGGGCGGGCGCGGAGGCCCGCCCCTCCGACCCAACGTGACCCAGGCCGGGGTGCGGCGTAGGGGCCGGCCTCCGTGCCGGCCTGTTCGGTACGAATCCGCCTACGAGCCGCCGTCCCGCTGCGCCTCGCCGGTCATCGGCACGAAGCGCACCGGCGCCACGGTGCGCTTCTCGATGCCGCGCCGCGTCCGGGTGATCAGCAGCAGGTCCTGCAGGAAGGAGCCGACCGGCACCACCATCTTGCCCCCCACCTTCAGCTGGTCGATCAACGGCTGGGGGATCTTCGGCGGCGCCGCGGTCAGGATGATGGCGTCGAAGGGAGCCTGCTCGGGCCAGCCCTGGTAGCCGTCGCCGATGCGCACCTCCACGTTGTCGTACCCCAACCGCTCGAGGTTGGACCGCGCCTGCAGCCCGAGCTCGCCGAGGATCTCGATCGAATAGACCTTCCCCGCCACCCGCGACAGCACCGCCGCGTGGTAGCCCGAGCCGGTGCCGATCTCGAGCACCTCGTCGTCACCGTCGAGGTCGAGCAGCTCGGTCATCAGCGCCACCATGTAGGGCTGGGAGATGGTCTGCCCCCAGCCGATCGGCAGCGGGTGGTCCTCGTAGGCCTGGTTGCGCGTCTCGGAGGGGACGAAGAGATGGCGCGGCACCTCGCGCATGGCGCGCAGCACCTGCGGCCCCCTGACGCCGCGGCGCCGGATCTGCTCGTCGACCATGCGCTCGCGCTGCTCCATGAACGGGTCCTGCGCCGCCGCCGGGACGGCCGTCAGGGCGAGGAGCCAGACCAGCAGCCAGGAGGAGCGTCGCGACCGCACCTCACTCCCCCTGCCGTTGGTAGACTACCCGACCGTCCATGACCGTCCAGTCTACCCGCGCGCCGGGAACCTGGGCCGCGGGCACCTGCATCGGGTCCCGGTCCCACACCACCAGGTCGGCGCGCTTGCCGGTCTCGAGGGTCCCCACCAGGTCGTCGAGGAACAGGGAGTAGGCGGCGTCGAGCGTGAACCCGCGCAGCGCCTCCTCGCGGGTCAGCAGCTCGTCCGGCAGCCAGCCCCCCTCGGGACGGCCGTCGGGATCCTGGCGGGTCACCGCGCTGTACAACCCGAGTAGCGGCGAGGGCAGCTCGACGGGGAAGTCGCTGCCCAGCGCCAGCCGGGCGCCGGCGTCGAGGGCCGTGCGCCACGGGTAGGCGCGGTCGAGTCGGTGGTCCCCGAGGCGGTCGGGAACCCACGGCATGTCGGAGGTGGCGTGGGTGGGCTGCATCGAAGCGAGGATGCCGAGGCGACCCATTCGCTCCAGATCGGCGCGGCGCACGATCTGCGCGTGCTCGATGCGGAAGCGGGCCTCCGGCCGCGGCTGATGGCCGAAGGCGGCCTCGACGGCGTCTACCGCCAGCACGTTGCCGCGGTCGCCGATGGCGTGGATGCCGACCTGGAAGCCGCGCTGGAGGGCCAGGAGGCTGAGCCGCTCCAGCTCGGCGCCGGAGGTGACCACCAGCCCCAGGTTGCCGGGGTCGTCTGCGTACGGCTCGAGCAGGGCCGCGCCGCGGGAGCCGAGCGCGCCGTCGGCGTAGAGCTTGACGCCGCGCAGGCTGAGGAGGCCGGAGGGATCCCGCCACGGCCCGGCCGCCAGCCACTGCTCGAGGCGCGGGTCGTCACCGCTCCAGAACAGCGCGGCGCGCACCGGCATCCCCTCGTCGAGTAGGGCGCGGTAGGCCGCCACGGCCTCCGCGCCGACCCCCATGTCGGTGACGGCGGTGAGCCCGAGGGAGGCGGCATGGTCGGCGGCGGCGCGCAGCGCCCGCCCCACGTCGGCCGGCGTGGGATTCGGCACCCTCGCGCCGTACACCTCCATGGCGCGGTCGACCAGCACCCCGGTCGGCGCGCCGCCGTCGTCGCGCAGCAGCCGGCCGGCCGGCGGGTCCTCGCTGGCCGCGTCGATCCCCAGACGCCGCATGGCCAGGGAGTTGACCAGCGCCGCGTGGCCGTCGATGCGGGTCACCCACACGGGATGCTCGGCGACCGCTTCGCTGAGCGGCTGGTGCGCCGGAAACGCCTTGCCCGGCCACAGGTTCTGGTCCCAGCCGCGCCCCTGGATCCAGGTGCCGGCGGGGAGCTCGGCGGCGCGGGCGACCACCCGCCGCACCACCTCGTCGAAGGAGTCGACCCCTCGCAGGTCGACCCGCTCGAGCGCCAGGCCGAGCCCCAGCAGGTGGCTGTGGGCGTCTATCAGCCCGGGCGTGACGGCGCGGCCGCCGAGCTCCAGCACCCGGGTTTCCGGGCCGATCCACGGCGCCACCCCCGAGTCGGGCCCCAGGTAGCGGATCGCGCCGTCGCGCACCGCCAGGCTGCCCTCCACCGCCCCCGGCGAGGAGACCGGATAGAAGCGGCCGTGCCGCAATACGAGGTCGGCGGCGTCCTGCGACGCGGACGGCGCGGCGGCCGCCAGCAGCAGGAGCGCGGCCAGCAGGGTTACCGGGATCAGGGGCGATAGGAGGCGCGGCATCGGTTCGGCCGGGAGAGGCCCGTCATTCTCGCAGGCCGAGGTGCAAGCGGCAAGCCAGGCGCACGATAGAGTGCGGGCCGAGACGATGAGCGAATTGCTGGCAGAGGAGGCGGCCGGGGCTCTGGCGGAGGTGCGCGAGCGGCTGGAGCGGGCGCTGGCGGCGTCCCCGGCCGACGAGACGTCCTTCGCCTGGCTGGAGACCTGGCGTCGCCGGGCCAGCGACAGCAGCGGCTCCCCCGAGCACGCCGTCGTCCGCCGCCGCGACCTGCTGGTGCGGGTGATGGAGTCGCACCGTCTCGGCGCCTACCGCACCGACGGCGACGCCCCCCACGAGCTCCCCCTCGCCATCCGCCAGGCGCTGGCGCAGGCCCGCGCCGCCGCACCGATCGCCGGCCTCCCCCGCCTGCCGCACGACGACGGCCCCACCCCGGACCTCCCCGCCGACGCCTACGACCCTGAGTTACTGGCACTGCGCCGCGAGCCGGCCGCCGCCCTGCTGCGCGGGTGGTTGCGGGAGGGCGAGCGGGCGGAGCTGGAGTGGCGTGAGGCCCGCCTGCTGGTGCTGTCCAGCCGCGGCCTGCGGCGGTCGGCCGCCGTCACCACCGTCGCGCTCGAGGTCCGCTGCGGCCGCGCTCCCGGGGCAGGGTCGGCGGCCGGCGCCTGCCGCAGCCTGGCGGGGCTCGCCCCGGAGCTGATCCTGGCCCGCGCGCGCCATCGCCACGGCGCCGGAGAGCCCGAGGGGGAGCCGGCGGCGGACCGCCCGCTGGTGCTGGCCCCCGAGGCGGTGGCGCAGCTGCTCGACGTGGTCAGCCGGCGCTCGCTGACCGCCGAGTCCTACCGCTCGGGCGAGTCGTTCCTGCGCGAGCACCTCGGGGTGCAGGTGTTCGACCGCGCCTTCGGCCTGCGCGACGACGCCACCGACCCCAGCGTGCTGCCCTTCCCGTTCGACCTCGAGGGGACGCCGAAGCGGCCCATCGAGGTGGTCTCCGCCGGCGTGCCGCGCACGCCGGCGCTGAACCAGCAGGAGGCGGCCCTCTCGGGACTGGCGGCGACCCCACATGCCACCGCCGGCGACGACGCGCGTTTCGAGCACCTGGCGCTCGCCGCCGGCGACGGCCCCCTCGCCGAGCTGCTCACCGCCGCCGACGGAGGCACCTGGGTGGCACGCCTCGGACGCCTCGAGTGCTTCGACGCGCGCCGGCTGCAGATCCGCGCCGTCGCCGGCGGCGCCCGGCGGATCCGAGACGGCATCCTCGGCCCGCCTCTCCCCGACTTCACCTGGGAGGTGAGCCTGCTGCAGGCGCTCGGCAAGCTCCTGGCGGTAGGGGCCGAGGCGGTGACCGTCGCCGACCCGTCGGGGATCCTGGGTGGGATCCGCGCCCCCGCCGTGGCCCTCGCCCAGGCGGGGGTGGTGACGCCGGCTGCGTAGGGCGGCCTCTACTGCGCCCGTCCGCGGGCCGGTCTACGCCCCGGCGCGGCGCAGCAGCAGGACCGTCTGGTCGTCCCCCTGGGGCAGGCCGCGCGCGAGCTCGCGCAGCTCCCGCTCGATGGTGGCGCGGATCTCCTCCAGGGGCTCGTCGCGGGCGGTGACGAGCAGGCTCTCCAGGCGCTCCTGCCCCAGCTCCTCGTCGCGCGGCGACGTCGCTTCGGTGACGCCGTCGCTGTACAGACAGAGGAGGTCGCCGGGACCCAGCATCGCCTCCCCCTGGCGGTTTTCCACCCCCGGCAGCAGCCCCAGGGGCACGCCGCCGGCGGAGAAGCGCTGCAGGCCCCCGTCCCGCTGCACCAGCAGTCCCGGATTGTGGCCGGCGTTGAGGTAGGTCAGCCTTCCCGTCGCCAGCTCGACCTCGGCCAGGAAGAGGGTGACGAACTTGTTGGAGGCGCTGAAAGCGAGCAGGTGGGCGTTGAGCCGCCGCGCGATCTCCTCGTGGGGCTCGCGGAGGTCCAGCAGCAGCCGCAGGGCCGAGTGCAGCATCGCCACCAGCAGCGCCGCCGACACGCCCTTGCCCGACACGTCCGCCACCACCAGGCCGAGGTTTCCGCCCGGGAGCTCGACGGCATCGTAGTAGTCGCCGCCGACGTGGCGCGCCGGCCGCGTCCACCCTGCCAGCTGGTACCCGGCGACGGTGGGCAGCGCGCGCGGCAGGATCTCGCGCTGGATCTGCGCCGCCAGCTCCATCTCCCGCTCCAGGCGCTCCTTCTCGAGCGCCTCCTGGTGCAGGCGCGCCTGCTCGAGGGCGAGCGCGGCCTGGTTGGCGAACAGCGACAGGCTGCGCCGGTCCTCCTCCGCAAAGGGGCCCACCCCCTGGCGGCTCTCCTTGTCCCCCACCACCAGCAGGCCGCGCGGCGACCCCTCCACCTCGATGGGCACCGCCAGCAGGTGGTGGGCCAGCGGCAGCACCTCCTCCGGCACGTGCTCGACCGACCCGGGCAAGGCGTCGCGGGCGGAGCCGCCGATGGTCGACTGCAGCCGGTACTCGCCGCCCTGCAGCAGGTACAGCGCACCGCGCCGGGCGTCGAGGAGGGAGACCGCCCGCAGCAGGATCTCTTCGGTGAGCGGCTTCAGGTCGAGGGTGGAGGCGATGGCCAGGCCGACGTCGTAGAACGCCTCGAGCTCGACGCCGCGATAGCGGGCCTCGAAGTCGCGCTGGCGCAGGCGCTGGCGGTGCTGACACAGCCTGGTGGCGGATGCGAGCAGCAACGGCAGGGGCTCGGGCGGCTCCTGCAGGGCGGCGCCGCACGCCACCAGGACGCCGCCGGCCAACGGCTGTTGGCTGCATCTCGGCGGCAGCTCGTCGAGCCCGTCGAGCGACGCCGGGAGCAGGTCGCCGCCGGCGCGGGCGCAGGCCTCGCGGCCGCGCCCGTCGTGCAGGTAGACCGCCGCCGCGTCGGCCCCCGCCGCCTGCCGCCACATCTCGAGCACCTCCTCGAGCAGCGCCTCCTCGCCGTCGTCGCGGGACAGCAGCTGGTGCAGCCGCTGCGCGGCGGCCGCCGCCAGAGGCACCAGCGCCGGGGCGCTCATGCCTCGGGTTCGCGGCGCTCGCTGGTCAAGGCGGCCAGCGCCGACGCCTCGTCGGGGAAGACGGCCGCGTACTGGGTCAGGCCCATGATGTGGAAGGTCTTCTGGATGGTGGGCGTGAGGCAGCAGAAGGCGAGCTTGCCGTCGAGCTCGAGCACCCGTTCGAGCACTTCGATGAGGATGGAGATACCGATCGAGTTGACGATCTTCGAGCCGGCGAGGTCGAGGAGGAGAGCGCGGTAGCCCTCGTCCATCAGCTCCCCTGCCGCGCGGGCGATCTCCTCCCCGCCCTGGTTGTTGATGTACCCCTCGGTGTGCAACACCGCGATCCCGTCGCGGCGGTCCACCCTCACCTTCAGGTTC
This sequence comes from Thermoanaerobaculia bacterium, assembly GCA_035546355.1. Classification (GTDB taxonomy): domain Bacteria; phylum Acidobacteriota; class Thermoanaerobaculia; order Multivoradales; family JAIOJS01; genus DATKEH01. The sequence goes on from DATKEH010000220.1 coordinate 13,954, forward strand.
TCGGTCATCCCCTCGTACCCTCCGCCAGGCCGCTCACGATGCCGGGGCGATCCTCTTGCTCATGACGACCACCGTTCCCTCGCTGCCCGATTGGATCTCCACCTCGTCCATCAGGCGGCGCATGATGGTCAGACCCCAGCCCCGCTTGCGCGGCCGACCCTGCGGCGCCTTCCGGATCGTACCCCTTACCGCCTCCGTCGAGAAGCCCACGCCGGTGTCGCGCACCACCACCTCGATCGTCTCGGGCTCCTGCTCGCCCAGGAGCCTGAACGTCACGTACACGCGTCCGTCGGATGCCTGGCTGTGCTCGGATGCGTTGATGAAGGCCTCGTGCACCGCCATGCGCAGCTCGTCGATCCGGTCGGGATCCATGTGCACGGACTCCGCCAGCCGCGAGGCCGTGTCGCCGGCCTCCACCTCCCGGTCGGGCTCCATGGGAAGCACCATCCGGATCTGGCGCAGGGTCCTGCCGCTCATCGGGAGCTACGTTCCAGGGCGGGCTGCGATTCCCTCGGTCCCGGGATCGCCGCCGCCCACGCAAGCGCGACGCGCAGCGGCGGGGAGGCCCCGCCGCGGCGGGCCGGGCGACTCAAACGGTGGGCTCTCCGGCGTCAGAACGTCAGGTAGAGCTGAAGGAAGTATACGAAGATCGGATGGATCTGGTCTTGCAGCAGAAGCCAGCCGAAGCTGACCAGCGTACCGGCGGCGAGCAGCGCCTGCAGAGCGGTATCGGAAACGGCGACGCGTTCGCGGAGCGAAGTGAACATGCCCGAGATCCTCCTTCCCGAGGAACCCGATTAGCAAGCGGCGTGCCGGACGGCAGATTGACGCGTAAATCACTGCTGTAAAACTAGTTACTGCTACATCTCCAAACCCAAACCCCTCCAGGATGCGGCAAAGTGCCGCACCCTCGAACCGCTCGCTCGACCGCCGCCGGGGGCGCAGGAGGGCGAGAGGACCCGACGCGGCATTTTGGCGCACAGTGACATTTCGCCGCACCTCGGGGGCCGTCAAAACCCCTTCCGCTGCAGCGTGCGGCGGTCGACGCCCAGCATCCGCGCCGCGGCCGACTTGTTGCCGTCCGCCAGCTCGAGCACCCGCTCGATGTGGCGGCTGGTGATGGTGGCCAGGTCCAGCGTCCGATCGCCGAGGGCGGCGTCACCGCCGGGCTCCGAGCCGCCGGCGCCGAGGGTGCCGAGCAGCGACGCCACCAGCGAGGCATCGACCACGCCGTCCGCCAGCGAGATGGCCCCTTCGACCAGGTTCTGCAGCTCGCGCACGTTGCCCGGATAGTCGTGGTCGAGCAGCAGCGCCAGGGCCTGGCGGTCGATCCGCGGCTCCGTCAAGCCCTCGCGGGCGCAGAACTCGCGCGCCACGTGGCGCACCAGCAACGGGATCTCCTCGCGCCGCTCGCGCAGCGGCGGCAGCTCGATCTCCACTCCCCGCAGCCGGTAGTAGAGGTCCTCGCGAAAGCGCCCCTCGCGCGCCAGCTGCTCGATGTCGTGGTGGGTGGCCGCCACCACCCGGACGTCGATGGACAGCGGCCTCTGCCCGCCGACCCGCACCACCTCCCGCTCCTGGAGGGTGCGCAGCAGCTTGACCTGGAGCGCCGGCGCCAGGTCGCCGATCTCGTCGAGGAACAGGGTGCCGCCGGCGGCGAGCTCGAACTTGCCGGCGCGGGCGCGCACGCCGGTGGCGACACCGCCCTCGATACCGAACAGCTCGCTCTCGAGCAGGCTCTCCGGCATCGCCGCACAGTTGAGGGCCACCAGGGGCCCGCTGCGACCGGAGGAGGCGTGCAGCAGCCGCGCCAGCAGCTCCTTGCCGGTACCGCTCTCGCCGCGCACCAGGACGCTCACGCCGCGCGGCGCCACGCGGTAGGCGCGGTCGAGCGCCTGGCGCATCGCCGGGGCGGCGGCGACGATCCGCCGCCCGGCTACTTCGGCCGTCAGCTCCCCCTTGAGCGCCCGGTTCTCCTCGGTGAGCCGCTCCCTCTCGCGCTCGAGGTCCTCCACCTGGCGCGCCCCCTCCAGCACGACGCCGGCCAGCGCCCCGACCGACTCCAGGAAGCGCCTGTCCTCGGGGGTGAAGGAGGAGTCCCCGGGGCCTCGCGACTCCTTGTCCAGCACCGCCAGAA
>DATKEH010000221.1:0-6777 GCA_035546355.1 Thermoanaerobaculia bacterium
CGGCGGTCGACCGGTCGCACCCGCACCCATGCTACCCCGCGTACTCGGCCAGGCGCTCCCCGGGCCGCGATGCTCCCGGGCCGCACGCTCCCGGGCCGGGCGCTCCCGGGCCGGGCGCTCGCCGGGCCGCACGTCTCGGCCGGCGCCTCCATTCGGCTCGCGCCGGATCACCCGCTGAATCCGCAGGCAGGTGGCGTGCGCTCGCCTCGAGGCCCCCGGGCGGGCTCGAGACGTGCGGCCCGGCGAGCGCCCTCCATCGACGCCTGTGTCGCCGCGCGCTGACTCGACACGGGAGCAAAGACAGGGGGTCGAGCCCCTCGTCGCGCTGGATCGGACGCAGACGGAGGGCGGGGCGCGGGCCGGGAGGTCGAGCCTGCTGGGGGCCTCGAGGCGAGCGCACGCGCCGATCTCGGCACACTGCCCTGGTCCGGCGCCGTCCCCCAGCGGGATCGACCTCCCGGTCTGCGGCACGCCCGGGCCGAGGACACGCCCGGCGGTCGAGCTCCCCCTACCCGTGGAACTTCTTGCCCTGGGCGGCCATGTCGCGCAGCAGCTGCGCCGGCGCCAGCCGCTCGCCGTAGCGCTCGGCGTAGGCTGCCAATCGCTCGACCACCCGCGGCAGCCCGTGGCGGTCGGCCTCCTTCAGGATGCCGCCGCGGAACGGCGGGAAGCCGAAGCCGAAGACGACACCGATGTCGATGTCGACCGGGTTCTCGATCACCCCGTCCTCGATGGTGCGGGCGACCTCGTTGAGCATCTGCAGCCAGCAGCGCTCGGCGATCTCGGTAGCCGGCACCTCGCCCGGCTGCCAGTCGATCAGGTCGTAGACCGTTTCGTCCGGCCCCTGCTTCTTCCCCTGGTCGTAGACGTAGAAGCCGCGCCCGGCCTTGCGCCCCTTGCGCTCGTCGTCGATCATCCTCTGGAAGGCCGGCGGCGGATCGAGCCGAGAACCGAGCCGCTCCAGCACCACGTGCCCGGCGTGGAAGGCGACGTCGAGCCCCACCTCGTCGACCAGCGTCAACGCCCCCACCGGCCAGCCCCACGACCGCAGCGCCTCGTCGACCTGCTCGATGCGGGCTCCCTGCGTCAGGCACCACACCGCCTCGTTGACGAAGGGCCCGAGCACCCGGCTGGTGAAGAACCCGGGGCCGTCATCGACGACGATCACCGTCTTGCCCATGGTGCGCCCGAGGGCCACGGTGGTGGCCAGCGCCTCCTCGGAGGTACCGGGGTGGCGGATGACCTCGAGCAACGGCATCTTGTGCACCGGGCTGAAGAAGTGCATTCCCACCACGTTCTCGGGGCGACGGCTGGCGGTGGCCAGCTCGGCGATCGGGATCGTCGAGGTGTTGGAGGCGAAGATCAGACCCGGCGGCGCCACCGCTTCGGTCTCGCGGATCACCTGGTGCTTGACCCCGACGTCCTCGAACACCGCCTCGACGACGAAGTCGAGGTGGCGGAAGGGCTCGTACTCGACGCTGGGGTGGATGCGCGCCATCGCCTCCTTGAGCTCGACCTCGCTATAGCGGCGCCGGCGCACCAGCTCGCCGAAGCGGTCGCTGCAGTAGTCGACGCCGCGCGCCACCGACTCGAGGTCGCGGTCCTTCATCACCACCGGCACGCCGTTATGAGCCAGCACCTGGGTGATGCCCGCCCCCATCAACCCGGCGCCGAGCACGCCCACCCGCGGCACCGGCCGGCCGGCCTTGGCCAGCTTGGCGGCGCGCCCCTCGACGTCGTTCTTCATGAAGAAGATGCCCATCAGGTTCTTCGCCGTGTCCGACACCACCAGGTCGACGAAGGCCTCGGCCTCGACCTCGAGCGCCCGATCGAGCGGCAGCTTGATCCCCTGCTTGACCACCTCGAGGGCGCTCAGCGGCGCCGGATAGTGGCCGCCGGTCTTGGCGCGCACCTGCTGGCGCGCCTTGTCGTAGACCAGCTTGTCGCCGAGCGGCGTCCTGGCCAGCAGGTCGCCGGCCTTCTCGGCGAGCCCCTGCTTGCCCCACGACTTGGCGCTGCGCCGCTTGCCGCGGCCCACCAGCTCCAGCGCCGCCTGGGCGAGATCGGCGGGGTGACAGGTGACGTCGACCAGCCCGAGCCGGCGCGCGCGCCTGGCGGGGTGCTGCTTGCCGGTGAGGATCATGTCCAGCGCCGGAGGGATGCCGATGAGGCGCGGCAACCGCTGGGTGCCGCCGAGGCCGGGGATCAGGCCGAGCTGCACCTCGGGAAGCCCCAGCTTGGTCTTCGGGTGGTCGGTCGCCGCCCGCCAGTCGCACGTCAGGGCGAGCTCGAGACCGCCGCCGAGGCAGGCGCCGTGCACCGCCGCCACCGACGGGAAGGGCAGCGCAGCGAGCTTGGCGCACAGGGCGTGCCCCTGGCGCAGGAGCTGCCGCACCTGGTCGCGGTCGCCGAGCTCCTGGAGCTCCTCGATGTCGGCCCCGGCGATGAAGGTATCGGCCTTGCCGGAGCGGATCACCAGACCTCGCGGGCCCTGCGCGGCCAGCTCGTCGAGCCGCTCGTCGAACCAGCCCATCAGCCGGCGGTTCAGGGTGTTCACCTTCTTGCCGGGCAGGTCGATGGTGATCCAGGCGATGCCGTCGCGGACCTCCAGCCAGGCCGATTGCTGCACTGCGGCGCCGCCCGCCTCGGCGGCCTCCTTCGCCGTCTTCGTCGCTGATGCCATGGCAGTCCTCCGGGGGGAAGTGGGGCTCTCGGCGAGCGTCTGTGGCCTCGGCCATGCTAGGAGCTATGCCGCACTGTGTCAATGCGGACGCCGGGGCGCCGACGGCGATACAATACTCGGATGGGCGGCAAGGAATTCGTCGACCGGCTGATGGCGGAGATGGATGGGCTGTTCGCGCGACTCGGCGAGCGCGAGGCCCTGGAGGCGGAGTCCGAGGGCCACGTCGAGGTGGTCACCCTCCTGCGCCTGGCGCTCAAGAGCGAGCTCGAAGCCAGCGAGCTGGCCGGGGCGTGGCTGCCCACCACTCCCGAGATCGACGCCAAGATGCTGCTCGCCGAGCAGTGCGGCGACGAGATGAAGCACTACCAGCTCATCACCGGGCGCCTCGCCGAGCTCGGCGAGGACCTCGCGGACTACGACCCTGCTGCCGAAGGGTACAGCGCGCTCTACCAGTACCTCCGCGGTCTGCGCTCGACCGTCGAGCGGGTGGCGGGCGGCCCCTTCGCCCGCGAGGCCATCGCCAAGGTGCGCAACGAGCAGTTCATCGCCCTGTGCGAGTCGGTCGGCGACGAAGGCACGGCGCGACTCTACCGCGAGGTGATCCAGCCCGAAGAGGTGAGACACCACGAGCTGGGGCGCCGGCTGCTCGCGCGGTACTGCACGACCGCCGAGCTGCAGGAGACCGCCGCCGCCGCCGCCCGCAACACCCTGGCCATCGCCGACGAGCTCCGCACCCTGGCCGAGAAGTCGACCGGCATGCACACGATTCCGGTGTCGTGAAGAGCCAGCTGGCGACCATCGCCGTCCTCGGCGCCGGCACCATGGGGCGCGGCATCGCCCACGTCGCCGCGCTCGGCGGCTACGACACCCGGCTCTACGACGTATCCGCGGAGGTCCTCGACGACGCCCGCCGCACCATCGAGCGCAACCTCGCCAAGGGAGTGGACCGGGGAAAGGTGGAGCGCTCCGCCGCCGACGCCGCCCTCGGCCGCCTGGCCCTGCGCCGCGAGCTGGCGGCGGCGGTCGCCGGCAGCGACCTGGTGATCGAGGCGGTCCCCGAGGACATGCGGCTCAAGGTGGAGCTGCTCGCCGAGGTGGCGCGGCACACCGACGAGCAGACGCTGCTCGCCTCCAACACCTCGGGGTTGTCGATCACCGAGATGGCCGCCGCCTGCGGACGCCCGCGGCGCTTCGCCGGCATGCACTTCTTCAACCCCGTGCACCTGATGCGCCTGGTGGAGCTGGTGCGGGGCCTCGACACCGACGAGGAAACCCTGGCGGCCATGGCGGCGGCGGCGGCGCGCATGGGCAAGGAGGTGGTGGTGGTGCGGGAATCCCCCGGTTTCGTCACCTCGCGCGTCAACGCGTTGATCGGCAACGAGGCGTTCCGCATGCTGGAATCCGGCGTCGCCTCGCCCGAGGACATCGACAAGGCGCTCGAGCTCGGCCTCAACCACCCCATGGGCCCGTTCGCGATGGTCGACCTGGTGGGCCTCGACGTGCGGCTGTCGATCCTCGAGCACCTGCACGCCACCCTCGGAGAGAGCTACCGGCCGAGCAACCTGCTGCGCCAGTACGTCAAGGCCGGCCGGCTGGGGCGCAAGACGCGCCGCGGCGTCTACACCTACGACGCCGAGGGCAACCGGCTGGGATAGCGCCGAGGCGCGGCGCTCGCGATACCATACGCGCAGCATGCAGGGCAGGGAGCTGGCAGGGAAGGTGGCGCTGCTCACCGGCGCCAGCAGCGGGATGGGGTTCGCCGCCGCTCGGGCGCTGGCGCGGCTCGGGGCGAGCGTGGCGATCGCCAGCCGCGGCGGCGCCAAGCTCGAACGCGCCCACAACCAGCTGCTCGAGGAAGGGGTGCCCGTAGAGGCGTTCGCCGCCGACGTCTCCTCCGCCGACTCGCTGCGCCGGCTGATGCAGCAGGTCGAGAAGGCGCTGGGGCCGGTCGACGTGCTGGTCGCCAACGGCGGCGGACCGCCGGCCAAGCGGGCCCTCGACCTCGACGAGCGCGACTGGCAGGAGGCGATCCCTCTCTGCCTGCTGTTCGTGCCGCGCCTCTGCCAGCTGGTGCTCCCCGGAATGCTGCGTCGCGGCTGGGGGCGGATCGTCGCCCTCAACTCGGTGTCGGCCCGCCAGCCGATCCCCAACCTGGCGCTGTCCAATGCCCTGCGCCCGGCCGTGCTGGGCTACCTGAAGACCCTGTCGCAGGAGGTCGCCGCCGAGGGCATCACCGTCAACGCGGTGCTGCCCGGCTACACGCGCACCGATCGGCAGGAGGAGCTGGCCCGCGCCGCCGCCCTGCGCAGCGGCAAGCCCGCCTCCGAGGTCATCGCCGACTGGGCCGCGGACGTGCCGGCACGGCGGCTCGCCGAGCCCCAGGAGATCGCCGACGTGGTGGCGTTCCTGTGTACGCCCGCCGCTTCGTACGTGACGGGCCAGGCGATCGCCGTCGACGGCGGCTACGTCAAGGGATTGCCGTGACCGCGGCCGGCGAGAGGCCGCTGACCGCCTAACCGGCCAGCTCGGCGACGCCGCGCTCGACGCGGCGCACCATCTCGGGCAGCGCCGCCGCGGCGACCGAGCAGAAGGCGATGCGCAGGTAGCTGTCGCCGATCGACACCAGCCCGGTGTCGTGGTGCGCCAGCAAGTGGAGGCGCACCCGGTCCGCCGCGAGCCCGAGCTCCACCGGCAGCTCGAGCAGCGCGAAGCAACCGGAGTTGAAGGGCAGCGGGCGCAACAGCGCCGGATCGACGCCGGCCAGCGCCTGGCGCAGCGCCCGGTAGCGTTCGGCGAGCAGCAGCCGTATCCGCTCCACCTGCGCGGCGGCGTCGGCGGCCTCGAGGCCCTGCAGCAGCAGCATCTGGCTGGTCGCCACCGGCGATCCGAGAGTGGCCCGCGCCAGGCACTTCACCTTGCTCTCCAAGGCCGCGGCCGCCTCGCTGTCCGGGGCGACGGCAAAGGTGAGGAAGCCTACGCGGCCGCCGAAGAAGGAGAGCTCCTTGGTCGCCCCGTCGACCTTGACCGGCGCCAGGTTCGGGTGCCGCCCGACGAGCTCCCAGAACAGGCTCTCTCGCGGCACGTCGTCCTCGTAGACCAGCCCCAGGTAGGCGTCGTCGCACACTACCAACAGGGGCCGGCGCCCGGCCTCCGCGACCAGCGCCGCCACCACCTCCCGCCGCTCCTCCCGGGTGAGGCTGTAGCCGCCGGGATTGGAGGGCAGGTTGAGGATCGCCACCGCCGGCTCGCCCGGCGCCACCTCCGCCAGCGCCCGCGGGATGGCGCGGCAGTCGTATTGCCCGTCGCGAAAGGCCGGAGCCGCCAGCACCCGGGCGCCGGTGCGCAGCGCGAAGGCGACGCGGTAGTTCCCCCAGAAGGGCGCCGGGACCGCCACCGGCCGCCCCTCCCCGGCGAAGAGGTCGGCGACCAGCGACAGCCCATGGCTCAGCCCGACCGTGACCAGCGGCAGCGTCGACGCGACGGCGTCGCTGACGCCGCGGCGTTGCCAGCTGCGCCACGCCTGCCGCACCTCCGGGATCCCTTCTACCGGCGAGTAGAGCAGCGCCCGGTTGCGCGCCGCCTCCGGCAGCCCGGCGAGCGCCGCCGCCAGCGCCGGCACCGGCACCGCCTGGCCGCGACCGTCGGTGATCTGGCCGATGGTGCCGTTGAAGGTCTTGCCCCGCGCCTGCGCGGCCTGGAAGGGGATGTCGGGGGGGAAGGCGGCGCGGCGGCCGAGCGGCGAGAGCAGCGCCGCCAGCGCCGGTGACGCGGCGGCGATGGCGGCGTTGGCGACGGCGGCCGGGTCGGAGGCCATGGCGGCCGTAGGATACTATCGATGGCTGCGGCGCCACACCTGCCCGCCCCTCGCGGGCCGGCGCCGAGGCCGGCCCCGCGCGGCGACTCCCAGGGCGGCGCGACGGGGTCCCGCAGGGAGGCGCGCTACAGGAGGCATTCCCGATGCTGGAGATCGACGACGTCACGCGCGAAGAGTCCGAGCGGATCGAACGGCTGATCCAGGACGCCACCAGCCCGGTGGGCATCGACGCCAAGAAGACCCACGTGCTGATCCTGCACAAGCTGCAGCGGCTCGAGGA
>DATKEH010000222.1:0-4013 GCA_035546355.1 Thermoanaerobaculia bacterium
GCGCCACCGCGCCCATCGCCCGCCGCAGCGCCGTGGCCGCCAGGTTGGCGACCAGCGCCTCGTCGTGCCAGGAGATGGCGTAGGCCTGCGGGATGCTGGTGCCGGTCAGGTCGTCGTGGAACTGGTGCCAGAGCAGCCGGCGCCAGGCATTGCGCAGGCTCTCGGCGGGGTAGGGGAGCCCGCCGAGCCAGTCGGCCGCCGCCGCCGCCTTCTCCGCCGCCTCGAGCAGCAGCTCGTTGCGCCGGTTCCACCGCTTCATCGCCCCCTGCGAGGTGTAGCAGCCGGTGCCGTGCTCGGACAGCAGCAGCTCGCCGCGGTGGCGCGGGAGGCGGTCGACGCCGTCCTCCGCCAGCCGCCGGAACAGCTCGTCCGAGCCGCTGGGCACGGTCCGTACGGGCGAGGAGCCGGCGACCGCCCGCTCGAGCGCCTCGAGAGAGCTCGCCGCGGGGGCGCCGCCCTTGTCGCCGACGCCGAAGAAGCGCACCGCGAAACGCTCGCCGCAGAGGCCCTCCTGGCGGTCGAGCTGGGCCAGCACCTCGGGGTCCTCGGCTGGCGAGGCCTGCAGACGCTCGCCGTAGCCGCCGGGATCGAGGACGGCGAGCAGCTCCGAGCCGTCCGCCCCTTCCCACACCCCTACCGGGAAGGGCACGCCGACCGCGGAGCGCATCCACGACCCTCGCCGCAGCTTGGAGGTGGCGAGGCCGGTGAGTCGGCAGTGGCCCGCCACGATCGGCAGCTGCGCTCCGAAGCCGAAGCAGTCGGGGAGGAAGAGGTCGCGCGGGTCGACGCCGAGATGGCGGCGGAAGAAGCGGCGGCCGTAGAGGACCTGGCGGATCAGCGACTCGGGGGAGGGGATGTTGACGTCCATCGCCTCCCAGGTGGCGCCGGAGACCTTCCAGCGCCCCGCCGCCACCCAGCGGCGCACCTCCTCCCAGGCCTCGGGCCAGCACCGCCGCAGCATGGCGTAGCGGAAGGCGCCGTCGAAGTTGACGCAGTAGTGGGGGAAGCGGCGGAAGGCGGCGGCGTTGTCGACGACGGTGCGGGGCAGGAACCGGCCGACGGTGTCGCGCACCGTCCACCGCCACTGCGTGTCGAGGTGGGAGACCGGCAGCACGTAGACGACGCCGGGGGCTGCCTGGGCAGGAGGCTCAGGCGCGGCGTCCTCGGCGGTGGCGCTGGCTGGGCGGGGGGAGCTCACCACGGGGGATTATCCCCCGGCACCTCCCGGCGGCGAGCCGCTGCACCCCCCCGGCCGTTCCCCCCGGCCCGCCTGGACCCCTCAGCCCTCCTTCAGCCGCCGCAGCCGGCGGCGCTCGCGCTTGTCGGGCGCCTTGTCCTGACGACGGATTCCCGCGTCCCGCAGCAGCCGTCGCATGGCGAGCTCCTCGGGCGTCGGCGGCGGCGTGCGATCCTCGTAGAGCTGTCGCGCCGCTGCCTTCGGCAAGGGGTGCCGCGACAGCGCCTGGACCACCACCACCTGCTTGCTGCCGGTGCGGCTGATCCGCAGCTCGTCTCCGGGGCGGATCAGGCGGTTGGGCTTGCCCCGGTCGCCGTTGACGTCCACCTTCCCCCCCTTGCAGGCGGCGGCGGCCTGCGACCGCGTCTTGAAGAGGCACGCGACGTCGAGCCAGACGTCGAGGCGCTGGCCCTCGGCCGGGGAGGCGTCGCCAGGCGGCATGCGGGTGATCCTAGCTCGGGCCGGGCGGCGGCGCCGTTGCGTCCGCGACCCGCTATGATCGTCTCTGCGAAGAAGACCGACAGACCGCGCCGGAGCGGCGAAGTCGTCCCGGCAGCTCGAGAGGCCCGACCCGGTGATCGGTGAGACCATTTCCCACTACGCGGTGCGCGAGCGGCTCGGCGGCGGCGGCATGGGCGTCGTCTACCGGGCCGAAGACTCCCGCCTGGGGCGGCCGGTGGCCGTCAAGCTGCTGCCCGAGGAGATGGCGCGCGACCCGCAGGCCCTGGAGCGCTTCCAGCGCGAGGCGCGGGCGGCGTCGGCCCTGAACCACCCCAACATCTGCACCATCCACGACATCGGCGAGCGCGAGGGGCGCCCGTTCCTGGTCATGGAGCTGCTGGAGGGGAGCACGCTCAAGAGCCGCATCGACCGCGGTGGCCTCGAGCTCGAGGAGCTGCTCGACCTGGCGATCCAGATCGCCGACGGGCTCGAGGCGGCCCACGAGGCGGGGATCGTGCACCGCGACGTCAAGCCCGCCAACCTCTTCGTGACCAGCCGCGGACACGCGAAGATCCTCGACTTCGGGCTCGCCAAGCTGGCGCCGCAGCGGCAGGCGCAGGCGAGGCCGGGGGACGACGCCATGCCGACCGCGTCCTTCGAGGAGCCGTTGACCGCCACCGGCACCGCCATGGGCACGGTCGCCTACATGTCGCCGGAGCAGGCGCGGGGGGAGGAGCTCGACGCGCGCACCGATCTCTTCTCCCTCGGCGCGGTGCTCTACGAGATGGCCACCGGCCACCGGGCGTTCGCCGGCGCCACCTCGGCGGTGGTGTTCGATGCGATCCTGCACCAGGACCCGCCGCCGCTCGGCCGCTCTCGGCCGGAGCTCCCCGAGGAGCTCGAACGGATCCTCGGCAAGGCGCTCGAGAAGGACCGCCGCCTGCGCTACCAGAGCGCGGCGGAGCTGGTCGCCGACCTCAAGCGGCTGCGGCGGGCGCTGGACACCGGCGCGACGACGACCGCGCGCGGCGTCGCGCGCCCGCAGCGGCGCTGGGTACGCGCCGCCGTGGGGGGCGGCCTGCTGCTCGCCGCCGCCTTCGGCGCCCTGTGGTGGGGGGCCCGGGATGGCGATGCGGTGCTGCCGGGCGTCGCCGCCGCCGCCGCGCAGCCGGCGGTGGCGATCCTGCCCTTCCAGGGACTGGGCGGCGAGGAGGCCGACTACCTGCGCCTCGCGGTGCCCGACGAGATCGTCACCGTGCTCGCCCGCACGCCGTCGCTGATCGTGCGGCCCTTCGCCGGCGATGCGGCGGCGGCGGAGCCCGCCGCGGATCTGCGGACGGTGGCGCGGGACCTGCGGGCCGGCAACCTGGTGACCGGGCGCTACCTGGTGCAGGGGGGCCAGGTCCATCTCACCCTGGAGGCGATCGACGTGGCGGGCGACAGGCTGCTGTGGCGCGACACGCTGGCCGTTCCGGCCGGCGACCTGATCGCGCTGCGCGAGCAGGTCGCCGAGCGGGTGCGGGGCGGCCTGCTGCCGGCGCTCGGAGCGCGGGCCGCGGACGGCAGGGCGGGGACGCGGCCGGCGAGCCAGGAGGCCTACGAGCTGTACCTGCGCAGCCTGGCCAAGGGCGACGGGCCGGGCGAGACGGCGGAGGCGATCGCCACGCTCGAGCGGGCCACCGAGCTCGACCCCGGTTACGCTCCCGCTTGGGCACAGCTGGGGGTGCGCTACCACGACGACGGCAACTACGGACTGGGCGGGGACCGCGCCTACCGTCAGGCGGAGAGCGCCCTGCGCCGGGTGCTCGCCCTCGATCCCGAGCTGCTCGAAGCGGCCATCCAGCTGGCGCTGATCGAGGTGGAGAGCGGCGAGCTGGCCGCTGCCTACCGCAGCGTCCAGGAACTCTTGGCGCGCCGCCCCGACTCCGGCGTGGCGCACTTCGCCCGCTCCTACGTGCTGCGCTACGGCGGCATGCTCGCCGAGGCCCGCGCCGAGTGCGAGACGGCGCTCGAGCTGGATCCCGAGAGCCCGCAGCTACGTTCCTGCGCCTTTCCCTTCTACTTCACCGGCCGCTACGAGCCGGCGTTGCGATTCCTCGCCCTCGACCGGCGGTCCCCGTGGGTCGCGGTCAACCACGTGGCGCTCGAGCTGCGGCGGGGCGACCGCCAGGCGGCCCGCTCGAATCTCGGACAACTCGACCCGCAGCTCGCGTCCAACCCTCTGATCCGGAAGTGTCTCGCGCCGGAGGCCCCGGGAGACCTGGATACCCTGGCGCGCGAGACCGAGTCGGGGACCATGGCGCTGCGCGACGGCGAGCAGCACTACTGGATGGCC
>DATKEH010000223.1:0-3074 GCA_035546355.1 Thermoanaerobaculia bacterium
CCCGCGCGAACAGCTCGGGCCACTCGTCGCTCTCCCAGCCGTGCTCGGTCATGTCGCCGTAGACGCCGTAGGCGATGTCGTGGTCCACGGCGCGGAGGGAATCGACGGCGACCCCGTTGCGCTCCATGATCTCCATCGACAAGCGCATCAGGCCTTCGGTGTGGGAGAGCCGGGGCGACCTCTTGAGGGTGCAGTTGACGTAGAGGGCGGTGAGGTGGGAGAAGTCCCAGTCGTGGGACTCGCAGAGCGCCTCCTGTCTCTCGCTCAGGGGCATGGGGATCTCCACTGTCGTCTACGGTAGGAAGGCGAATCGGTCTTCGAGACTGGTCGGCCGGTCGAGCGGCCCGATCGCCTCCAGCACGTAGTAGTTGACCTCGCCGGTGCTGAGCTGCTCGGCGTGGACGACGATGCGGGAGGGCGTGAACCGCACCACCTGGAACCACAGGAAGCCGTTGGGTCGGGGGCCGATGATGCGCAGCTGCGCCTCGACCCGGCCGGGCAGGGCGCCGCTGACGCAGAGGGTCTCGTCGAGGCAGACCGGCTCCATGACACCTGGATGCGCCTCGTCCCCCGCTTCGATGGTGACGCGGAAGACGAAGTCGGGGATCTCGGAGCTCTGCAGCCATTCCCCTATCTGCAGGGCGCAGGTGCCGCCCGCGCAGAAGCGTACGTCGTCGAAAAGAGCGGTGAAGGGCTCCCCGGATCCGTCATTCGAGACTGAGAGGGTCAGCAGCATGCTGTTGGCCGTCGGCGGCGCCACGACCTCGCCCTGGGTCAGTACCCACTCGTCGAGGGGCTCTGCGATGGGGAATGTGCCGACTCCCGAGACGGTGTTGCCTGCGCAGGCGGGGGCCTCGAAGAACAGACCGCCGACGCTGCCCGACCCGGTCTGGAGCTGTCCCGAAGGGACGCGGACGAAGGCGCCGAAGCCGTAGGCGGCGCCGGGAGTCACCGGCACGCAGTATAGGAGGCCCTGTCCGCCGACGGTCCCGGTGGTGGTGATGGCGGCCGAGCCGGAATCCGGATCTCCTGCCGCGTCGATCGGCGACCAGCTCGAGCTGATGAAGGCGATGCTCTCCTGCCACCCCGAAACGTCGGCGTCGAAGCCGGCGTTGGGCAGCAGGTTCTGTGCCTCGAGGGGCGAGGCGAGGGCGAGGGCGACGAGCAGCGTGGCGAGGGGGACGATGGCTCTGTGGTTCATGGTGCTCTCCTTTCGACCTCATTGAAGCACACGCGAAATCGGCCGGGAGCGGCTCACGGCCACGCGCACGCCCCAGAGAGCCTCGCGCCGCGCGCTCGGGCACGGCCTGGCTCGAAACGCGCAGGAGGCCGCTCGGTCTCCCACTCAGAGGGCGTCGTCCGGCGGCGGCGGCTGCCGGGAGCGGGCCAGCTCGGCCTCCGCGGCCAGGGCGCCGAAGGCCGCCCAGGGGCCGGCGGCGACGGCCTGGCGGAAGCGCGCGTCGGCGGTCTCGCGGTCGCCTTCCAGCAGCGCCCAGGCGCCGAGGCCGTAGGCGGTGGTGGCGAGGCTGAGCTCGCCGCCCTCCGCGGCCTCGGCGAGCAGCACCGCCGGGTCGGTCTCGCCGCGGAAGACCCCGAGCAGCCGATGGTAGTCGTGGCTCTCCAGCAGCTCGAGGTCGGGCCCGAAGCGGGCGGCGACCGCGGCCGCGGCCTCGTCCTCACTCAGCCGCCGGTGGGCGAGGTAGAGCCAGTAGGCGGCGGCGACCTGCATGTCGGGGTGCTCGGCGAGGTCGAGGCAGCGGCGCCAGGCGTCGCGGGCGGCGGCGAAGTCCCCCTGCAGCCAGCGGGCGAGGGCGAGGTGGTACCAGACGTTGGTCTGCAGGGTGCTGGTGGGCACGTCGGCGAGATTGGGCAGGCCGTCGCGTTCGACCACGTCGGGCCGCCCCTCGACGAGGGCGGCGGCGCGCTCGAGGTCGGCGGCGGCGGCGTCGAGCCGGCGCAGCGTGAGGTTGCGGTGGCCGCGGTGGCGCAGCAGGGCGGCGTCGTCGGGGTGGCGGGCGAGGCCCCGGTCGTAAACCGCCAGCGCCTCGCGGTAGCGGCCGAGGTAGGCGAGGCGCCGGCCGACCCACACCCAGGCGTCGGGGTCGTCGGGGTGGGCGGCGAGCCGGGCGCGGGCGCGGGCCAGGTGACTCTCCTGGTGGACCTGGGAGGGGAGCGAGAGCTCGGGGCGCAGCAGCGGCTCGCCGAGCCGCGAAGTCGCCTCCTGCAGGTCGGCGGCGGCCAGCACCCCGACCTGCCCGAGGATGGCGAGGTAGTCGGCGACCGCGGCGAGCGGCAGCGGCCCGTAGGCGGATGCCAGCTGCTCGTAGACGGTGGCCACGCCGCGCCGCCCGTCGATCAGGTTGAGGGCCTCGTAGGCGAGCAGCGCGCCGTCGGCCCAGGGGGTGGTGACGGAGAGCAGGGCGGGTTGGGGGAGGTCGCGCCGCGCCAGCTGGTCGTCGAGCCAGGAGTAGCCGAAGGCGGTCATCGGCCCCGGCGGGCCGCTGCGCCGGTAGACGATCGCCGCGGCCGCGGCGGCTTGCGGCGCCGGTGACGGCGCAACGCCTGCGGCGTCGGCCGCGCCAGCCCCCGCTACCGCCCCCTCCAGCCCGTCGAAGAACGCCACCGCCTCCGCCAGCATGGCCGGGGGCAGATCGGCGAAGCGGGCCGCCGACGGCAGCACCGAACGCTCGCGGGCAAAGTGGCCGGTGAGCAGGGTGCTCGCCGCTCCGGCATCGCCGCCGGCGCGCAGCGTGGCGGCGCGCCGCCACGCCGCGGCCGTGCGCTCCAGGGCCTCGCCGCGCACCACCTGCCACAGCGCCGGCAGGCCCTCCGTGTCGAGAGAGGCCAGCACCCAGGCGCTGGCCGCGCCGAGGTAGGCGGCGCGCAGCAGCTTGGTGGCGTCGAGGTTGGCGATCGTGTCGCCGGTGGTGTGGATGTAGCGGTCCGGCCAGTCGTTGAGGTAGATCGCCGGCACTCGCCAGGATCCCTCGCTCCACACCTGGTGGTCGCTGCCCATGGAGAAGGGGGCGAGGCGCGGGCGCAGCGGCTCCTTGCCGCCCAGCGGGTCGACCAGC
>DATKEH010000224.1:0-2254 GCA_035546355.1 Thermoanaerobaculia bacterium
ATCCGGCTGCTCCGCTCGCCGGAAGAGCGTCTGCGCCTGGGCGAGAACGCGCGACGGCGTGTGGTCAGCGACTTCAGCGTCAGCCGGATGGCGCGGGAGCTGGAGGCGCTGTATCGCGAGGTCCTGGCCGAGCGTGGCTGACACGTCGCCGACAGCTGTCGAGCTGGTGGGGCTCGAGGACGTCGCCGAGGAGGCAATCCTCACCCTCCTGCGCCGGTCGCTCGGCGAGGCCGCGTTCGAGCGCAGCGCCGAGTTCTGGCGCTGGAAGCATCGGGAGAGCCCGTTTGGACCCTCGCCGGGCCTCGCCGCCATGGCTGGAGGTCGGCCGGTGGCGCTGCGGCTCTTCCTGCGCTGGTTGTGGTGCGGCCGCGACGGCTCGGCGCCCGCCGTACGCGCAGTCGACACGGCTACCGATCCCGATTGGCAGCGCCGGGGGCTGTTTCGCCGCCTGACCCTAGAGCTGGTGGAGAGGTTGGAGGGGGAGGGCGTCGCTTTCGTGTTCAACACCCCGAACCGCAAGAGCCGTCGCGGATACCTGGCGATGGGATGGAGCGACGTCGGCCGGCTGCCGCTCATGGTCCGCATGCATCGCCCCTGGCGGATGGGGAGACGGTTGTTGGGCCGCCGCCGCCCGGAGGCGGCAGTGCCCCCGCCGCCGCTGCCTGCGCCGCTGCGACCGATCGATGGTCTGCTGGCCGAGCCGGCGCTACCGAGATTCCTCGATCGCTGGGCCGCGGGCGAGGCCCGCTGGCACACCCCTCGAGACGTTCGTTACCTCTCCTGGCGCTACGCCTCCTGCCCGGTGGCCACCTATCGTGCGGCCTGGCGCCTGGCGGGCGGCAGCGGCGCGGTGCTGGTGGCGCGCATCCGCAACCGGCGCGGCTTGGCCGAGCTATCGCTGTCCGAGGTGCTGGCGAGCACCGACACCACCGGTCGCGAGGCGCTTGGTGAGCTGTTGGACCAGGTCGACGAGACCGGCGAGCACGACTACTGCGTAGCCATGGCGGCGACACCATCGCTCGAGCGCGACGTCCTTGCGCGCAAGGGTTTCCTTCCCGCCACTCCGGTGGCGCCTCGGCTGACCGTCCGTCGGCTTGCAGACAATGCATCGGGGCCGGATCCGGGCAGGATGGAGAGCTGGCGCCCCTCGATCGGTGACCTGGAGCTGTTCTGATGCGCCTCGCCGGCCTCCGCAGGATGCTGCAGGCGCTGCAGAGGGCCTTGCCGGCCTCTCGCGGCCCCGGGTGCACCGTGCTGGCGTATCACCTGGTGGGGGCGGGGACGGGGTCGCCGGTGGATCTGCCCGTCGAGCTCTTCGTGGCGCACCTCGACGAGCTGGCGGTGTCGGCGGAGGTGCTGCCGCTGGGGGAGGCGGTGGAGAGGGCACGGAGCGCCCCGCCGGTGGGACCCCCGCGGCGCCCGCTGGTCGCCATCACCTTCGACGACGCCTTCGCGAGCTTCCTGGGCACGGCGCTGCCGATGCTCGCCGACAGGGGCTTGGTGCCGACGCTGTTCGTCCCGGTGGGCTTCCTCGAGGGCGAATCTCCGGCCCCGCTGCGCGGCGCCGAAGGCCTGCCGGCAGCGGGCTGGGAGGGGCTGGCGGAGGCGGCGACGGCGGGGCGCCTGCAGGTCGGCTCGCACAGTTGGACGCACCCGGACCTGCGTCGCCTGCAGCTGGAGGACGTCGAGCGTGAGCTGGGGGCCTCGCGGCAGGTCTTGGAGGACCGGCTCGGAGTGTCGGTCGACTCCTTCTGCTACCCGCGGGGGCTATGGTCGCCAGCAGTGGAGCGTCAGGTGGCGCGGTACTACCGGCTGGCGGTGATCGGTGGTGGGCGGCGGTGGACGCCCCGCCAGAGTGTCTTCCGTGTCCAGCGCATCTCCCTGCGAAGAGACGGGCCGCGGAGCCTGGCGCCCCTGCTGGCTGCGCCGGTCTGCCTCGAGGAGTGGGCCGCCGACCGGGTGCGGCGGCTTCGGCGCTGATGAGCCGCCCTCGCCTCCTGGTGGTGGTGACCCACCCGATGACCGCGCGGATCCTCATGCGGGGGCAGCTGCGATTCCTGCGCGAGGCCGGCTTCGAGGTCTGTGTGGCGGCGGCCGGAGGCGCCGAGCTCGACATCGTGGCCGAGCGCGAGGGCGTGGCGGTGGCCGCGGTGCCGTTCGCCCGCCAGATCCGGCCGCTGGCCGACCTGCGTGCCCTGTGGGTGCTCGCGGCGCTGGTGCGGCGCTTCCGGCCTGCCGTGGTCAGCGCCGGGAC
>DATKEH010000225.1:0-4012 GCA_035546355.1 Thermoanaerobaculia bacterium
GCTCGTCCTCGACTTCCCGGCCGAGCTGCGGTAGGAGCGCTGAGGTGCGGCTGACGTCGTCCGAGCTCCGCCTGCTGAGGGCACGGGTCGCTCACACGCTGCGGAAGCGGTCGACCCCGGGTGCTCCGTCTATCGCGCGCCACTGAAATCCGTCTCTATAGGCCGAGAGCGTCGCGCAGTGGATCGCGGCGCAGCCATGGAGGAAGGGATCATGCGCCCGAGAATCGCCGTCCCAGGACTCGGCGCCGCGCTGGCGCTGCTTCTCGGCTCCGCTGCCGCGCCGCCGCTCGAGGCCCAGCCGGCGCGGGTGCTGGCCGTCCTGGACGGCGCCACGCTGCGCGCGCACATCTACGGGCAGGAGCAGGCGGTGCGCCTCATCGGGCTACGGTCGCTGCGCGACGTCTCGTGCATCGAGGCCGAGCTGGTCGCCTTCACGCAGGGGCTGCGGCCCGACGTGCGGCTGCAGGAGGATCCGGCGCTGCCCTTCCGCGTCGGGCGCCTGCTCGTCCGCTATGCCTCGCAGGCGGGAACGGACCTGAGCGCCGAGATCCTCCGCCGCGGATTGGCCTTCGCGGTCGAGGGGGGCTACGCCCGGCGCGACCTGTACGCCCGGCTGCAGGCCGAGGCGCGGTGGGTCGGCCGCGGCATCTGGGCGCCGGCCTGCGCCGCCAGCCGCGAGGCCGAGCGCGACGGGCTGCCGCGCGGCGACGTGGCGGCGGCGCGCGAGGCGATCGCCGCGCTGCACGAGCGCAACGTCGCGGGGCTGAATCGCAGCGACGAGCAGCCGCTGCCTCCCGGGCACGACCCCGGAGCGAGCGAGGCCGCTGGGGAGGGGAAGGGCGCGAAGCGGGCGCCGAAGGGGGAGGCGGGCGCCGCGGCGGGGCGGGCGCGGCAGGGGCGCGAGCCGCGGCCCGGGATCGCGCGCGGAGTGGGCAGCCCGGTGGTGCGCGGCAAGGGGGATTCGGTCACGGTGGAGGGGCGGATCACCAATCCCGGCGAGACGCCGGCGCGCGGCAAGCTGAAGATCGAGCTGGTGCAGGACGGCTTGGTGGTGGACTGGACGTCCGTCCCCCTGGAGATCGCACCGGGGATGACGCAGCAGTATTCGGTCGCCATGACCCCCAGCCTGGCGCTCGGCGCGGCGGCGCCGGTGGCGCAGGTGGCCTGGGAGCCCGAGGAATAGCGGTGCGGTATAACCGCGGTTATACTGAGGCCGTGAAGACCGCCATTTCCCTGCCCGACGAGGTCTTCGCGGCCGCCGAAGAGCTGGCCAGCGAGCTGGGCGTCTCCCGCAGTCAGCTCTACGCGCGCGCCGTCGCCGCGTTCGTGGCGCGACACCGCCAGAGCGAGGTCACCGAGCGCCTCGACGCGGTGTATGCCTCCGCCGAGGCGCGGCTCGACCCAGTCCTCGACGCGTTGCAGCTCCGCTCGCTGCCGCGAGACGACTGGTGAGCGGGATCCGTCGCGGCGAGGTGTGGTGGGCCGAGCTCGGCGCCGCGCGCGGCTCGGAACCCGCCTTCCGGCGGCCCGTGCTCGTGGTGCAGTCCGACCGTTTCAACGACAGCCGCATCCAGACCGCCATCGTCGCCGTGATCACGTCGAATGTGCGGCTCGGCGACGCGCCAGGCAACGTGCGGCTCGCGCCGCACGACAGCGGGCTTGCCAAGCCGTCCGTGGTCAACGTCTCCCAGCTCCTCACCGTGAGCCGGCGGTTCCTGGACGACAGGGTGGGGCGCTTGTCTCCCCGGCTGATGAACGAGGTCGCCGACGGCCTGAGGCTGACCCTCGCCCTGTAGCGCGCCCTCACTCCCCCCGGTTCGGATCGCGGGTCCGTACTGCATCGGCTACTGCTTCTACTCCCCTCCCCGGTGCAGCAGCACCCCGGTCACCAGCTCGGAGGGCTGGTCGGTGAGCGCCGGCAGGAGCAGGCGGACGCTGAGGGCGGCGGCGGCGTTGGGCACCGGGAACAGCAGCTCGGTGGAGACGTCCTTGCCCTCCTTGAGCTGGCCGCTGAAGGTGCCCTGCTTCTTCTGCGGATCGAGCGGGATCTCCTGTCCCTCGACGAGCAGGCTCGCCTGCAGCTCGTAGGGGCCGTCGACGGGGCCCCACGGGTGGAGCGTCCACTGCGCCGCGGTGTCGTCGCCGGGGAACACCGGCCACGGGAGCTCGATGTCGACGAAGAAGCCGGGGAAGGTGAAGCCGCAGCGCAGCGAGCGCAGCAGGTCGTCCTGCAGGCAGGAGCAGACCGGCGCCGACTCCTCGACGAAGGCGAGGCTGCCGTGGCCCTCGACGTAGCAGAAGCTCGAGCGCGCCTCGTAGGCGCCGATGTCGACGTGCGGGCCCTGCACGCGCGGGCCGCCGTCGAGGTCGTGGGTGCCGAGGCCGCCGGGAGGCGTGTCGTCGCCCGCGTCGATGGCCGGCGAGGTCAGGGCCAGGTGGTAGTCGCCGCCGGCGTGGTCGACGAAGATCGGGTCGGTGCCCACCAGGTTGGAGGGGTCGACGCCGGACAGGCCCACGACGTTGGTGCCGTTGGCGAAGAGGATCGTGTTGTGCATCTCGACCGTGCCGGTGGCGCCGACGACCTCGAGGCCGTTGCCGGGGTGGTTGGCGACCGTCAGATTGGTCAGGGTCAGGTCGCCACCGAAGCGATCGACGAGGACGCCGTTCCCGTCGCCGCGGGCGATCAACGAGTCGGTGGCCTCGATCGCTGCGCCGCTGCGCACGGAGAGCACGAGGTGCCCATCGTCGCCGCCGTCGTTGTGGCGGATCTCGCTGCGTACCAGCTCCACCCCGCAGCCGCCGCAGAACGAGGCGCTGAGGTAGGCGCCGGATCCCCCGGCCTCCGGGCCGGTGAGCCGGTTGTCGGCCAGCAGGTTGTCGACCAGCTCGGCGCGCGCCGCGTCGATCACCTCGACGAACAGGCCACCGCCGCGGGCTCCAGGATCCAGGCTCTCGCCGACGTTCCAGTTGACCCGGTTGTCGCGCAGCTCGACGATGCCGTTGTCACGCGCATGGAAGTACCCACCCGCGCCGGTCACGGGACCGTTCGCCGTGTTGTGCAGCTCGTTGGCGAAGAGGATGCTGTGGCGCACCTCCAGGCGGCCGGCGTTGGCCACGAAGCCGTAGATGCCGCCGCCGAGAGGGATCTGGGTCGGGGGCGGGTTCACCGCCGTCTTGTCCACCCGGTTTTCACTGATCAGTGTTCCCGACAGGGTGACGTCGCAGCTCTCCTGCACGAACACGGCGACGCCGCCGCCGACCACCGCGGGTTGCACCAGGTGCCCACCGGTGAGCATCAGGTTGGAGAGCAGGATGCGCCCCTCGGTGCAGGAGACGTGGAGGGCTCGGCCGTCGCCGAGCGCGTTGACGATGGTCTCGTTGGGCGCCGTCGGGTCCTGCACGGCGAAGGCGGCGTCCCAGCCGCCGCTGACGATCAGCGCGCCCTGCGGGCTGCCGATCGTCAGGCGCTCCTCGTAGATCCCCTTCTGCACCCGGACGTGGTGATCGCCAGGGGTGGCCAGGGCGGTGTCGATCGCCGCCTGGATGGTGGCGTGCGTGCCGCCGGGGCCGACGGTGAAGGTCGCCGCCGACAGGGGCGCCGCGAGCAGCAGGGCGAGGCAGGCGGCCGTGATGGCGGCCCGGGCGGGGGAGTCGGCCGGCTGCGCGGCGGTCCTGGCGCGACAGGGAGCCGAGTACTCGGTGGGCCGGATGATGGATGGGCTGCGGTCCATGGGGTGCTCCTCTTCGGTTCACGGTTCACTGAGTTACACGGAAAATCGGCTGCGAAGGGCTCACCGGCCGCAAACCTATGGCGCGAGCGGCGGCTGCCCGGTGGGGGTGATGCGCACCTGCGCCTCGAACCCCGGCGCCAGCGTCGCGGCGGGCTAGATTCCCGGCCAGTCGGCGAGCGGGTCGGTCGAGCGCACCACCCGCATCCCGGCATCGGCGAAGCGGGCGAAGGCTTCGTCGGCCTCCTCGGTGAAGTCGACGACCCCGGGGATGACCACCGGCG
>DATKEH010000226.1:0-9784 GCA_035546355.1 Thermoanaerobaculia bacterium
TCAGCCAGCTCCAGAAGGCCTCTTCCGGCGCCACCTCCAGCGGCAGCTCGAACAGCGGCAGCGGCAGGCGGCCGGCGAGCTTGACCCGGTCCTTGGCGGTGGTCAGCACCGCCAGGGCGCCCAGCTCGCGGCAGCGGGCCGTGATCTCACCCACCGACTGCGGCGGGTAGGGGTGGTGGTCGGGGTAGGCCAGGTGACCGCGCAGCGCCAGGCCCAGGGCTTCGGCAGCCTGCCGCACCCGCTCGGGACGGGCGATGCCGGTGACCAGCAGCAGGCCCGCCTCCCGGCCGGGGTCGTCGCCGGCGGCCAGACGCGGCGCCGCGACGCGGGTGGGCGCCGCGAATGCCGGCCCGGTGAAGCCGAAGCAGCGCAGCTCTCGCGCCACCTCGCGGGCCGCTTCCGGCGCCGCCCCGGCGCCGGTGAGGAGGAGGGCGTGCGCGCGACCGGCGGCGGCCAGCGGCTCGCGCAGGCGGCCTGCGGGAGGGAGCTTCCCGCCTGCGAGCGGATCGGCGGCGGGCAGCACCAGCAGGTCGAGGTCGCGGGCCAGCGCGAGGTGGGAGAAGGCGTCGTCGAGCACGAAGAGGTCCGGCGGCCGGGCGAGCTCCGCCAGCGCCAGCAGCCCGCCGGCGTGGCGGCGCTCGGCCACCACCACCGCCACTCCCGGCAGCTGCTCGGCCAGCAGGAAGGGCTCCTCGCCGGCCCGCCAGGGATCGACCTCGGGGCCGTCACCGCGGCTGACCAGCAGCGGGCCGCGGGTGCTGCGGCCGTAGCCACGGGAGAGAACCGCCACGCTCAGGCCCCGGTCGCGCAGGCGGGCCGCCACGGCGGCCACCAGCGGCGTCTTGCCGGTGCCCCCCCAGTGGAGGTTGCCGAGGCTCACGGCGGGCCGCGGCAGCCGCTTGGCGCGGCCCGCGTACCAGCGCGCGCGCCAGCGGTGGGCGGTGGCGTAGAGGCGCTGCCAGGGAGAGGCGGCGGTCATCGTGTGGCGGCCGCCACCAGGGGGACGAGCAGCTCCCGGGTGCTGGCGAGGGCGCCGCGGTTGCTCTCCACCAGCTGGAGCGCCGCCGCGCCGACGGCGGCGGCCGCCGGGGGGTCGTCGAGCCAGCGCCGCCACACCGCCGCCAGCTCCCCGGCATCGGCCACCCGCTGCCAGGCGCCGGCGCGGTCGAACTGCTCGGCCATGTCGCGGAAGTTCTCCATCGACGGGCCGACGGCGATGGGGCGCCCGAAGCGGGCCGGCTCCAGGGGGTTGTGGCCGCCGCTGCGCGCCAGGGTGCCGCCGATGAAGGTCGCCGCCGCCAGCCGGTAGAGCGCGGCGAGCTCGCCGAGACTGTCGAGCAGCACCACCGACGTCCCGGCGCCGCCCTCGAGAACGCTGCGACGCGCCCAGGGTAGACCGCTGGCGTCCAGCGTCGCGGCCACCGCCTCCCAGCGTTCCGGGTGGCGCGGCGCCAGCAGCAGCAGCGCCCGTTCGCCGCCTCCGAGGGTGGCGAAGGCGGAGAGCACCGCCTCCTCCTCCCCGGGCATGGTCGAGCCCGCCACCAGGATCGGGCGCCCGGCGGCGGCGGCGGCGAGCGCCACCTCGAGCTGCGGTTGCCGGGGAGGCTCCGGCGCCTCGTACTTGAGGTTGCCGGTCACCCGCACCCGCTCGGGCGCGACGCCGAGCGCCCCCAGCCGCCGCGCGTCCTCCGCCGTCTGGACGCCGAACGCTGCGATCGGAGCCAGCAGCGGGCGCCGCAGCGCGGCCGGCAGGCGCGCGAGGCGGCGGAAGCTGCGGTCGCCCACCCGGCCGTTGACCACCGCCACCGGCACGCCCTGGCGGCGGCAGCGCCGCAGCAGCAGCGGCCAGTAGTCCCCTTCCACCAGCACCAGGGCGGCGGGGCGGAAGCGGGAGAAGAAGCGCGCGATCGGCGGCGTCAGGTCGAAGGGCAGGTACGCGGTCTGCGCCCGGTGGGAGAGCTGCGCCCGCGCCCGCTGCTGGCCCGTCGGCGTGATGGTGGTGACCAGCAGCGGCAGGTCGGCCGGCAGCGCCGCCGCCAGGGTGCCCGCCACCCCGACCTCGCCCACCGACACGGCGTGGATCCACAGCGGCCGCTCGGGCCGCCCGGCGGGATAGCCGCCGAGGCGATGCCGCAGCGTGGGGAGATAGTGCGAGCCGCGGCGCACCAGCAGCCAGGGGCCGGCGAGGGCGAGGGCACACGCCACCCCCAGCTGATAGAGCAGCCACACGAGGGGGCAGTATAATTCGTCGTTCGGGGCAGCGGTGGCAGCGCCGCAGAGGGCAGGGAGCCCTCGGGGGCCCGAGGCGCAGCCTCACTAGACGAGTCATGACGCGCGACCGTAAGAATCAGAGCCGAGGAGCTATGGCGACACCGCAACTGGTCTACAGCCAGCGGCAGCAGCGCTGCCGCTGGGGGGAGGCGTCCGATCGCGACCTGCTGGAGGGGTTGCGGGGCGACGACGAGCTCGCCCTCGACGAGCTGATACGGCGCAAGACCCAGCCGCTGCTGCAGGTCGTGCTGCGCATCCTCGGCGACCTCGAGGAGTCGCGGGACGTGGTGCAGACCGCTTTCCTGCGCCTGTGGGAGAACCGCGGCAGGTTCGACCCACGCTGGAGCCCCAACACCTGGATCTACCGCATCGCCACCAACCTCGCCATCGACCAGCTGCGCTCGCGCCGCAGCCGCGAGCGGCAGCACGAGCCCTACCGCCACCATCTGCACCAGGTCACCGGCGGCGTGGCCCGCTCGGCCGGTGAGCTGCAGGCGCGGGAGGTGAGGGCGATCTTCGAGGAGCTGGCGCAGGAGCTGAGCGAGAAGCAGCGCCTCGCCTTCCTGCTGCGCGAGGTCGAAGGGCTGCCCTCCTCCGAGGTGGCGGCGATCCTCGACTGTCGCGAGTCGACCGTGCGCAACCACCTGTTCAACGCCCGCAAGGTGCTACAGCGGGAGATCCGCCGCCGCTACCCCGAGTACGCCGGCGCCGCCCGCCATGGAGAGGCCGGATGAGCTGCCCCGATTGGCCGGCGCTGGTGGCGCTGCGCGAGGGCGCCGGCGAGGACCCGGCCGGCTGGGGCGAGGCGCTCGACCACCTCGATCGCTGCGGGGCGTGCTGGCAGACGGCTTCCGCCGCCGACCCGCTGCTGCTCTTCCGGCGTCTGCCGACCCCCGCCGCCGGCGAGGAGGTGGAGCCGATGCGGCAGCGGGTGCACACCCTCCGCCGCTCGCGGCGTCTCGGCGGCGGCCGCGGCGCGAGGGGCTGGCTGCGGTGGCCGGCGGCCGCCGCCGTGCTCGCCCTGTTCGCCGTCGGCGGCCATGGCCCGACCCCGCAGCAGACGCCGCCGACCGCCGCTCCTCGCCTGCCGTCCACGCTCGCCCTGCTGACCGCCGAGCTCGCGGCCCAGCCGGTGCTCGAGCACCTCGAGCACCCCTACGAGCAGGTGCTGCAGTGGAGCGAGGACGACCTCTCGCTGGTGCTGGTGGTCGACGCGCGGCTGGACGTCTGAGCGTTTCCATGCGTGTTCCCACCGCCTGCTGTCGTCGGCGGAGGCAGGGTCTCGGCCTTCGTCACCCGCCGGGCCCGCGGCGCGCGGCGGCGGTGCGACGGCGGGGTCCGTGGCCGCCGGCCCTGGTGGTGCTGATGCTGCTGGCCGCCGTCCCGTCCATCGCCCAGCAGGCTCCCGCCGAGGGCGCCGAAGGCCTGGTGGTCCAGGTATTCACCCTCGAGCATCAGCCGGCGGCGGAGGCGATGGGGCTGGTGCTGCCGCTGCTGTCGCGCCGCGGCACCGTCGAGCTGCGCCCCGGCGGCAACACGCTGGTGATCCGCGACAGCCTGGCGGCGCTGGCGCGCATCGTGCCGGTGCTGCGCAGCTTCGACCACCCGGCGCGGCCGGTGGAGGTGGATCTGTGGCTGGTGCGGGCGCGGCCGGCGCAGGTGTCGCCGCCCAGCCATTCGCCCGACATTCCGACCGAGCTGCTGGCCCGCCTCGAGGCCTACCTCCCCTATGGCGACTACGAGCTGGTGTCGTCGAGCACCGTTTCCAGCCGCGAGGGGCAGGAGCTGCGGTTCCAGCTGGCCCAGGGGTACGAGGTGCAGTTCCGCCTCGGCACCATCCTCGTCGATCAGCGGCTGCGGCTGCACCAGTTCGAGATCTCGCAGCGGCAGCCGGAGCCGGGCGGGCGGCGCAGCCTCATGCGCAGCAACCTCAACCTCTGGCTGGGGCGGACCACGATCCTCGCCCTGACGCCGGGAGGCGACAGTCGCGAGGCGCTGTTGGTGGTGGTGCGCTGCCACGGCGCGACGGCCGCCGGGGCGGGCGACTGAATGGACTACCTGTGCCGGCTGGGGACGCCCGAAGGAGCGGTGATCGAGGAGGTGCACCACGCCGCCGACGCCGAGGCGCTGCGCCGCGAGCTGCAGCGCAAGGGCTATCACGTCTTCGAGGTGCGGCCGCGGCGCCTGGGCGGCTCGCTGAGCTGGCCGCGCCTGGGCGGGCGGCGACGCAAGGTAGGGACCCAGCGCTTCCTGGTGTTCAACCAGGAGCTGGCCGCCCTGCTCGGTGCCGGGCTGCCGCTGCTGCAGGCGCTCGACCTGATGCTCGAGCGGCTGGAGGATCCGGCGCTACGCGAGGTGCTGGAGGACGTCCGCGAGCGGGTAGCCAGCGGCCAGGAGCTGTCCGCCGCCTTCGAGGCCCACGCCGACCAGTTCCCCCGGCTGTACGCGCCGAGCCTCAAGGCGGGGGAGCGCAGCGGCGACCTGGAGAAGGTGATCCGCCGCTTCGTGCGCTACCTGCAGCTGGTGCTCGAGGCCCGCAAGCGGGTGGTGTCGGCCCTGGTCTACCCCGCCGTGCTGGTGGTGCTGTCGATCGCCATGATCACGGTGATGACGGTGTACGTGGTGCCGCGGTTCGCCCTCTTCTACGCCGACCTCGAGGCGGAGCTGCCGCTGATCACCCGCGTCACGCTGGCGGTGGGCAGCTTCCTGCAGGACAGCTGGCTGGTGATCGTCCCCGCCCTGCTGGTGGCGGTGGTCGGGTTCCGGCAGTGGGCGGCGACGCCGGCCGGCGAGATCGCCGTCGACCGCCTGCAGCTGAAGCTGCCGGTGCTGGGCAGGGTCTTCCACAGCTTCGCCATCGCCGAGCTGACCCGCTCTCTGGCGACCCTGCTCGAGGGCGGCCTGCCGCTGGTGCCGTCGCTCGAGATCGCCATCGGCGCCGTCGGCAACGCCTACGTGCGCGACCGCGTGGCGCCGAGCGTACAGATGGTGCGGGAAGGAAAAGCGCTGTACGCCGCGTTCGAGCAGAGCGAGGTGGTGGACGACATCGCCATCGACATGATCAAGGTCGGCGAGACCACCGGCGCGCTCGCCACCATGCTCAACAACATCGCCGACTTCCTCGACCAGGAGGTCGAGATCCGCATGCAGCGCCTGCTGGCGCTGGTCGAACCCGTGATGCTGGTGTTCATGGGTCTGATCATCGCCCTGCTGCTGGTCTCGGTCTACCTGCCCATGTTCAGCGTGCTGGGTGAGGTGCGGTAGGGTGCGCCGGCCCGCGACGAGACGACCCACGGGAACGACCAGATGACCATCTCCGATCAGCCCGACATCTTCGAGAAGAGCAAGGTGCACCTGCTGCGCGAGGCGGAGGAGGCGCAGGCCACCGCCCAGCGCTATGGCCTCGAGTACGTCGACGTCAACCGTTTCCGGCTCGACAACGACCTGCTGCGCTCCGTCCCCTTCGACCTGATGCTGCGCTACCTGTTCATCCCCGAGTCGCGCCGCGACGGCCGTCTGGCGATCATCCTCGCCGACCCCACCGACGTGATGAAGATCGACGAGCTCGAGATGCTGCTCGGGGAGAGCGTCGACGTCAAGGTCGGGCCGCGCAGCGCCATCGAGGAGATCCTGCAGAAGTCCGAGAGCGTCCAGCGGGTGCTGGACGAGGCCAGCGAGGACTTCCGCATGCAGCTGGTGCAGGAGGACGAGGAGGGGGAGGAGGTGCTCTCCCTCGACCGCATCACCGCCGACTCCTCGCCGATCATCAAGCTGGTCGACACGACGATTTTCAACGCCATCCAGCGGCGGGCGAGCGACATCCACATCGAGACCCGCGAGACCGAGGTGATCATCAAGTACCGCATCGACGGCGTCCTCTACCAGGCGATGGAGCCGATCGACAAGCGGCATCACCAGACCGTCATCAGCCGCCTCAAGGTGATGAGCGAGCTCGACATCGCCGAGAAGCGGGTGCCCCAGGACGGCCGCTTCAAGCTGCGGCTGAAGAAGCGCACCATCGACTTCCGCGTCTCCATCCTGCCCACCGTCCACGGTGAGGACTGCGTCATCCGCATCCTCGACAAGGAGTCGATGAACAAGGACTTCGCCAGCCTGCGGCTGGACATCCTGGGGCTCGACGAGGACACCATCAAGAAGCTGCGCAAGTTCATCCGCGAGCCCTATGGGATGGTGCTGGTGACCGGCCCCACCGGCTCGGGAAAGACCACCACGCTCTACGCCTGCCTCTCCGAGATCCAGTCCTCGGAGGACAAGATCATCACCATCGAGGACCCGGTGGAGTATCAGCTGCGGGGGATCAGCCAGATCCCGGTGAACGAAAAGAAGGGCCTGACCTTCGCCCGCGGGCTGCGATCGATCCTGCGCCACGACCCGGACAAGGTGATGGTCGGCGAGATCCGCGACGAGGAGACGGCGCAGATCGCCATCCAGTCGGCGCTCACCGGGCACCTGGTGTTCACCACCGTGCACGCCAACAACGTGGTCGACGTGCTGGGCCGCTTCCTCAACATGAACGTCGACCTCTACAACTTCGTGTCCGCCCTCAACTGTGTGCTGGCGCAGCGCCTGGTGCGCAAGATCTGCCCGCACTGCAAGCGGCCGCACCGGGCCACCCGCCAGTTGCTGGAGGACTCGGGCCTCGATCCCGACGTCTACGGCGAAAACACCTTCTACGAGGGCGCCGGCTGCGTCGAGTGCGACGGCACCGGGTTCCACGGCCGCCTGGCGGTCTCGGAGCTGCTCGACCTCTCCGACACCATCCGCGAGCTGATCCTGGAGCGCCGCCCGGCGTCGGAGATCAAGCGGGTGGCCAAGGAGGAGGGGATGGTGTTCCTGCGCGAGTCGGCCCTGCAGAAGGTGTTCGAGGGCGTGACCACCCTGCGCGAGGTGAACAAGGTGACCTTCGTTGATTGAGCTGCCGCGCTGGGCGCGCAGGGTGCTCGGCTTCGACGCCACCCTGGGGCCGCCGCACGTCTTCGCCGTCGGCCCGCAGGAGATCCGCTACGGGCGCTTCGAGGGGGCCGCGGGCGAGGGCTTGGCGCTGCACGAGCATCGACGGGTGGCGCTGGATCCGGGCACCTTCGAGCCGGGGGTGCTGGGCGGGCCGCTGCGGGCGCCGGAAGCCTTCGCGGAGGCCGTCGAGCGGTTGCTCGGCGGCGTCTCGGCGCCCGTCGAGCAGGCGTCGCTAGTGCTCCCCGACGAGTGGCTGCGGCTGAGCTTCGTCGAGCTGGGGGAGCTGCCGGCGTCGCACGAGTCGCGGCTCGAGATCCTGCGCTGGAAGCTCAAGCGCCTGGTGCCGTTCCGGGTCGAGGACCTGCGGCTGGATTTCGTGCCGGTCGCGCCGCTGCCCGGGCAGCGGGAGCCCAACCGCCTGCTCGTCGCTTTCGGCCTGGAGGCCCTGCTGGCGCAGCTCGAGAGCGCCTTCGCCGCGCGCCAGGTGTGGCTCGGGCGGATCGGCAATCGCGGCCTGGGCCTGCTGGCGGCGCTGCGCCGGGAGCTCGCTCCCTGCGCCCTCGCCGCGCTGGTTCCCGTCCAGGCCGACGGCTACTCGCTGCTGTTCACCCGCCGAGGCGAGCCGGCGCTGTACCGCCACAAGACCCTGGACCGGGGGCAGGGGGAGGGGCAGCTGGCGGCCACGGTCGAGCGCGACCTCAGGCTCACCCGAGCCTTTCTCGGCGAGCACCTCCCCGACCTGCGACTGGAGCGCGTCCTGCTGCTCGCGCCGCCACCGTTGCAGACCCCCTGGAGGGACTGGCTGGCGGCCGGCCTCGGCCAGACCGCCGAGGCGGTGAGCGTGCGGCACCTGCCGCTGTCCGGCGAGGCGAACGTCGCCCCCGAGGAGGTGGCGCCGCTGCTCGGGGTCGCCAGCCAGGAGGTGGCGTGACGGCGCGCCCCGTCAACCTCGCCCGCCGGCCCTTCGCCAACACCCGGCCCATCGTGCGGGTGACGCTGCTGCTGTGGGTCGTCGGCGGCCTGCTGGCCACCTTCAACGGGGTGCTCTACTGGCGTTCGCTGTTCGGGCTCGAGGCCCGCAAGGGGCAGCTCGTCACGGTACGCCGCGAGGTGGCCGAGGAGCGGCAGCGCATCGCCGCCGCCGAGGCGGCCCTGGCGGAGATGAGCCTGAGGAGCCAGAACGCGCGCGCCGAGTTCCTCAACCAGCGGATCGCCGAGCGCACCTTCCCGTGGAGCCGTCTGTTCGACCAACTGGCCGACGTGCTGCCGCTGCGGGTGCGCCTCTTCCGGCTGACTCCCGAGAGCTTCGAGCGCCAGCGCAGCACGCGCGGCGACCGGATGCGGCAGCGGGTCCGGCTGCAGATGACCGGCGTCGCCGAGAACGACGAAGCCCTGCTCGAGCTGCTCGACAGCATGTTCGCCCACCCCGCCTTCGAGGATCCCTTCCTGCCGCGTGAGGTGCGGCAACCGAACCGGTCGTTGGAGTTCCAGCTCGGCGTCTACTACCTGCCGGATGCGGCGGTGGTCGAGGACGAGGAGGAATCCGTGACGACGGGGGAGGAGCCGCCGCCCGCAGAGGACGCGGCGCCGCCCGCCGCCGACGGCGCCGCCACGCGGCGCCGGGCAGCGGCACCGGACCCTGGCGATGCGGTGCCGCCGCGGGCCGCCGGCGACGACCCGGGGGCGCGGAGATGAGGCACTGGACCGCCTTGTGGTGGTCGCGCCGCCGGGTGTGGCTGCCGGCCGTCGCCTTCCTGGCGCTCAACCTCGCCCTGCTCTTCGGCTACCAGGTGATGGTCGGCGCGCGCGTCACCCTGCGCGAAAGCGACCTGCAGCAGCAGCGCCGCCAGCTGGCCACCCTGCAGAGCCGCCGCCTGCAGCTCGAGCAGGCGGTGGCGGAGGGCCGGCGGACCGCCGGCGCCATCGACTCGCTGTACCGGGAGCGCTTCGGGACCCAGGCCGGCAGGCTCACCGCCGCCATGGCGCGGGTCAAGCAGCTGGCGCGCGACGCCGGGCTGGCGGGAATGGAGACCATCAGCTACCCGCAGGACCAGCTCGCGGAGTACGGGGTGGAGAAGAAGTCGTTCGTCTTCGCGGCCGTCGGCAACTACCACCAGCTCCGCCAGTTCATCAACCTGCTCGAGCTCTCCGAGGCCTTCCTCACCCTCGAGGAGGTGCGGGTCAGCCAGGGCGACGGGGGCCGCCTGCAGTTCCAGATCCGGCTGTCGACGCTGTTCGCCAGGGACGACGCCTGGCGGGAGGACGCGTGAATCTCGACCGGCGCCAGCGGGCATGGCTCGCCGCCCTCGGTGGCGTGCTGCTGCTCGCCCTGGTGGTGCGCGCCGGCGATGGCGGCGAAGGCGACCAGCGGTCGTCGCGCCAGGCGCGCCGGGGCGGCCCGCGGGCGGCGCCCGTCACCACCCAGGTGGTGCCGCTCGACCTCGAGCGGCTGGAGCCGCGCAGCGAGCGCTTCGAGCTGGGGCGGGACCCCTTCCGCTACGGCGTGATCGAGGCGCCGCCGCCGCCGCCGCCCCCGCCG
>DATKEH010000227.1:0-3586 GCA_035546355.1 Thermoanaerobaculia bacterium
AAACAACACACTGTGTGGCAGCATTCGGCATCGGTAGGCTCCGTGGACTCGTCAGAAGTCGTTCGTGCTAAAGCGAATTCTGACCCGCGGAGCCTTCCGTGTCTATGGATTACATGCACCTTCGTGCATGATCCGGGTTAAAGGGTCACCGCTTCTATCGCGTGCTGGAACTCCGCGACGGCGTTCACCCACTCGGAGAAGAGGCTCATCAGGAAGTTAGAGGTGAAGCGTGAGCGAGCGAACTGGAGCGCAACTGGAGCGCGGACACTCCAAGAAAGAGCTAAGTCGAGTAGCCCCAACGGGATTCGAACCCGTGTCGCCGCCTTGAAAGGGCGGTGTCCTGGACCTGACTAGACGATGGGGCCGCGAGGCGTCGGTGGCCGGCGCTGACCTGCCGGCATCGACCGCCGTCACTGTAGCACTGGACCCGCGGACCGCGCCCCCCTCAGGGGAGGAACCCTTCGCGGTCCTGCAGGCCGGAGAGGTTCGGCTCGTCCGGCGGTACAGCGAGCAGTGTGTAGAGCTGCCGCTCGCCGCTGCTGATCTGCTCGATCTCCACCTGCACCTGCGAGGGCGTGAAGCGGGTGATCGTCGGCCACAGGTAGCCGTTGGGCCGCGGGCCGAGGATGCGGACGAAGACCTCCGAGCGCCCCGGCAGCGCACTGCTGATGCAGACGGTGTCCTGCTGGCAGGCCGTTTCGTGGGCGCCCTCGAGGATCTCCGCCCCATGGATCAGGGCGCGGAAGCGAAAGTCGGGGTACTGAGGGTCGGTGAACCACTCCGCGTCCAGGTCGTCGTCGTCACCGCCGCCGCCCCCGCACGTGCCGTTGGGGCAGAAGAACGCGTCGTCGATGTAGGCGACGAGCTCGCCTCCCGCCTGCTCCTTGTAGACCACCACGCGCAGGGCGGCGGAGCTCACGCCGGAGGGGGCGGTGAAGGTGTGGTGGAGGGTCGTCCACGCGTCGACGACCGTGGTCTCGGGGAGCAGCGTCGAGCCCGCCAGGCCGATGCAGTCGGCGGCCTCGTAGAAGTAGATGATCCCGTAGGCCGAGCCGGTGCGGTCCTGCCCCGCGGGCACCAGCGTGCTGAAGCCGACCTCGTAGCCGGCGCCGGGGGTGAGCGGCACGCACTGGATGAGCGGCTCGTCGGCGGTCATGGCGGACTCGAAGTCCACGGTGTTCCGGGCGGAGCCGGAAGCGGCGTCGCCGCCGGCGTCGACCGGCGACCACTCGGTGCGTTCGGGGTGGAAAACCAGCCAGCCGGCGAGGGAGACGTCGAACCCGGGATTGGCCAGCAGGTTTGCCGCCGCGGCGGGCACCGGCCCGGCGGCGAGGAAGAGGAGCGCTGCGAGGACGGACGAGCGGCGTTGGCGAATCACCATGGGACCCTCCTGTGGGTGAGGCCGCAGAGCCTACGCTCGAACGCTGCTGCCGGGCAATGCCCTGTAACACAGCGGCCCCTCGCGACTCTGTACGGGGCAAAGGAGGAAAGACCATGACCACCACGACCGCCACCGACCCGACCGCCGACGCCGTCTACCGCCCGCTGTGGCTGACCTACGGCCTGGTGCCGCTGCTCGCCGGGCTCGACAAGTTCTTCAACCTCCTCGCCGACTGGCCGGGCTACGTGAGCCCGGCGGCGCAGGCGGTGCTGCCCATATCGGCGCAGGGGTTCATGTACGTGGTGGGGCTCATCGAGATCGCCGTCGGCGTGATGGTGCTCACCCGCTGGACGCGCCTCGGCGCCTGGGTCGCCGCCGTGTGGCTGGTGCTGATCGCCGCCAACCTTGTGACCGTGGGCCTGCTCGACATCGCGGTGCGCGACCTGGCCATGGCGGTGGGCGCCTACACCCTCGCCCGGCTCGCCGAGGCGCGGCAGCACCAGCCGCGGCGCGCCGCCGCCCCGGCCCGCCAGGGGGCTCTGTAAGATGGCGGGGATGGCGCAACCCTCGTCACGCCTGCGGCCGGCCCCGGCCGGCGCTACGGAGCTGAGCGACCCGGAGGTCGTGCGGCGGGTCGCGGCCGGCGAGGTGGCGCTCTTCGAGATCCTCGTGCGGCGCTACAACCAGCGCCTGTTCCGGGTGGCGCGCAGCATCGTCGCCGACGACGGCGAGGCCGAAGACGTGGTGCAGGAGGCCTACCTGCAGGCGTTCCATCACCTCGAGACCTTCCGCGGCGAGGCGTCGTTCGCCACCTGGCTCACCCGCATCGCCGCCCACGCCGCCATGGCGCGGGCGCGCAAGGGGCGGAGGCTGGTGCTGATGGACGGAGAGGCGGTGCCCATGCCCGAGAGCCACGATCGCGATCCCGAGTCTCTGGCCGGCAACGGCGAGCTGCGGGCGGCGCTGGGCCTGGCCGTCGACGAGCTACCGGCGGCGCTGCGCACGGTGTTCGTGCTGCGCGAGGTGGAGGGGATGTCGACGGAGGAGGCCGCCGCCGCCCTCGAGTTGACGACGGAGAACGTGCGCGTGCGGCTGCATCGCGCGCGAGCCCGCCTGCGCCAGCGCCTCGACGAGCGCCTGGGGCGGGAGGCGCGGCGGCTCTACCTGTTCGACGGCGCGCGCTGCGACCGCATGGTGAGCGCGGTGATGGCGCGGCTGCCGGCGAGTTGAGCGCCGGCGGAGGCGGCGGCCCGCACACGGGGCGCGGGGTCTAGTAGCATCGCGCCACCCGCGGCGGCCGCACGCCGTCACGGCCGCCGCCATGGACACCCTCGCCTCCCGACTGCGCGCCGGCCTCCAGGGCGCCGAGGACACGCCCGCCCTCGGCGCGGTGGGCGACGATGCCGCCGTGCGCTGGCTCTCGCGCGTGGCCCTGCGCCGGCGGCTCGCCGCGCGCTGCGCTTGGCTGCGCCACCAGGGGCTGGGGCGCGGCGACGTCTGTCTGCTGGCGCTGCCGAGCACCCTCGACTGCGCCGAGCTGACGCTCGCCGCCTACCTGCTGGGCGCCGTGCCGCTGCTGGTCGCGCCACCGCTGATCCAGGGCACCCACAGCGGCCTGCGCCAGGTGCTGCTGGGGGCGGCGCGGCGGGCGCGGCCGCGGCTGGCGCTGTGCGATCCCTCGCTCGCCGTCGACGCCGGCGCGCTACGACGGGCGGGGCGCGGCACGCGCGTCGTCCTCGAGGTGCCGGCGGGGGAGGAGGGCGAGGCGAAGCTGCCTGACGCCCCGCAGGCGGCCCCGGAGGAGATCGCCGGGATGCAGCTCACCTCCGGAACCACGCGGGCGCCGCGCATCTGCGTGTGGAGCCACCGCGGCGTGCTGGCGGCCCTCGACGGGATGGCGGCGGCGATGGCGCTGGGGGAGGGGGACGTGTGCGTCAACTGGACGCCGCTTTACCACGACATGGGTCTGGTCAACAACCTCCTGCTGTGCGTGGCGCGCGGCGTGCCGCTGGCGATGATGACGCCGCAGCAGTTCGTCAAGCGTCCGGCGCTGTGGCCGCGCGCCCTCGCCGCCGCCGGCGCCACGGTGAGCTGGTCGCCCAACTTCGGCTTCGCCCTGGCCGCCCGCGCCACCGAGCGGGAGCTCGCCGGGGTGCGGCTCGACCGCGTGCGCGCGCTGTACAACGCGGCGGAGCGGATTCATCC
>DATKEH010000228.1:0-7288 GCA_035546355.1 Thermoanaerobaculia bacterium
CCGGATGGTAGGCGAATCCCTTCTCGCGCATCTTCGCCGCGTCGTAGACGTTGCGCAGGTCGACGACGACGGGCCGGGCGAGCAGGCCGGCGAGCCGATCGAGGTCGAGGAGGCGGAACTCGTTCCACTCCGTGGCCAGCACCAGGGCGTGGGCGTCGCGGGCGGCGTCGTAGGCGTCCTCGCAGTAGGCGACACCCTCGGGGAGCACCTCGCGCGCCTTCTGCATCGAGGCGGGGTCGAACGCCCGCACCCGTGCGCCGCGGGCCAGTAGCGCCTCGACCACCACCAGGGACGGCGATTCCCGGATGTCGTCGGTCCCCGGCTTGAACGACAGCCCGAGCACCGCGACGGTCTTGCCCCGCACCTCGCCGTCCAGCGCCGCCAGCACCTTGTCGACCGCCCGGCGCTTCGCCCGTTCGTTGGCCCGCACCACGCTCTCCACGATCTCGAACGCCATGCCCGCCTGCTGCGCGATGTCGACCAGCGCCTGGGTGTCCTTGGGAAAGCAGGAGCCGCCGTAGCCGGGGCCGGGATGGAGGAACTGCGGGCCGATCCGTTGGTCGAGCCCCATGCCGCGGGCCACCTGCATGACGTCGGCCCCGAGCCGCTCGCACAGCTCCGCCACCTCGTTGATGAAGGTGATCTTGGTGGCGAGGAAGGCGTTGGAGGCGTACTTGATGAGCTCCGAGGTCTCGACGTTGGTGACGACGAACGGCACCTCGGTGGTGTCGAGGGGGGAGTAGACGTCGCGCATGATCGCCACCGCCTGGGCGTCGCGGGCGCCGATCACCACCCGGTCGGGGTTCATGAAGTCGTCGATCGCCGACCCCTCGCGCAGGAACTCGGGGTTGGAGACCACCGAGAAGGGGTGGCGGCCGCCGGTGCGCTCGCCGAGGATGGCCTCGATCAGCTTGCCGGTGCCGATGGGCACGGTGGACTTGGTGACCACCACCTTGTAGCCATTCATGTAGTCGGCGATCGCCTCGGCCACCTGCACGACGTAGGACAGATCGGCGGAGCCGTCCTCGCGCGGCGGGGTGCCGACGGCGATGAACACGGCCAGGGCCCGCTGCACGGCCGACGGCAGGTCGGTGCTGAAGTGCAGGCGGCCGGCCTCCATGTTGCGCGCCACCAGCGCCTCGAGCCCCGGCTCGTAGATCGGGATCTCGCCGGCGAGCAGCATGTCGATCTTGGCGGCCACCTTGTCGACGCAGGTCACCTCCATGCCGAAGTCGGCGAGGCAGGCGCCGGTGACGAGGCCGACGTATCCGGTTCCGACGACGCAGATCTGCATGGCGGGGAATCTAGCACGCGGCGGCAGCCGGACCCCCGCCTACGCCGCGTGCGCCTTGATCGTCTGGCCGACGTAGTCGAGCAGCTCGCGCAGCCGGTCGTAGTCGGGGTGGCGCAGGCGCACCCAGGCGTTGGCCATGTAGCCCCCCTCGACCGGCTGGGTGGGCGTGCCCGGGGGCGGGAAGTGGGCGTCGAGCACCCACTCGCCGATCCGCCGCTGGACCTCGTCGACGCCCTCGTAGCCGGTGACGTGGCCGTCACGGTCGGGGCGCAAGGCGATCATCCCGGCGGCGAAGCGACGGGAGGAGCGCTGCGACGGGCGCCCGTGCACCAGCAGGTGGGCCCACTCGCGGTAGACGTCCATCTCGTTGGCGGCGCCGTAGAGATCCCACACCAGCACTCCGGGGGGACGGCAGCCGATCTCCGAGAACTTCAGCCCCCTGGGGCCGAAGAACCACTCCATGTGGGTGGCGGAAGTGCCGATGTCGAGCGCTCGGATCACTCTCCCGCCCAGCTCCTCGAGCTCGCGGTAACCCGGCGCGTCGACCCGGTTGGTGGCCACCACCTGCGGCGAGATCCAGCGGTGGCGCATCGCCTCGAGGACGTTGGGGTAGTAGTGCGACACGAAGTGGTGCACGATCTCGCCGCCGAGGCAGAGGGTGTCGAAGAACCCCTCGTGCCCCTCGACGAACTCCTCGAGCGCCACCGAGGCGCCCTGCCCGACACCGACCGCGCGCAGGACCTGGTCGAGTTGCCCCGGGTCGTCGACGCGGTGGGTACCCGCGGCGCCGGCCCCGCTGCGCGGCTTGACGACGAGGGGGAAGCCGATCCGCGACGCGAAGCCGTGCGCTTCCTCCAGCGAGGCGGCGCCGGTGGACTGCGCAGTCGGCACCCCGGCCTGCCGCAGCGCCTCCTTCATCGCCGGCTTGTCGCGGCAGAGGAAGGCGGTGCGGACGCTGCTGCCGGGGATGGAGCAGGCCTCCCGCACCCGTGCCACCGGCAGGATGTGGGCCTCGACCGTGGCCTCCAGCAGGTCGACCCACGGGCCGCGCCGCTGCACCCGCCGCACCGCGTCGTACAACCGCCCCTCGTCGCACACGTTGGGCACCTGCTCGTAGGCGTCGAGCCAGCCGTGCAGCTCCGGGCCCAGGGCCTCGACCGGCGCCTCGCCGATGCCGGTGACGTACGCCCCGGCGGCTTTGAGCGCCCCCACGAACTGCCGCTGGTTGGCGGGGAAGCGCGGCTCCACGAAGATCACGTGCATGGCGTAAGCTCCGGTGCCGGCGCGGGCCGGCACCGCACTCTATCTCACCCTCCGAAGCCCCTGCGATCCCATGACTTACTTGCTCTTCCCCTCGCCCCCCCGCGTGCTGCTCGGGCCGCAGCGGCTGCGCCCGTTCCTGGTCGAGGCGGTGCGCCGCGCCGGCATCGAGGGGCCGATCGGCGTCGTCACCGCCGGTTGGCAGGAGCGGGAGGAGGAGGTCGACGAGCTGCGCGAGCACCTCGGCCGGCGGGTGGTGAACCTGCGGCTCTACCAGCGCGCCGAGCAGGTGCTGGCCGGCGACCGGGAGCTGTTCCGGGCCTACCGCGATCGCCAGGAGCGGCTGCGCCGCCTGCAGGAGCTCTACCGGCTCCGCCTCGCCTACGCTCTCGACGCCGTCCGTGACCTGCAGTCGCGCCGGCTGGCGCCGGAGCTGCTGGAGCCGGAGCGGTCGGCGGCGATTGCCACGGTGCGGGCGCTCGACGCCCATCACCTGGCGAGGATCGCCGAGGTGCATGCCGCCTTCGCCGAAGCCTGGCGGCCGATGGAGCGCGACAGCGTCGCCCGCCATCGCCAGGAGCTGGCGGCCCTCGCCGCGCAGTGCGCCGCCTTCGGCGTCGCCGGCGGCCACGTGGCGGTGCTGCTCAACCGCTTGCGACTGTTCGGGGTGGGGGAGATGATGGCCGACAAGCCCCTGTTCGCCTGGTCGGGAGGCGCCATGGTGCTGGCCCGGCGGCTGGTGCTGTTCCACGACCACCCGCCGCAGGGGCGCGGCAACGCCGAGGTGCTGGAGGCGGGGCTGGGGCTGGTCGGCGACGTCCTGCCGCTCCCCCACGCCCGCCGGCGTCTCGACCTGGCGGACCCCTCGCGGGTGGCCCTGCTCGCCAGCCGCTTCGCCGGCGAGGCGTGTCTCACCCTGGACGACGGGGCCGAGCTCTCCTGGAACGGGTCGCGTTGGCGGGCCAACGCGGAGGTGCGCAAGCTGCTGCCGGACGGCACTCTGACCGTGGGACCGCGATGAGCCGCGGGCTCGCCATCGACCGGCTCCTCGCCCGGCAGCCCGATGCCGCGGCGGTGGAGCGATTCCTCGCCCGCCACCGCTTCCCGCTGGTGGAGGGGTCGACCGCCACCTTCGTCTTCCGCGGCGAGGCCGACGAGGTACTGCTGCGGCACTGGATCTGGGGGCTGCCCTCGGCCCGCCCCTTCCAGCGCGTCGCCGACACCGAGCTCTGGTACCTGGTGGAGGAGCTGCCCGCGGGATCGCGGGTCGAGTACAAGCTGGAGGTGGTCCGCGACGGCGGCCGCGAGCTGCTGCAGGACCCGCTGAACCCGCAGCTGGCGCGCGATCCCTTCGGCGCCAACTCGGTCTGCCAGGCAGCCGGCTACGAGACGCCGGCGTGGACTCTTCCCGACCCGGAGGCACGGCCGGGCGAGATCGTCGAGATGGCGGTCGAGAGCCGGGCGCTGGGAGGCCGGCGGCGGGTGGGGGTGTATCTCCCGGCGCGCCTGCGGCCGACGCGCCGCTACCCGCTGATCGTCGCCCACGACGGCTTCGACTACCTGCGCTACGCGGCGCTCGGTACGGTGCTCGACAACCTGATCCACCGGCTGGAGATCCCGCAGGTGGTGGTGGCGCTGACCGATTCGCCGGGGCGCCTCGAGGAGTACGCCGCCCAACCCGGCCACGCGCGCTTCGTCACCGAGGAGCTGGTGCCGAAGCTCGAGCGCGAGCTGCCGCTGCGCGGCGGCCCCTCCGGCCGCTGCCTGATGGGGGCCTCCTTCGGGGCGGTGGCGTCGCTGGCGACGGCGTGGCGGTACCCGGGATTCTACGGTCGCCTGCTGCTGCAGTCGGGTTCGTTCGCCTTCACCGACATCGGCGTCACCCATCGCGGGCCGGCCTTTGAACCGGTGGTGGAGTTCGTCAACGCGTTCCGGCGAGCCCCGGGTCGCTGCGTCGAGCGGCTGTTCGTCAGCTGCGGGGTCTACGAGTCGCTGATCTACGAGAACCGCTCGCTGGTGCCGCTGCTGCAGCGCACCGGCATGGAGGTGCGCTACGTCGAGGCCCGCGACGGCCACAACTGGGAGAACTGGCGCGACCGGCTGCGCGAGGGGCTGTCGTGGCTCTTCCCCGGGCCTCTGTGGATGGTGTACGAGTAGGCGGCGGCCGTGCGCGGTCAGATGCAGCCGCTTCCGCAGCCGCAACGGTGGTGGGGATGGCAGGCTAGAATCGTCGCCTTCCGGGAGGATTGACCGCATGGCCGACGTCACCCGCTGGATCGGTCTGTCCCTCGGGGCGGACCTCTGCTGGCCGCTGTGCTTCGAGGAGATCGTCGGCCGACTGGACCTGACGGTCCCCTGGCGCGGCGATGCGGTGCGTGTCGCCGTCGAGCGGGTGACGATCGAACCCTTCGACCTCGCCCAGCCGACGAAGTACGCCGTCGTCCTCGACCGGGTGACCCACTGGTACCACACCAGCCGGGAGTGGGTGAAGAAGGCGGTGCTGCTCGACGACGTCTACGTGCTCAACAACCCGTGGACGATCCAGTCGATGGAGAAGCAGACCACCTACTGCGCCATGATGCGGCTGGGGATGCCGGTGCCGCGCACCTGGATGGTGCCGCCCAAGGAGTACGAGCCGGCGCCCGACCTGCAGCCCACCCTGAGCCGCTATGCGCGGCTCTTCGATCTCGGCGAGGTGGGGGAGGAGCTCGGCTACCCGCTGTTCATGAAGCCCTACGACGGGGGCGCCTGGCGTGGCGTCTCGCGGATCGACGACGAGGCGGCCCTGCGCGCCGCCTACGAGCAGAGCGGCACCAGCGTCATGCACCTGCAGCAGGCGATCCACCCGTTCGACCTCTTCGTGCGCTGCATCGGCCTCGGTCCGCAGGTGCGGATCGTGCGCTACGACCCCGGCGAGCCGCTGCACGACCGCTACCGGATCGAGCCCGCGGACGTCGCCGAGGCCGAGCGTCGGGAGCTGGTCGACACCACGCTCACCATCAATACCTTCTTCGGCTGGGACTTCAACTCCTGCGAGGCGCTGCGCAGGGACGGGCGGTTCCACCCCATCGATTTCGCCAACGCCTGCCCCGACTCCCAGGTCACCTCCCTGCACTACCACTTCCCCTGGCTGGTGCTCGCCAAGGTGCGGTGGGCGGTCTTCTGCGCCGTCACCGGCCGCCGCATGCCGACCACCCTGGACTGGGAGCCCTATTTCGCCATCGCCCGCTCCGATCGCAGCTACCGGGAGAAGCTAGCGGCCTACGGCGCCATCGCCAGGGAGCGGCTCGACGCGGAGGCCTTTCACGACTTCTGCGAGGAGCACCTCGGCCACCTCGACGAGGTGGCGGACGAGTTCTTCGCCTCCGACGCATGCCGCCAGGCGGTGCGGCTGAAGGTGCGGTCGCTGTTCCCGGCGCACGAGGTCGACGACTTCACCGACCTGTTCTTCCGCCGCATCCAGCAGTGGCGGCAGCGCGAGCTGGCGCCGGTGAGGGCCGGAGGATAGAGCGCTGCGTCGGTTGGAAGCGGGCGGCGCTCCCTCGTAGAATGCCGCCGTGCCGCTCGCCGTCCGCACCCTCGTCCACGCCACCGATTTCTCCCCGGCTTCCGAGCAGGCGTTCGACTGGGCGCTGCTGTTCGCGCAGCGATACGGGGCCGAGCTGCACATGCTGCATGCGGTGGTGCTGCGCGGCGAGAGCTCACGCCACCCCGACTTCGAGGAGCCCGAGGAGCTGTTGCGGCGCCTGGAGCGTCTCGCCCGCGCCGACATGAGCCGTCTGCTGTCCGCCGGTCGGCCCGCGGCCCCGGTTGTCCGCGAGGTGGTACGCCGCGGCTTCTACGCCGGCGAGGTGATCCTCGACTACGTCACCGAGGTCGCCGCCGACCTGGTGGTCATGGGCACCGCCGGCTGGCGGGGCGCCAGGAGGATGGCGCTCGGCAGCGTCGCCGAAGAAGTCGTCCGCCACG
The DNA here is from genome assembly GCA_035546355.1 of Thermoanaerobaculia bacterium. GTDB lineage: Bacteria > Acidobacteriota > Thermoanaerobaculia > Multivoradales > JAIOJS01 > DATKEH01. The sequence continues at coordinate 6,524 of DATKEH010000228.1, forward strand.
CTCCCTGTCCGGTGCTCGCCCTGCGGCATCTGGAGTCTCCGGTCGAGCTCCACGGCTTGCGGCGGATCCTGGTGCCGGTGGACTTCTCGGCGGATTCGCGCGCCGCGCTGGCCGCCGCCGCGGAGCTGGCGCGGACCTGGGGCAGCGAGCTGCTGCTGCTGCACGTCGTCGAGGAGCGGGCACGGCCGGACTTCTACACCCCGCTGCGGATCTTCGAGGCCGATCAGGAGGCGCTCACGACGCGCACCACCGACGAGCTGGAGGCGCTGCTGCCGGATCGACGGGCCGGCGACGCCAGCCAGGTGCGCTTCGGCCGCCCGGCCACCGAGATCGCCGCCGCCGCCGCCGACTCGCGCGCCGACCTGGTGGTGATGGCGTCGCACGGTCTCACCGGAGTCAGGCGCGCCCTCTTCGGCAGCACCGTCGAGGCGGTGCTGCGCCGGGTGGAGTGCCCGGTCCTGGTGGTGAAAGGGGAGGCGCCGGCGGAGTAGGGCGCATCGGCGGATTGCCACATTCCCGCCGTGACAGAGCCACGATCGCGGGCTAGCCTGCTCGTTCATGACGGTTCGTAGCGAGGGCGCGGCTGCAGTAGGAGCGTCATGAAGGATGCAGGCTAGATTGGAATCATGTCGCGTCCTGCTCAGCTGTACCAGCCCAGCGGGTGTGAGTCCCGCTACGGTAAGCAAGCCGGTGCGCCGTATAGCAGGCTCCGGGCGTGGGGAGAGATCCCCCCGTCTGAGCGGAGCGTCGAGAGCCCTCTGGTGG
>DATKEH010000229.1:0-9555 GCA_035546355.1 Thermoanaerobaculia bacterium
TGCGGGTCTACCCCTTCGAATGGGTGACCCTCCTCGGCGTCCTCGTCGCCGTCGTCTTCCTGCGCAGTCGCGGCCTGCGCATGGACTGGCGGACGGCGGAGTACATCCTCGCGCCTCTGGCGCCGTTCCTCCCCAAGGCCCTTCTCGCCGGCGTCGGGCTGGTCGCCGCCTACCGGCTGGGTCTGGCGTGGCTGCGGCGCCGGCGCGCCCGCGAGGCCCTGCTCGGCTACCTGCGGCGGGTGGCCCGGCCCGGTTGGCTGGCCCTCTGGCTGCGCCTGTGGCTGGCGTCGATGCTGATGACCTACGGCTACTTCTGGGTCAAGGTGACGATCCCGCTGGTCAACCCGCGCCTGTGGGACCGCGGCCTGTGGGAGCTCGACCGCTGGCTCCACCTCGGCCTCTCCCCGACTCTCTTCCTGACCCGTCTCTTCGAGGGCTCCTTCCTGATGCGGCTGCTCGACGGCTGGTACGGCTGGTGGGTGGCCTCGGTGTTCTACTCCATGGCGTTCTTCTCGGCGCTGCCGCGGGCCCTGCCGCGGCGCCGGTTCATGCTGTCGTGCATCCTGCTGTGGACCCTCGGGGCCTGGCTCTACATGGCCCTGCCGGCGCTGGGCCCCACCTACCTGTTTCCCGAGGTGTTCCGCGACGTGCTGCCGCACATGCCCTCGGCGGAGCTGGGGCAGGCGGCGCTGTGGGAGAATTACCAGAAGATGCTGGCCGGGCGCGAGGGCGTGCTGCGACAGTTCAACCCGACGCGGGGGATCGCCGCCCTGCCCAGCCTCCACGTCGGCGCCCACTGGCTGTTCGCGCTGTGGGCGCGGCGGCTGGCGCGCCCGCTGTGGGTGCTGTTCGTGGTGGCCACGCTGCTCACCTTCCTGGGCTCGATCCTCACCGGCTGGCACTACGCGGTGGACGGCTACGCCGGCATCCTGCTCGCCTGGGGCTGCTACCGCCTGGCGCTGGCGCTGGAGAGGCCGCTCGCGCAGGCTCCTACCCGAAGGGCTGGATCGGCGCCGCCACCAGCTTGAGGTCGGGCTGTTCGATGCGCGAGTAGCCGGCGTCGCGCAGCGACCGCAACAGCTCGTCCACCTGGGCGTGGTCGCGCGTCTCGAGGGTGAGCTCGACCTCGGTCTCCCAGAAGCTCGAGTCGGTGAAGAAGCGGTTGTGGCTGATGCGCAGCACGCTGGCGCCGCAGCGGGCGACGATCGCCAGCGCCCCGGCCAGCGAGCCCGGGCGGTCGGAGATGACCAGCCGCAGCCGGGTGAAGCGGGCGTGGCGCACCAGGGCGCGCTCGATCAACCGCGACAGGATGTTGAGGTCGATGTTGGCGCCCGAGAGCACCGCCACCACCGTGCATCCGGAGAGGTTCGGCACCCTGCCCTCGAGCAGCGCGGCGTAGGTGGCGGCGCCGGCCCCTTCCGTCACCAGCTTCTGCGACTCCAGCAGCGAGAAGACCGCCTCCTCGATCTCCAGCTCCGAGACCAGCAGCACGTCGTCCACCAGCTCGCGGATGTAGTCGAAGGTGAGCTCGCCCGGCCGCTTGACGCTGATGCCCTCGGCGATGGTGCGGCCTACCGGCACTTCGATCCTGCTGCCGGCGGCGAAGCTGCGCTGCATGGAGGGGGCGGCGTCGCTCTGCACGCCGTAGACGCGTACCCCCGGCCGCAGCTCCTTGACGGCGCGGGCGACCCCCGAGATCAGGCCGCCGCCGCCGATGGGCACCACCAGCACCTCGAGCCCCGGCACCTGCTCGAGGAGCTCGACGCCGAGGGTGCCCTGGCCGGCGAGGATGGCCTCGTCCTCGAAGGCGTGGACGAAGGCCATGCCGCGCTCCTCCTGCAGCTCGCGGGCGCGGGCCACGGCGTCGTCGAAGCCCTCGCCGTGGAGCACCACCTCGGCGCCCCAGCGGCGGGTGTGCGAGACCTTGACCAGCGGCGTCAGCTCCGGCATCACGATCAGCGCCGGGATGCCCACTCGCGCGGCGGCGAACGCCACGCCCTGGGCGTGGTTGCCGGCCGAGGCGGCGATCACCCCGCGACGCCGCTCCTGCTCGCCGAGGGTGAGGATCTTGTTGAGCGCGCCGCGCGCCTTGAACGAGCCGGTGCGCTGCAGGGTCTCGCACTTGAGCAGCACCGTCGCCTGCAGCGCCTCGGACAGGCGGGGCGCGGCGATGCACGGCGTCTCGACGATGCCCGCGGCGATGCGCGAACGGGCCGCGTGGATGTCCTGCAGGGAGATCAATCGCCCTCCGTGGCGACGAAGGTGGCGCGCTCGCGGTCCTTGCGCACTCCCGGGAAGGGGAGGGCGCGGCCGTGGGCGACGGCGTAGACGCCGGGGGGCATCACGCCGGTGGCGAAGATCGCCTCGGTCAGGTTCTGCAGCGCGTCGGAGCGCTTCATCTCGAACGGCCGCCAGGCGCCGGTCAGCACCACCGGCACCCGCGGTGAGGGGATCTCGCCCGCCAGCCTGTCGCCGGTCAGGCAGAGGGTGTCGGTGCCGTGCAGCACCACCACCCCCGAGCAGCCGGCGTCGTCCACCGCCCGGTGCACGGCGTCGACCACCCGCCGCCGGTCCTCCGCGACCATGTCGAGGCTGTCCTTGCTCATCAGCTCGATCACCGCCACCTCGGTGTCGTCGAGCCGCAGCTCCTCGAGCATGCGGCGGACGATGGTGCGGCGGTTCTCCAGCTCGCCGCTGACCTCGTCGTAGGTCTTCTCGATGGTGCCGCCGGTGGTGATCAGCGTGACCTTGCGCATGGCGGTAGGGGCCGCGGCGGCATCCTAGCAGCCCGTGGCAGAAGTCCCGCGGGTCACGCGGCAGCGAGTTGCGGTATCAGGCAAGGCGCGAGGAGGAGTCGATGCGGTGCTCATCGGCGGCGAGCGCGATCCCCATCTCCCGCAGCTGCCGCTCGACGATCGCCTCCCAGCCCCGGTTGGCCTGGGGATTGGCCGGGCTGGGGTGGAGGATGCAGCCCGCGGGGATCTGCATGCCGACCAGGGCCGCGGCGGCGCGATCGGCGGCGAACCTGCCCACCCCGACCACCGCCGCCGGCTGCAGCTGGGCGGCGGCACGCCGCAGCGCCCGGTCGCAGCAGGCGAACAGGGCCCGCTTCTCGCCGGCGGCGAGCTTGTCGGGGGTGCGGTTGCGCCCGGTCTCCTCGAGGAAGACCAGGGGGCAGTAGTTGAGCACCAGGAAGCGGGCGAAGAAGCGCTCGGCGGTGCGGAAGCGGCGGCGCGCCCAGCCCCACAGGCGGCCGCCGCTGACCTCGCTGCGGTGGCAGTCGAAGCCGAGGACCGGCCGCTTCGGGTGCTCCCGCGCGGGCCGCGTGACGATGCCCTGGAGCCCCATCCAGTCGCGCACCATGCCCACCTCGCCGAACGGCACGCCGGTCTGGGCCATGCCGAAGGGCCCCGGGTTCATCCCCAGCAGCACCGCCCGCCCGCTGCCGCCGCCGAAGCGCTCGAGGTACCGCCGGTGGACGTCCCAGGCGTACTCGAGGGGGTTGTAGACGTAGGCGACGGGGTGGCCGAAGCGCAGCCTGGCGACCTCGTCACGGAGGTCGCGGGCGATGGTGATCAGGGAGTCGCCGGGCCCCTCCGCGGCCACGTCAGGGCTTGACGACCATCAGGAAGACCAGCAGCAGGATGACCAGCGCGTTGACGTCCGAGAGGATGCCGGCGAGCCGCAGCCCCGGCACGTCGAGCTCCGGCGCCTCGCCGGTGGCCTCGGCGGCGGCCGCCCCCACGTCGCGCGCCCTGGCCAGCGCCGGAGTGACGGCGAACAGCGTCCACAGGAACATCAGCAGGTAGAGAAGGGAGGAGGCCATCACCCACAGCTCGCTGAAGCGGAAGCCGGTGGCGGTCACCAGGTAGAAGCCGAGAAAGCCCGAGATCACCAGGCCCGGCAGCGTGTAGATCACGTGCAGCCGCCACAGCAGCCGGTAGCCCATGGCCTTCAGCGTCGCCGAGCGGACCCGCTTGACCTGCGCCCGCACCACGGTGCTGCCGAAGACTCCGGCGGTGATCCACAGCGCCGCCGCCACGTGCAGGAACAGGAGCCACAGAGTGATCGAGCGCATCGCGGCCTCCCTCGGTTGCCGCAATCTATCAGAGGCGGACGGCGCGAGCCGCGGCTCAGTGCGAGTCACCGGGCCGCAGGGTCACCACCCGGCAGTTGATGCCCTGGTCGGCGCATTCGCGCTCGAGGTCCTGCGGGGTGCCGGTCAGCGCCGGGAACGTGCCCCAGTGGATCGGTACGACCTCCTGCACGCCGAGGTAGCGGCAGGCGCGGGCGGCTTGCGGGGGGTCCATGGTGAACAGGTCGCCGATCGGCAGGAAGGCCAGCTCGGGGCGATACAGCTCGGCCAGCAGCTGCATGTCCGAGAACAGCGCCGTGTCGCCCGAGTGGTAGAAGGTGAAGCCCTCGGGCGTGCGCACCATGTAGCCCGACGGCGAGCCGCCGTAGAGGATGCTGCCGTCGTCGTCCTGGATGCCGCACGAGTGGTCGGCGCGGACCATGGTGACGCGGCACCCCAGCACGTCCTGGCCGCCGCCGAGGTTCATCGCCGCGCAGTTCTCCACCCCCTTCTTCTCCAGCCAGGCGCAGGTCTCGAAGCAGGCGACCACCTTCTTCGGCTCGTGCTTCCTGGCCAGCTCCACGGCGTCGGCGATGTGGTCGAAATGGGCGTGGGTGATGAGCAGGGCGTCGACGCGCTCGAGCTCCTTGAGCTCCTCGGGACAGGCGGGGTTCTGCTGCACCCAGGGGTCGATCAGCAGCACTTCGCCGCCGGGCAGCTCGCAGCGCACGGTGGCGTGGCCGAGGTAGGTGAATCGCGGTCGGGGGTTCATCGGCGCCTCCTCCTGACGTACGAATCGACGGTCGCAGGCCTGCGCCGGCATTGTATCGAGCCGGGCGGAGGCGTGGGGCGCGCCGTCGTCACGGGTCGCGGTGGCGCAGCGGCGACTGGCCGCTGGCCTCGATGGTCGCCGCGCCCGACGGGGTGAGGCGGATGCCGCCGCCGACGCTCTCGATCCAGCCGCGCGACCGCAGCCGCCCCACCACCCCCTCCAGGCCCTGACGGCTCCAGCCGAAGCGCTGGGCCAGCTGCGGCACCGCCAGCCCGTCGCCGCCGCGCCGCAGGTGCAGCAGCAGCAGCTGCTCGCGCATCGCCCGCCCCACCCGCCGGTTGCGCAGCCCCCGCGCCAGCATCCCGTAGCGCGGCGACAGCAGGAAGGCGAGCGCGAACAGGGCGCCCGTGGCCGTCGCCATGGAGCCGGCGATGGAGGCATCGAGGGCGCGCGCCAGCGCGTAGCCGAGCAGGGCGGAGGTCACGCCCAACCCGACGGCGATCGTCAGCATCAGGCCCAGCCGGTCGGTCAGCAGGTGGGCGGCGGCGGCCGGCACCACCAGCATCGCCACCACCAGGATCGCCCCCACCGACTCGAACGCCCCGACCACGGTGATCGACACCGCGCTCATCAACAGGTAGTGCAGCAGCAGCGGCGAGAACCCCAGGGCGCCGGCGAGCGCGGGGTCGAAGGTGGACAGCTTGAGCTCCTTGTACAGCAGCGCCACGAAGAGGGCGACCAGCAGCAGCACGCCGCCGTTGACCCACAGCGCCTTGGGCCCGATGACGCGATCGCCCACGAAGAGCACGTCGAGCGGCGCGTAGGCGATCTCGCCGTACAGCACGCAGTCGAGGTCGAGGTCGACCTGCGAGGCGTAGCGGGCGATGAGGATCACGCCGAGGGAGAACAGGGCGGGGAACACGACCCCGATCGAGGCGTCCTCCTTGAGCCGCTTGGTGCGGTTGAACAGCTCGACCAGCAGCACGGTGACGACGCCGAGGGCGCCGGCGCCGAGCAGCATCGGCAGCGGCGAGCGGTCGCCGGTGAGCAGGAAGGCGATGACGATCCCCGGCAGCACCGAGTGGGAGATGGCGTCGCCGAGCAGGGACATCTGGCGCAGCACCAGGAAGGTGCCGACCAGGGCGCAGGAGGCGGCGACGCAGCCGGCCACCAGCAGGATGACCAGGGTGGGCTGCATCAGACGACACCGTTGACGGCGAGGCTCACGCCGCGTCCTCGCGCGGGATCGGCCGCCCGTGCGGGTCGAGCTCCGGGTAGCCGAGGGTGCGCTCGATCAGCCCCACCGCTTCGTCGGACAGCGCGTGCTCCATCACCTCGGCGTCGCGGTGGACGTGGTCGCTGGGCAGCTCCAGGCGGCGGGCCAGGTAGAGCTCCCACAGGCGGTGCTTGCGCACCACCCGGCGGGCGGCGGCGAACCCCTTTTGGGTGAGGGCGACACCGCCGTCGATCCGCGCCAGCAGACCGCGCCGTTCCAACGGTGCGGCGAGACGGGCCAGCTGCGTCTGGCTCTGGCCGCGGACCCCCATCAACATCGGCCAGGGGATGAGGTCGAACCAGTCTCCGTGGCGCCGCTCTTGCCAGCCGTAGAGGTCCTTGAGCAGGTTCTCCTGGCGGATCCGCCGCGCCGCCCGCCGCTCCTCGAGCAGCGCCCACAGCAGCCCGCGGCGCGGCGCCACCAGCAGCGAGACCACCAGCAGCACGCTGGCGCACAGCACGATCACCGGCCCGGTGGGGAGCCGGGGCACCGTCGCGCTGACCAGCGCCCCGACCGCGCCGGCGGCGCCGCCGACCGCTCCCGCCAGCAGCAGCATGATCGACAGCCGCTCGGTCCACTGCCGCGCCGCCGCCGCCGGGGTGATGAGGGTGGCGACGATCAGCACCACGCCGACCGTCTGCAGCCCGACCACCACCACCGTCACCAGCAGGAGGGTGACCAGCACCTCCAGGCGACGGGTCGGAAAGCCGACGCTGGCGGCGAAGTCGGGATCGAAGCAGAGCAGCTTGAGCTCCTTGTAGAAGAGCACCACGACCAGCAGCACCAGGCCCCCGAGCAGGGCCATCAACTGCAGGTCGCGCGGCAGCAGCGTCGCCGCCTGGCCGAACAGGAACTTGTCCAGCCCGCTCTGGTTGCCGAAGGGGAGCTTCTGGATGTAGGTGAGCAGGACGATGCCGATGCCGAAGAACACCGACAGCACCATGCCGATGGCGCCGTCCTCCTTGATCCGGCTCCAGCGCACCACCGCCAGGATCACCAGCGCCCCGATCACCCCCGCCGCCAGCGCCCCCGCGAACAGCGGCAGCGGGCTCTTGCTGCGGGTCAGCAGGTAGCCGACGCACACCCCCGGCAGGGCGGCGTGCGCCAGGGCGTCACCCAGCAGGCTCTGTCGGCGCAGCAGGGCAAAGCAGCCCGTCACCCCGCCCACCACCCCCAGCAGCGAGGCCCCGAGCAGCACGTTGCGGGCGGTGAACGAGAGCTCCAGGCTCAACCCCCCCGCTCCTGCAGCTCGGGCCGTTCGGCGCGGGCCTTCAGCAGCGCTTCGGCGGCCTGGGTCAGCACCGTCAGCTTGCCGCCGTAGGTGCGCTGCAGGTTCTCGCTGGTGAAGGTGGTCTCCACCGTCCCGGCGGCCACCAGCCGCATGTTGAGCAACACCACGTGGTCGAAGTACTCGGCCACCGTCTGCAGGTCGTGGTGCACCGCCACCACCGTGCGCCCGGCGGAGCGCAGCTCCTGTAGCAGCGCCAGGATGGCGCGCTCGGTGGTGGCGTCGACGCCGGCGAAGGGCTCGTCCATCAGGTACAGGCGCGCCTCCTGCGCCAGGGCGCGGGCGAGGAAGACGCGCTGCTGCTGGCCTCCCGAGAGCTGGCTGATCTGGCGCGCCGCCAGGTGGCCGATGCCGACCTTGTCGAGGCAGGCCATGGCCGCCTCGCGGTGGCGCCTGCGCGGCCGCCGCACCCACCCCAGGCTGCCGTAGAGGCCCATGGTGACGACGTCCAGGGCGCTGGTGGGGAAGTCCCAGTCGACGCTCTCGCGCTGCGGCACGTAACCGACCCACGATCGCCGCTGCGCGTAGGGGGCGCCGAAGATCCTCACCCAGCCGGTGATCGGCGCGACCAGGCCGAGGATGGCCTTGAGCAGCGTGCTCTTGCCGGCGCCGTTGGGTCCGACGATGGCGATCAGCCGCCCCTCGGGCAGGGAGACGTCGACGTCCCACAGCACCGGCTGGGTGCGGTAGGCGACCGTCAGGTCGTGCACCTCGATGGCGGGGGCCCCGTCGCGCACCGTCACTTCAGCGCCTCGACGATGGTCTCGACGTTGTGCCGCACCATCCCCGGGTAGGTGCCCTGCGGGGTGCCCGGGGGCCCCATGGCGTCGGAGAAGAGAGTGCCGCCGATCGCTACCCGGCGGCCGCGCTGCGCGACCGCCGCCTGCACCGCCTCGATGGCGCGCCCCGGCACGCTGGACTCGACGAAGATCGCCTTGATGCCGCGCTCGACCACCAGGTCGACCACGCGCTCGACGTCGTGCAAGCCCGCCTCGGCGAGGGTGCTGATGCCCTGCAGACCCACCACCTCGATGGCGTAGCGGCGCCCGAAGTAGCCGAAGGCGTCGTGGGCGGTGACCAGCACCCGGCGCGCGGCCGGGACCTCGGCGATGCGGCCGGTGACCCAGGCGTCGAGCTCGCCCAGCTCGCGGCCGTAGGCCGCGGCATTGGCGCGAAATACATCCCCCTGCTGCGGCGCCAGCTCGGCGAGCGCGTCGGCGATCGGCTCCAGCGTCTGCGCCCACAGCGAGACGTCGAACCAGATGTGGGGGTCGTACTGGCCGGCGAACTCCGGGGGCTCGCGCAGCGCCTCTTCGGGTACCGATTCGCTCACCGCCACCACCGGGCGGCGGCGCGCCACCTTCACCAGCACGTCGGCCATCTTCCCCTCGAGGTGCAGGCCGTTGTAGAGGATGAGATCGGCCTCGGTGAGCTTGCGGACGTCCGACTCGCTGGCTTTGAACAGGTGGGGATCGACGCCCGGCCCCATCAGCGCCTGCACGGTGGCGTGCTCGCCGGCGATGCGCGCCGCGGAGTCGGCGATCATGCCGGTGGTGGTCACCACCCGCAGTGGGCGGTCTGCGGACGGCGCCCCGGCGGGGCCGCCGCAGGCCGCCACGGTGAGGCAGAGGGCGGCGGCGACTGCTGCCGCGGGGCGGTTCTGGGGTCTGCGGTGCATGAAGTGTCCTCTCCGGCTCACCAGCGCCGGCGCCAGCACGACCCGGTCGGGCTCCTGGGCGGGCGAGCGCGGCAAAGTATAATTTCGATCAGTCAAAATCGTCAAGCCGATGACCTGCGCTACGCTGTCGCCCATGCCCACCAGCACCGTCGAGGACTATCTCAAGGCTATCTTGCAGCTCGAAGAGCTGGCGGGCGGCGAGCTGGTCGGCATGGGGTCCGTGGCGGCGAACCTGGGCGTCGCTCCCGGCACCGTGACCAGCATGATGAAGGCGCTCGCCGACGGCGGCCTGGTCGCCTACGAGCCCTACAGCGGCGTCCGCCTCACCGCCGCCGGCCGCCAGCTCGCCCTGCACGTGCTGCGGCGCCATCGACTGATCGAGCAGTTCCTGGTGCAGGTGATGGGCATGGACTGGAGCCGCGTGCACGCCGAGGCCGACCGGCTCGAGCACGCCGTCTCCGACGAG
>DATKEH010000230.1:0-5694 GCA_035546355.1 Thermoanaerobaculia bacterium
GCGCGATCCGCGGGTTGGCCAGCGCGATCGGCCGCGCAGCGGCCCCTTGCAGCGCTTCGGGCCCGGTGACGGCCCCGGCCCGCGCGCTCCACAGCACCAGCCGCCCCCGGGCATAGGTGAAGCGGCTGCCGGGCACCGCCACCCCCTCCTGCTCCAGGCGGCGGGGCCGCGCCGCGTCGGCGGCGAGGAAGACATCGTAGGGCGCGCCGTGGCGGATCTGGGCATACAGCGCGCCGGTGGAGGCCGCGCTGATCACCAGCCGGTGACCGGTGTGCTGGTAGAAGGGCTCCGCCAGCTCGCGCAGCGCCGGCGCGAAGCTCGCCGCTACCGCCACCCGCACCTCCTCCCCCGCCAGCGCGGGGCGGCAGGCGACCCCGGCGACCAGGGCAACGAGGAGACCGAGCGGGCGCAATCGCCGCATCAGCTGGGGATTGTAGGGAATGAACCGCGGAATCCAGCGGCCGCAGGGCGATCCCCGCGCCCGCCCGGTCCCTGCCCCGCCCCGAAAGGTGGCACCCAGCCCCGGGCATGCTTGTACAATGCGCGCCGATGTCGCAGCCCCTCGTGCTCGTCGCCAAGGAATCGGCCCCCGGTGAGCGGCGCGTGGCGGCGACGCCCGAGACCGTCCGCCGCCTGGTCAAGGAAGGGCTCGCGGTGTTCGTCGAGGCGGGTGCCGGCGACGGCGCCAACCTCGCCGACGAAGCCTTCGCCGAGGCCGGCGCCGAGCGCGCCACCGGCGCCACCTGGGGAGAGGCCGACGTCACCCTCAAAGTGGCGCCGCCGACGCCCCAGGAGGTCCACGCCCTGAAGCGCGATTCGCTGGTGATCGGCTTCATGGCGCCGCACCGCAACCTCGAGATGGTGCGGGTGCTGCAGCGCCATCACGTCAGCGCCCTGGCCATGGAGCTGATCCCGCGCGTCACCCGAGCACAGCCGATGGACGCGCTGTCCTCGCAGGCCTCGATCGCCGGCTACAAGGCGGTGCTGCTGGCCGCCAGCCGCCTCGGCAAGTACTTCCCGCTGCTGATGACCGCCGCCGGCACCATCAAGCCGGCCCGGGTGGTGGTGATGGGCGCCGGGGTGGCCGGGCTGCAGGCGATCGCCACGGCCAAGCGCCTGGGGGCGGTGGTCGAAGTCTCCGACATCCGCGAAGCGGTGAAGGAGCAGGTGGAGTCGCTGGGCGGCCGCTTCATCGAGCTGCCGATGGCGGAGACCGGCGAGGGAGCGGGGGGTTACGCCAAGGAGATGGGAGAGGACTTCCTGCGCCGCCAGCGCGAGATCGTCGCCCGTCACGTGGCCGCCGCCGACGTCGTCATCACCACCGCGCAGGTGCCGGGGAAGCGAGCCCCCATGCTGCTGACCGGGGAGATGGTGGCGGCGATGCGCCGCGGCGCCGTCGTCGTCGATCTCGCGGTCGACTCCGGCGGCAACTGCGAAGTGTCGCAGCCCGAGCAGGAGGTGGAGCACGGAGGGGTGCTGGTGCTGGGGTACTCCAACCTCCCCGCCAGCATGGCCGAGGACGCCTCCTACCTCTACGCCCGCAACGTCCAGGCCCTGCTGCTGAGCCTCCTCGCCGAGGGCCGGCCGCGCCTCGACCTCGAGGACGAGGTGGTGGCCGGCGCGCTGCTCACTCACGACGGCGAGGTGCGCCATGCCCCCACCGCCGCGCTGCTCGAGGGAGGAGGCTGATGGGAGCCCTGCTGGTAGGCGTCTACCTCTTCGTGCTGGCGATGTTCGTCGGCTTCGAGATCATCACCAAGATCCCGCCGACGCTGCATACGCCGCTGATGTCGGGGGCCAACGCGGTCTCCGGCATCACCATCGTCGGCGCCCTGGTGGCGGCGCACGGGGGGCAGGTCACCCTGTCCAACGTCCTAGGCTGCCTGGCCATCGCCTTCGCCACCATCAACGTCGTCGGCGGCTTCCTGGTCACCGACCGGATGCTGCGGATGTTCGGCCGCAAGAAGAAGGGTTGACGGTGGGGGCCTTCATCTCGCTGCTGTACCTGCTGTCGGCGGGGCTGTTCATCTTCGGCCTCAAGGGGCTGACCAAGGTGCGCTCGGCCCGCCGCGGCAACGCCACCGCCGCGCTGGCGATGCTCATCGCCATCGTCGCCACCCTGCTGGAGATCGGCATCGTCGACTACCGCTGGATCCTGCTCGGGCTGGTGGTCGGCGGCGGCATCGGCGCGGTGGCCGCCGTGCGCGTGCAGATGACGCAGATGCCGGAGATGGTGGCGCTGTTCAACGGCTTCGGCGGCGGCGCCTCGGCGCTGGTGGCGGTGTCCACCCTCTGGCTGGTGCGCATCGAGAGCGGCCGCAGCGGCACGCTGGCCGACGTGATGGGGGGCGCCCCGGCGTTCACCGTCGCCCTGTCGGTGCTCATCGGCGCCCTCACCTTCACCGGCAGCCTGGTCGCCTTCATGAAGCTCAACGGCTCGATGCGCGGCGATCCGATCCTGCTTCCCGGACGCCACGTCCTCAACGCGCTGCTGCTGCTCGGCGCCCTCGGGCTGGGGGTCTGGTTCGCCCTCCTCACGCCGCAGGGGGGCACCATCGCCGGGCTGTGCCTGGTGGTGCTGGCGCTCGCCATGCTGCTCGGCTGGCTGCTGGTGATCCCCATCGGCGGCGCCGACATGCCGGTGGTGATCTCGTTGCTCAACTCCTACTCTGGGCTCGCCGCCGCGGCCACCGGCTTCGTCATCGGCAACGCCATGCTGATCATCGCCGGCGCCCTGGTCGGCGCCTCGGGCTTGATCCTCACCAGGATCATGTGCGTGGCCATGAACCGCTCGCTGGCCAACGTGCTGTTCGGCGGCTTCGGCGCCGTCGAGGCCGCCGCCAAGGGGGGCGCCGCCAGCGAGTACGGGCCGGTGCGCTCCGGCGGACCGGAAGAGGCGGCGATGCTGCTCGACGCCGCCGAGCGGGTGATGATCGTCCCCGGTTACGGCCTCGCCGTGGCGCAAGCGCAGCACGCGGTGCGCGAGATCGCCGACCTGTTGGAGTCGCGGGGGACGAAGGTGGAGTACGCGATCCACCCCGTCGCCGGGCGCATGCCGGGGCACATGAACGTGCTGCTCGCCGAGGCCGACGTGCCCTACGAGAAGCTGCTGGAGATGGACCGCGCCAACGCCGAGCTCAAGAACTGCGACGTGGCGGTGATCGTCGGCGCCAACGACGTGGTCAACCCGGCGGCCCAGGACACCCCCGGCAGCCCTATCGCCGGCATGCCGGTGCTCGAGGTGTGGCACGCCGGCTCGGTCATCGTCATCAAGCGCTCGCTGTCGCCTGGCTTCGCCGGCATCAAGAACGCGCTGTTCGAGCGCGAGAACACGATGATGCTGTTCGCCGACGCCAAACAGGCGCTGCAGGACGTCCTGGTGGAGCTCAAGGCGGCGGGCTGAGCGCGCGCCCGCCCCGGGCCGGCACGATACAATCCGCCGCAGGTGAGACACCGGCACGATCCCGCGAACCTCCGCCGTGCGCCCGCCGCCGGCGGCGAGGCCCCTTGATGGGCCGTCACGACGTCGACCGCGAGCACGACGCCGAGCGCCTGCGGCAGTTCACCAAGAAGCTCCTGGCCGACCTGCGGGCCCTGGAGTCGATGCTCGCCGACGGGCGCATCGAGGGGGACCGACGGCGCATCGGCGCCGAGCAGGAGATGTTCCTCGTCGACCGGCGCTGGCGGGCGGCGCCGGTGAACCTGCAGGTCCTCGCCGAGCTCGCGGACCCGCACTTCACCACCGAGCTCGGGCGCTTCAACCTGGAGTTCAACCTCGACCCGCTGACCTGGGGCGAGGGCTGCCTGCGGGTGATGGAGGAGCAGCTCGACCGGCTGGTGCTGAAGGTGCGCGAGGCGGCCGCCCGGCACGGCGCCGACATCGTGCTGACCGGCATCCTGCCCACCCTCGAGAAGGGCGACCTGACAATAGACCAGATGACGCCCAATCCCCGCTACCACGCCCTCAACGAGGCGATGACGCGGCTGCGCGGGTCGGACTACCGCTTCCACCTCAAGGGGCCCGACGAGCTCAACATCACCCACGACAGCGTCATGGTCGAGGCCTGCAACACCAGCTTCCAGGTGCACTTCCAGATCGGGCCGCAGGAGTTCCCGCGCCTCTACAACATCGCTCAGGCGGTGGCCGGCCCGGTGCTCGCCGTCGCCGCCAACTCGCCGCTGCTGTTCGGCAAACGGCTGTGGCGGGAGACCCGCATCGCGCTCTTCCAGCAGTCGATCGACACCCGCCTGCCCACCGCCCACATCCGCGATCAGAGCCCGCGGGTGCGCTTTGGCCGCGGCTGGGTCCGCGAGTCGGTGCTCGAGATCCTGCAGGAGGACATCTCCCGCTTCCGGGTGCTGCTGGCGGCGGACATCGACGAGGACCCGCAGGAGGTGCTGGCGAGCGGCGGAGTGCCGACCCTGCAGGCGTTGCGCCTGTTCAACAGCACCATCTACCGCTGGAACCGCCCCTGCTACGGCATCTCCGACGGCCGGCCCCACCTGCGCATCGAGAACCGGGTGCTGCCGGCGGGGCCGACGGTACGCGACGAGGTGGCCAACGCCGCGTTCTGGTTCGGCCTGATGGCGGCGTTGGCCGAAGAGCACGAGGACATCACCCGGGCGATCCACTACGACCACGTCAAGGAGAACTTTCTCGCCGCCGCCCGCCTCGGCCTCGGCGCACCGCTGCACTGGATCGGCGAGAGCAAGCCGCAGTCCGCCGCCGACCTGGTCTGCCAGCGCCTGTTGCCGCTGGCCCGCCGGGGATTGGCTGCGGGCGGCATCGACAGCGCCGACGCCGACCTCTACCTCGGCGTCCTCGAGGAGCGGGTGAGCAGCGGCCGCACCGGCGCCCAGTGGCTGCTCGACTCCTACGCGGCCAGCCGCGACCGCGGCACCCGGGCCGAGCGGCTGGCGGCGCTGGTGGCCTCCACCGTCCGCCAGCAGCGCGAGGGCAAGCCGGTCCACCAGTGGCCGCTGGCCGACATCGAGGAGGCCGGCGGCTGGCAGGCGCACAACCTCGAGGTGGCGCAGCTGATGACCACCGACCTCTTCACGCTCCACCAGGACGAGTTGGTGGAGCTCGCCGCGGCGATGATGGACTGGCGCAAGATCCGCCACGTGCCGGTGGAGGACAACCAGCACCGGCTGGTGGGGCTGGTCACCCACCGCTCGCTGCTGCGGATGCTGGCGCGCGCCGAGGAGCTCGAGCCGGGGCGCTCGCTGCCGGTGAGCGACATCATGGAGCGCGAGGTGGTCACCGTGACTCCCCAGACCTCGACGCTGCAGGCGATCCAACTGATGCGCCGGCACAAGATCGGCTGCCTGCCGGTGGTCGACGAGGGGCGGCTGGTCGGCATCATCACCGAGCGCGACTTCATGAACGTCGCCGGCCAGCTGTTGCAGGGCGTGCTGCAGGGCAAGCAGCCGTCGGAGCTGATGGCCTGGGCGCAGGGGGAGTTCGCCTCGGAGACCACGGACGACTAGAGGTCGGGAGAGGGTGGCAGACGCGATCGTGTTCGCGGGCCGTGCGGGGCTCGCTGCGGAGGTGGTCCGCCCCAGGGTGATACTCTCGCCGCGCGGAGCGCGCTCACCGCGCGCCGATGGCTACGTTGGTCGGAGAAGGGGGACCGCCAATGAGGAAACCAGGGCCCGGACAGGAAGAACGGCCGCTCACGGTGTTCACCGACG